>NZ_JAUHUI010000030.1:0-73916 GCF_030418155.1 Pseudomonas sp. 2,4-D
ATGGGGCAGAGCTGTTACCGGCGGCATCCACCAGACGCACATCGAGTGCTTCACCATTGGCCTGGGCAGGCGACAGGAAGAGGCTGAACAGGCCGTCGGCACCGACGACACCGGTGCCAATCAGGTTGCCGCCAGCATCGCGCACCTGCACGGTAGCGCCGGGCTCTCCGCGACCGGTGAAGGTGACGCCATCGGCCAGGGCCAGGTCGGTCGGTTGTTCAGGGGCTGTAGTATCAGGGGTGTCGACGTCCGGTGCCGTGATGTTGGCAACTGGCGAGCTATTGCCTGCCGCATCTGCGGCGCTGACCTCCAGGGCCTGGCCGTCGCTTTGTGGCGGTTGCAGGGTAATGCTGAACTGGCCGTCCGCACCGGCCACCGCAGTGCCCAGCAACACGCCACCAGCGCCTTGCACGGAAACCGTCGAGCCGGGCTCGGCACGGCCGGTGAGGGTGGTGCCCTGTTCATTGATAGCCAGGTCGGTCGGCGCCAGTGGTGCAGTTGCGTCCGGCGCAGTGACAGTGCCAGGCGCCGAGACATTGCCGGCGGCGTCGGTCAGGGTGACATCAAGGTTTTCGCTGTTGATCTGCGGCGCATTCAACGTCACGTTGAAGTTGCCGTCGGCACCCACTGTCCCGCTGCCGATCAGGTTGCCGGCGGCGTCGCGGATGTTCACCGTGGTGCCTGCTTCGCCACGGCCCGTCAGACGCAAGCCATCCGGCGAAACCAGCAGGTCGATCGGTGTGGCCGGTGCGCTGGTGTCGGGGTCGGAACCGCCGCTGCTGCCCCCGCCTCCATTGTCCGCCGCTGCTGCTGCACCGCCCACGCCGAGCAGGCTGAGCCCGGCAATCGCCCAAGTTGGCATGGCGCTGCCTGCAGTACCGATGCCTGCGACCAGTTCGTCCAGCGAGGCCACTTCTTCGAAGGTGAAACCGGTGAAAGCTGCCGCATCGTACTGGGCATGCCACAGGGTGCCGTCTTCGCCGACGAAGACCATATCGCTGCCGACCCCGGCCTGGTCCACGGCGAAGAAGTTACCGATGGTGACCTTTTCCCCCGACTTCAGGGTGACGATCAGGTCCTGCCCGCGCTGGGTGACCGTTGCCACTTTGTCTGGAGATACCGGTATCTGCACGACGCTTGGTGCTTTGAGATTGATATTGCCCCAGGCGCTCTGAGTGGCGACTTCGGATTGCTTATCGGCGACGACGATGTTGTCCATGGATGCTCCCTGCTGATATCCGGATCCCCCGGCCCGCGTGTTCGGGCCATAACCGGCGTAACAGAGCCCTGTCAGGGGTCTTACGCACAGCCTCGACCAGGCAGTCGACAAACGGGTGGTTAGGGAGATATAGCAGCCGGTGGGGAAGCAACCAGATGGCTTTCTGGGTTAATCCTTTGGTAGAACAGCCTCAGCGAAGCCCTAGCCTGCGGGCCAAACGGCTCAGGTTTGCGCGGTCCAGACCGAGTTCGCGAGCTGCTGCTGCCCAGTTGTCCTGATGCCGCTGCAGGCAGGCTTCGATCAGCTGTCGCTGGTAAATATCGACGGCTTCACGCAATCCGCCTTCAGGCGGGGTGACCACTTGCAGCGCTTCAGTGGGGGAGGGCAGCGTGCCTGACGTGGCTGCCGACACACGCAGGTCCAGGTCGATGGCTTCGAGGGTGAGGATACGTGGCCGATCAGGGTGCTGGCCTAGCGCCTTGAGTGCCGAGCGGCCGATCAGGTGTTCCAGTTCGCGCACATTGCCTGGCCAGTCGTAGGCGATCAGCGCGGCTTGGGCCTCATGGCTCAGGCGCAGGCTGTTCAGGCCAAGCCGTGAACGGTTCTGTTCGAGGAAGTAGCCCGCTAATAGCAGCACGTCTCGCCCACGTTCGCGCAACGGTGGCACGTGCAGCGGGTATACGCTGAGGCGGTGATAGAAGTCGGCGCGGAAGTTGCCCGTACGCACCTCGGCAGCCAGGTCGCGGTTGGTCGCGGCGATCAGGCGCACGTCCACCCTGTGCTCGCGGTCCGAACCCAGGCGCTGCAGTTGGCCGCTTTGCAGCACGCGTAACAGCTTGGCCTGGACCGTCAGCGGCAGTTCGCCCACTTCGTCGAGGAACAGTGTGCCGCCGTTGGCCAGTTCGAACTTGCCGCGGCGCTCGCCATGCGCGCCGGTGAAGGCGCCGCGCACATGACCGAACAGTTCGCTTTCCACCAAGGTGTCGGGTAGGGCGGCGCAGTTGAGGCTGATCAGCGGCTTGTCGGCGCGGCTACTGGCCCGGTGCAGGGCCTGGGCCACCAGCTCCTTGCCGACCCCGGTTTCGCCGGTGATCAGCACGGTCAGGTCGCTGCTGCCGACCAGACGGATTTCCTCCACCAGACGTTTGTGCGCCGCGCTCTGGCCAATCAGCTCTCTATCCTGGCCGCTGGCCTGGCGGTAGAGCTCGGCGCGATGGTGTTCGTCTTCGGCACGCAGGGCTAGGTGTTCGATACGCTCGGCCACGGTAACGGTGGCGGCAGCCAGGCTGGCAAAGGCCTGCAGGGCATCCAGCTCCAGGCTCTGGAACTGCCCGGGGGTGAGGGCGTCGAGGGTGACCAGGCCCCATGGGCGCTCATCGACCATCAACGGGCAGCCCATGCAGTCGTGCACTTCAAGGTCGGCATCGGGGGCATTGACCAACCCATCGTAGGGGTCGGGCAGTTCGGAGTCGCTGGCGAAACGGGTAGGTTCCGGGCGGCTGAGCAGTACCTGGAAACGCGGGTGCTCGCTGACCCGAAAGCGCCGGCCAAGGGTGTCGGGGCTAAGGCCATCCACTGCCAGCGGCACCAGCCATTCACCATCCAGTCGCAGCAGTGCTGCAGCATCGCACGGCAGCAGGCCACGCATGGCTTGCAACAGGCGGCGGTAGCGTTCCTGGTCGGGCAAATCGCGGGACAGGTCGCTGACCAGGGGCAGGAGGGTGGTGAGCAGTGGCTGTGTAGTCATATGGACTCCTATGGGTCGATATGACTATACGCAGGGGTGGGTCGTTTTGACATGACCTGCATCAAACCCGTGATTTTGCTGGCGATAAAAGTTGGCACGATTGCTGTAATGGCAGGGGCAGTCATTTGAAGCCACAGGCTCAGGAGTTGTTGCAATGCTCAATGCCGAACAACGTGCAATCATCAAGGCCACTGTACCTCTGCTGGAAAGCGGCGGTGAAGCGCTGACCACCCACTTCTACAAGATGATGCTCAGCGAGTACCCCGAGGTACGGCCGCTGTTCAACCAGGCCCACCAGGCCAGCGGCGATCAGCCGCGTGCGCTGGCTAATGGCGTGTTGATGTATGCCCGCCATATCGACCAGCTGGAGCAACTGGGCGGTCTGGTTGGGCAGATCATCAACAAGCATGTTGCCCTGCAGATTCTGCCGGAGCACTACCCGATTGTCGGAAGCTGCCTGCTGCGCGCCATCGAGGAAGTGCTGGGCAAGGACATTGCCACCCCTGCGGTGATCGACGCGTGGGGCGCGGCCTATGGCCAGCTGGCCGACATTCTGATTGGCGCTGAAGAAAACCTCTATAAAGAGAAGGAAGAGGCCGAGGGTGGCTGGCGCGGTACCCGTGAATTCCGCCTGGTACGCCGCGAGCAGGAAAGCAGCGAGATCGTTTCGTTCTACTTCGCCCCGGTGGATGGCATGCCGGTGCTCAAGGCAGAACCTGGCCAGTACATCGGTCTGAAACTTGACATTGACGGTGCCGAGCAGCGCCGCAACTATTCCCTGTCGGCGCTGTGCGACGGCAAGGAATACCGCATTAGCGTCAAGCGCGAGGCGGGCGGCAAGGTCTCCAACTACCTGCACGATGAGCTGGTGGTGGGCGATACCCTGAAACTGTTCCCGCCTGCGGGTGACTTCACCCTGGCAGCCAGCGACAAGCCGCTGGTGCTGATCAGCGGAGGGGTGGGCATTACCCCGACCCTGGCGATGCTGCAGGCAGCACTGCAAACCCGGCGCGAGGTGCATTTCATCCACTGTGCGCGTAATGGCGCGGTGCATGCCTTCCGGGACTGGATCGATGGCCTGGCGGCGCGCCATCCACAGCTCAAGCGCTTCTACTGCTATGCCGAGCCAGAAGGTGGCGCTGCGGCCGACGCCGTGGGTTTGCTCAGTGAAGACCTGCTTGCCGAGTGGCTGCCGCAGGAGCGTGACGTGGACGCCTACTTCCTCGGGCCGAAGGGCTTCATGGCGGCGGTAAAGCGCCAACTGAAGGGCCTGGGTGTGCCGGAGCAGCAGAGCCGCTACGAGTTCTTCGGGCCGGCGGCAGCGCTGGAGTGATGTAGCGCCTGTGCCGGCCTCTTCGCGGGCAAGCCCGCTCCCACAGGTATTGCACCGGTCTTGAATGGGGTGCCGTCTCTGTAGGAGCGGGTTTACCCGCGAAGGGGCCGGTACAGGCTTATAAAGTACTCGTCCCCCCGCTGCAGCACACCTTTCTGCCTATATATAAAGGAAAGATGAAACCGGGCGCTGCGCTTTCATCCTTAATCATCCTTTAATCACGGTATCCTTCACTCCCGGGTGTCGAGGGGCTTGCCCCTGCGCGGCACCTGGGCAGCCGTTTTTTTGCCGCCTGGCGTTGAACCGACGTCGTTGCGGCCGGTCTCAGCCACACTGGATAGCCCTGCGCAGTGCTTCCGCGACGCTCCCTCGGCATGCTCACAGGCCATGCCCAGCGTGTAGACTTGCGCCCAGGCAGGCGGACCACGCTGCCACTATCCATCGAAGGAACCGGCAATGAACGAACAAACATCGCGCCTGAATCGGGAACGGCGCTTTCTGGTGCTGTTGGGGCTGATCTGCCTTTCACTGATCGGCGGCGCCCTCTACATGCAGGTGGTGCTAGGCGAGGCACCCTGCCCGCTGTGCATCCTGCAGCGTTATGCGTTGCTGTTCATTGCCCTTTTTGCCTTCATCGCTGCGGCGATGCCTGGGCGCCGCAGCCTGACCTTCTTCGAGGCATTGGTGGTGCTCAGTGCCATTGGCGGAATCGTTGCGGCTGGCAACCATGTGTATATACTCGCCAACCCCATGGTCAGTTGCGGTATCGATACCCTGCAGCCGATCGTGGATGACCTGCCACTGGCAAAACTGTGGCCACTGGCGTTTCAGGTCGACGGCTTCTGCAGTACGCCTTACCCGCCGATCCTCGGCCTGTCGCTGGCGCAATGGGCACTTGTTGCCTTCGTGCTGACCGCCGTCCTGGTTCCGCTCGGTATCTACCGCAATCGACGCCAGGCTTAGACAAAAGTCCCGAATTGCATGGGGTCTTTTGCACCGCATGAGAAGAGGGAAAAGTTGCGCACCGCTTGATCCAGATCAACCCGTAGGCCTTGCAGAATGCGGCTTTGAGGCCTAGCAAGCGGGGTGCGACAAACTGTCGCGAAGTTGAATTATTGAGCAGCATTGTTGCGGATTCTGTAAAAGACTGTTGCTCAATAAGTCATAGTCAAGGGTTGGCGACCTATCTACAATCGCCCCCAATTTCCGTTCGGCACTGCTTGCGAGTCGCAGGATTGAAGGAAGCCCCAGCGCTCCTTTTTGCTGACTTCGTCAAGTTTCGCCCAACGGCGATACCGGGCGGACACCCCTCCGCGTTTTCCCGCACCAAATGGACTTGGTCTGAAGTACAGGCCTGTTGCCTACGAAACCATAAGCACCGCTAACCCGCTTGAAGCCAAGGTCCTGCAGTCGGACCCCAGGCAGGAGCGAGTACGGGCGCGAAATGCCTCACTTGGCAGGACGAAGTGTTGGCTACCAAAACACAAATTGCATTGAAGCAAGCTGATCTAGAGGTCGTGAGATGAGTAAAAAGCGTTACCCCAGACTGTTTGGCATATTGCCCTTTTTAGGCATGCTTTTACTCAGTGGGTGCAACTGGACCCTGCTCGACCCGAAGGGCCAGGTCGGCATTGAGCAAAAGAACCTGATCCTGATCGCTACCGGCCTGATGCTGCTGGTGGTAATCCCTGTGATCATCATGACCCTGGCGTTCGCCTGGAAGTACCGTGCTTCCAACAAGGCAGCCACCTACACCCCTGACTGGTCGCACTCGACCAAGATCGAGGCCGCGGTATGGATCATCCCGATCCTGATCATCATCGCCCTGGGTTACGTCACCTACCACTCCACCCACAAGCTGGACCCTTATCGTCCGCTGGATTCGGACGTTAAGCCGATTCAGATCGACGTGGTCGCGCTGGACTGGAAGTGGCTGTTCATCTACCCGGAGCAGGGCATTGCCACGGTCAACAAGATCGTCTTCCCGGCTAACACTCCGGTCAACTTCCGCGTCACTTCCGACGCCGTGATGAACTCGTTCTTCATCCCGGGCCTGGGCGGCCAGATCTACGCCATGGCCGGCATGACCACCAAGCTGCACCTGATCGCCAACGAAAACGGCGAATTCGACGGTATCAGCGCCAACTACAGCGGTGCTGGCTTCACCGGCATGAAATTCAAGGCTACTGCCACCTCTCAGGAAGACTTCGACAAGTGGGTCGCTGAAGTCAAGCAGTCGCCGAAGAAGCTGGACAAGGCCGAATACGACGCCTTGGCCAAACCAAGCGAAAACAACCCGGTCGCGCTGTATAGCGAGGCTTCGCCTGAGCAGTTCCAGCTGATCGTCGACAAGTACGAAGGCATGAACCGCGGTCGTAGCCACGAAGAAGCAGGCAGCAAAGATCTGGCCACAACCAAGGGTGTGGAATCGAGTATGCAACCAGCTGCCGGTGCAGAGGAGTAAGAGATGTTCGGTAAATTAAGCCTGGAGGCGATACCCTATCACGAGCCGATAGTCATGGTGACGCTTGCCATGATCGCGCTCGGCGGTATCGCTGTCGTCGGTCTTATCACCTATTTCCGCAAGTGGACCTACTTGTGGAGCGAGTGGCTGACTACTGTCGACCACAAAAAGATCGGCGTGATGTACATCATCGTCGCGATGGTCATGCTGCTGCGCGGCTTTGCCGACGCCATCATGATGCGTACCCAGCTGGCTGCCGCAACCGGCGGCTCCGAAGGCTATCTGCCGCCTGAACACTATGACCAGATCTTCACCGCTCACGGTGTGATCATGATCATCTTCATGGCGATGCCGTTCTTCACCGGCCTGATGAACCTGGCGGTTCCTCTGCAGATCGGTGCACGTGACGTTGCCTTCCCGTTCCTGAACTCCCTGAGCTTCTACCTGCTGCTGGCAGGCGTGCTGCTGGTCAACATCTCGCTGGGCGTTGGTGAATTCGCCAAGACCGGCTGGGTTGCCTATCCGCCGCTCGCGGGCATTCAGTACAGCCCTGGGGTGGGTGTCGACTACTACATCTGGGCGCTACAGCTATCCGGATTGGGTACGACGCTTACCGGCGTGAACTTCCTCGTCACCGTGATGAAGATGCGCGCACCTGGCATGAAACTGATGGACATGCCGATCTTCACCTGGACCTGCACCTGGGCCAACGTGCTGATCGTCGCTTCGTTCCCGATTCTGACTGCTGCACTCGCTCTTCTGACTGTTGACCGTTATCTGGACTTCCACATCTTCACCAACGAGCTTGGTGGGAACCCGATGATGTACGTCAACCTGTTCTGGGCGTGGGGTCACCCTGAGGTTTACATCCTGATCCTGCCGGCCTTCGGCGTGTTCTCGGAAGTCACTTCGACGTTCTCTGGCAAACGCCTGTTCGGCCACCACTCGATGATTTACGCATCGGGCGCGATCGCCATCCTCGGCTTTGCTGTATGGCTGCACCACTTCTTCACCATGGGTGCCGGCGCCAGCGTCAACACCTTCTTCGGCCTGGCGACGATGCTGATCTCCATTCCGACCGGTGTGAAGCTGTTCAACTGGCTGTTCACCATGTACCAAGGCCGTGTGCGCTTCACCGCACCGATGCTCTGGACCCTGGGCTTCATGGTCACCTTCTCCATCGGTGGCATGACCGGCGTACTGCTGGCCGTTCCGGGTGCTGACTTCGTCCTGCACAACAGCCTGTTCGTAATTGCGCACTTCCACAACGTGATCATCGGTGGCGCGGTATTCGGCTACATCGCCGGTTTCGCCTTCTGGTTCCCGAAAGCCTTCGGCTTCACCCTGAACGAGAAGTGGGGCAAAGCTGCCTTCTGGTTCTGGCTGTCGGGCTTCTACGTTGCGTTCATGCCGCTGTACGCCCTGGGCTTCATGGGCATGACCCGTCGTCTGAACCACTCCGACAACCCACTGTGGGAACCCTACCTGTACGTAGCCGTTGTCGGCGCCGTGCTGATCCTGTTCGGTATCGCTTGCCAGCTGATCCAGATCGTCGTTTCGGTCCGCGACCGCAAGCAGAACCTGGACGTGACCGGCGACCCATGGGGCGGCCGTACCCTGGAATGGTCGACTTCTTCGCCACCTCCGTTCTACAACTTCGCTCACATGCCTGAGAAAGTTGGCCTGGACTGCTGGCACGAAGCCAAGGAAGCAGGCGTTGCGTACAAGGCCCCGGCCAAGTACGAAGCCATTCACATGCCGAGCAACACCGCTACCGGTCTGTTCATGGGCCTGTTCCTGACCGTCTTCGGCTTCGCCTTCATCTGGCACATCTGGTGGCTGGTTGGCGCGAGCCTGGTTGCAACCATCGCTGTCTTCGTTCGCCACGCTGCACGTGACGACCAGGGCTACATGGTTCCGGCCGAAGAAGTGGCGCGCATCGAAGGCGAGCGTATGAAAGCGCTGGCCAAAGCAGGTGCTCTGCCTGCCGGCGCACGTGTCGAATCGTTTGAGCGGGTGTAATCAATGTCCAGTCAAGTAATGCACGGCGCTGCTCATGGTCACGACCATGGGCACGACGACCACCACCACGACTCGGGCCAGATGACCGTACTGGGCTTCTGGCTGTACCTGATGACCGACTGCATCCTGTTTGCGTCGCTCTTCGCCACCTACGCGGTGCTGTCCGGCAGTTTTGCCGGCGGCCCGTCGGGTCATGACATCTTCCAGCTCGATTTCGTAGCTGTTGAAACGCTGCTCCTGCTGCTGTCCTCGATCACCTTCGGCTTCGCCATGCTGAAGATGTTCGATGGCAAGAAAGCTGGCGTACTGGGCTGGTTGGCTGTGACCTTCCTGTTCGGTGCAGGCTTCATCGCGATGGAAATCTATGAGTTCCATCACCTGATCAGCGAGGGCTTCGGCCCGCAGCGCAGTGGCTTCCTGTCGGGCTTCTTCGCCCTGGTAGGTACCCACGGTCTGCACGTGACTGCTGGTCTGATCTGGATGGCAATCATGATGTACCAGATCAACAAGCACGGCATCACGCCGACCGCCAAGACCCGCATGAGCTGCCTGAGCCTGTTCTGGCACTTCCTGGACGTGGTCTGGATCTGCGTATTCACCGTCGTTTACCTGCTGGGGGTTCTGTAATGGCTAACGCACACGACACTCATCACGAAGGTAATCACGGCAGCGTCAAGTCGTACATGATCGGTTTTGTACTGTCGATCATCCTGACTGCGATTCCATTCGGCCTGGCCATGACCGCCAGCCTGCCGAAGAACCTGACCGTTCTGATCATTGTTGCCATGGCCGTGATCCAGGTAGTTGTTCACCTGGTTTACTTCCTGCACATGGACCGCTCGAAAGAGCAACGCAACAACGTTTCGACGTTCCTGTTCACCACCCTGGTGATCGCTCTGCTTGTCGGCCTGTCGCTGTGGATCATGTTCAGCATCCACTTCGAAATGTTGGCCAAGTGAGGTAAGACTGCATGTCCGTTAAGCACTTTATCCAAATCACCAAACCGGGGATCATTTTCGGTAACGTGCTTTCCGTGGCAGGCGGTTTCTTCCTTGCCTCGAAGGGCCATGTGGATTTCGCCCTGTTCCTGGCGGTGGTGATCGGTACTTCGCTGGTGGTTGCGTCCGGATGCGTGTTCAACAACTGCATCGACCGTGACATCGACCACAAGATGGAGCGCACCAAGAACCGTGTCATGGTTCAGGGCGGCATGTCGCTGCCCCTCGCGCTGATCTACGCCACCCTGCTCGGGGTGGCGGGTTTCAGCCTGCTGTATGTCCAGGCCAACCCGCTGTCTGCGTTCTGCGCACTGATTGGCTTTGTCGTCTACGTCGGTTTCTACAGCCTGTGGCTGAAGCGTAAATCGGTGCACGGCACCTTGGTTGGCAGCCTGTCGGGTGCCATGCCTCCGGTGATCGGTTACTGCGCCGTGAGCAACAGCTTCGACCTGGCTGCGGTAACCCTGCTGGTGATGTTCAGCCTTTGGCAAATGCCGCACAGCTTTGCCATCGCGATCTTCCGCTTCAAGGATTACAGCGCTGCCAACATTCCGGTTCTGCCGGTGGCACGTGGCATCCTCGCGGCGAAAAAGCAGATCGTGCTGTACGTGCTGGCCTTCGTGCTCGCCACCCTTATGCTTACCCTCGGCGGTTACGCCGGCCTCGGCTACCTGGCTGTGGCCGCTGCCATGGGCCTGTACTGGCTGTACATGGCCTGGGGTGGTTACAAGGCTGAGGACGACAGCAAGTGGGCCCGCAAGGTGTTCGGCTTCTCCATCCTTACCGTCACTGCATTGAGTGTGATGATGGGAGTGGACAGCCAGACCGCTGCGGACGTGCTGATGACCTACGCACGCTGAAACTGCTGCCTGTTTCACGAAAACCCCGGCCACTGTGCCGGGGTTTTTTTTTGGTGTTTTTCCTGTGCTGGCCTGTTCGCGGGTAAACCCGCTCCTACAAGGTTCCTGTAGGGGCGGGTTTACCCGCGAAGAGGCCAGCACAGGAAAATATAAATCTCTGATTTTCAAACAATAGATCTGAAAAGATCTAACAAAACAGGAAATTATCCTTTACAAGGATCCTGTTTCGGCACTATCTTCTGATTCAGGCCGCCACATCGGCCAACGTCGCTCGGACGGTTCCGGGCGCTTACGTACTCAGAGGAAGCCATGGCCAACCCAGGTTCGCCGCGCCGCTTTGCGCGCATCGATCGTCTCCCCCCCTACGTCTTCAACATCACCGCCGAGCTCAAGATGGCTGCCCGCCGTCGTGGCGAGGACATCATCGACCTGAGCATGGGCAACCCCGATGGCGCCACCCCGCCGCACATCGTCGAGAAGCTGGTACAGGTCGCCCAGCGTGAAGACACCCACGGCTACTCCACCTCTCGCGGCATCCCGCGCCTGCGCCGAGCAATCTCCAACTGGTACAAGGACCGCTACGAGGTCGACATCGACCCGGAAAGCGAAGCCATCGTCACCATCGGCTCGAAAGAGGGCTTGGCCCACCTGATGCTGGCCACCCTCGACCAGGGCGACACGGTGCTGGTGCCCAACCCCAGCTACCCGATCCACATCTACGGCGCAGTGATTGCCGGTGCCCAGGTGCGTTCGGTGCCGCTGGTGCCGGGAGTGGACTTCTTCAACGAGCTTGAGCGGGCCATTCGCGAGTCCATCCCCAAGCCGAAGATGATGATCCTGGGCTTCCCGTCCAACCCGACCGCCCAGTGCGTGGAGCTGGACTTCTTCGAGCGCGTGGTGGCCCTGGCCAAGCAGTACAACGTACTGGTGGTGCATGACCTGGCCTATGCCGATATCGTCTACGACGGCTGGAAAGCCCCGTCGATCATGCAGGTGCCGGGTGCCAAGGACATTGCGGTGGAGTTCTTCACCCTCTCCAAGAGCTACAACATGGCCGGCTGGCGCATCGGCTTCATGGTCGGCAACCCCGAGTTGGTCAGCGCCCTGGCGCGGATCAAGAGCTACCACGACTATGGCACCTTCACCCCGCTACAGGTCGCAGCCATTGCCGCGTTGGAAGGCGACCAACAGTGCGTGCGCGACATTGCCGAGCAGTATCGCCAGCGCCGTAACCTGCTGGTCAAAGGGCTGCACGAACTGGGCTGGATGGTCGAGAACCCCAAGGCGTCGATGTACGTGTGGGCGAAGATCCCGCCGGAGTATGCGCACCTGGGTTCGCTGGAGTTCTCCAAGAAGCTGCTGGCCGAGGCCAAGGTCTGCGTGTCGCCGGGGATCGGTTTCGGTGACTATGGGGACGACCATGTGCGCTTTGCGTTGATCGAGAACCAAGACCGTATTCGCCAGGCCATCCGCGGGATCCGGCAAATGTTCCGGGCTGATGGTTTGGCTCGCAAGTAAGCCCATTGGGGCTGCGAAGCAGCCCCAACTGCCTCTTGGGTGAGCTTTCCGCCTGCCTGCGGGTTACCCCTACGCCTACCTTCAGCACTCATTTCTCACCAAAGAGATACCCCATGAGTGTCTTCACCGCCTACTTCTGCGGCACTGGCTCGCACCGTTTCGACGACGCCAATCCCAACTTCTGGAATGGCGAGCTGGTCTCGACCCTGGCCAGCAACGACCAGAGCCGGGAATTTGCCCACTGGATCGCCGTCGACGGCCCAGGCAGCGGCAACCTTCAGGATGACAACCTGTTCGTCGAACCCGGCGGCTATTTCAACTGGACCGGCCAGCTGTTTGGCCGCGGCTGGGAGGAGAACGTCAACCATGTGCTGCAGGTCATCAAAGGTGAAAGCAGCTGGCGGCGCACCAAACTCAGTGAGCAAGAATACGAGCGGCTGAAAGCTGCCGGCGTGCCGATTCCGGATGTGTCTTCCTCCGCCTCATGGTTCTGGCGAACCTACGACTACGGCGATCGCCACCCAACCCCGCAGGAACTGCAGGAGCGCATCATCAGCATGTTCCGCAAGCCGCGCCTGCCAACCCAGGTCAACCTGGTGGGCTGGAGCAGGGGAGGGATCAGCTGCCACATGCTGGCCAATGCCATGGCGCAAGACCCTGTATTGCGGGGCATACCGGTGAACATATTTGCCATCGACCCGGTGCCTGGCGTCGGTAACGTACAGGGCGAGCGCGTAACCTTGGCGGATAACGTCAAAGAGTACGTAGGCTTCTACTCAAGGGATGAGCGTTCCAAAGGATTTGCCTGCGTGATCCCTTCGGTCGCCAAAGGGACAAGGATATGCGTTTATCCGATGCCGGGTCGCCATGCCACGCTGGTGGGCAATGCCTCGGCTGATGGCGCAGGCGATGGCAAGGTGCTGGCTGAACCTGGGCTGATCGTTCGCCACTTTGCCGAGGTTTGCCTGACCCGCTGGGGCGTGCACCTGGACAAACGTCTGGCCTTGAGCAGCAGCCAGTTGATGAAGTATCACCAGGTCATGGCGGCCGCCGACAGGCAGTATCAGGCCATGCGCAGTAAGTCTTACACGGTACTCACCGAGGGCGATGAGAACGATCGTCTGGTGCATTGTGGTGAGGCGCATACTCAATTCAGCAAGGTGCAGGGAGGTGGCTACGAGCCGAGCGCAGGCCTGGGTTTGCAACGCTGGGATGCTGAAACTTACCAGCCCATCTGCTAACTGAAAGGGGGGCGGCCGGCAAAGGCTCTGGTCGTCCTTGTTCAGCAGCCGGATCAGCGGCATTTTTTTTTGCAGTCCCCCTCTATCCAGCGGCCCCTGCTTGGATTAAAAATGGCGCCGCGGGCCAGCCCCGATAACAACAACCTTCCCTCCGTGACATCATGTCTGAATATAACCCTTGCCTTGACTGCGGCGCCTGCTGCGGGTACTTCCGTGTGTCCTTCTTCTGGGGCGAATGCCAGTCTGCCGGGGGCGTTGTGCCGGACGACCTGGTGGTGCAGATCAACCCCACCCGCGTTGCCATGATCGGCACCGATGCCAAGCCTTGCCGCTGTGTCAGCCTTCAGGGCGAGATCGGAAAGGAAGTGGCCTGTACCATTTACGCCAACCGTTCCAGCCCGTGCCGCGAGTTTGATGCGTCGTGGGAGGGTGGGGTGCATAACCCGAGCTGTGATGATGCGCGGGCGGCGTATGGTTTGCCGCCGCTGACCCCGCCAGAGGCCAACGAGCCGCATTGGCCGGATGATGGGGCTGAGGTGGCCTGAGCGTATTCCGTTAGCCTGTGCCCGCCCTATGTCGGCTAGCCAGCCGACAGGTACTGCACAGAGCACAGGTATTGTGGGGGCGCTGTGTGGAGCTGGTTGGCCGGTGATAGGGCCATCAGGTTGCAGACAGACACATGAAATTGAATGGTCAGTATCTATATGTGTGTAAAGGCTCGCAAGTTCCTGTTACCGGTAATGGAACGGCCGGATGGTGGCCCGGGTCGGTTCGGGTAATCGGATATCTGCTTGTGCGGTTTGGGCGCTAGCGGGCAACGGAGCGATATTCTCTTTGGCGTCCCTCCGAAACTCTTGGCTTTCGGCAACAATACGGCGCAGGGCATTGATCACGCTTTGCTCAGAAGCAGAGTGCTGCTCCATCAACGTCTTGTAGTGTGTGGCTTGCTGTGAGTTTTGCTTAGCAGCTTGCAGATGCTGCGTTACTGATGCATCAGTTGTTGAAGCGTGGGCTGCCGTGATGGATTCCTGCATGGCCCGACGGAATCGTAGGTATTTTCTAGACGCATCGTATTTAAGCCTATTGAATCGTTGCGCTAACTGGGAAGTGTTCTCAGCGTTTCGCTCAAAGATTTCAAGCGTAACGCGAGTCGGGTTGCCTGAATGGGTGGGGGGGCGATTCGCGTTCGCGTTGATTCGCTTCAACGGTTTCCGATGCTGACCGGTGGGGTCGGTGAAATTTATGGGGTCGCCAGAGCAGTAACAGTAACAATTCACTCCCCCTTGCAAGAAGGGGCTTTGTAAATCAGGTGAGTAAAATCTCATTATTGTCGGGCTGAAGGCGCGATGGCCGTTACCAAGCGAATATAGCCCGGTTAGCTTATCGAGGTATTCTCCGTTGAAAAAGAGCATGGTTGAAACTTGCAGCGCGTACGAGGTAAATCCGTAGGGACTGTAATTCATTGGATGCTCCCGCTGCAGGTTTAAATCGATTAATTGCTTGATACGGTATGAGTTCCCAAAACTGGTCCTCTTAAAAAAAGAATGCAACTGGCATTTCTATCAGGTTTCGGTGTGACCAGACCCTGCTCCGGTTGACTTCTGGACGAGCAATGGTGAAACGAGCGGATGCTTCAGTGCGTTACTTGACGTTAAACTGTCATCTCCCCAGCAATGGACAGGAGATCCGGCGTGACCCCACCCCGCAGTTTCCCCAGTGACCTCTGCCTCGACAGCCCACGCCTGCAACTGCGCCCCATGCGCCATGCCGATGCCGCGCAGTGGCTGGCGATCATGGCCGACCCCGAGGTCATGCGCTATTGGCACCATGCACCCTGGCAAGACCTGGCTGAAGCCGAGAGCGCCCTGGCCGCCGACCGCGAAGCCTATGCCAATGGCGACCAACTCAAGCTCGGCATGTACCGCCGCGACAACGGCGAACTGATCGGCATGGTCCAGATGTTCAACATCGACGACATTTCCCGCCGTGGCGAAATAGGCTACTGCCTGGCCAGCGCCGTGCAGGGCAGGGGCTACATGGACGAGGCTCTGACCTGCTTCATCGACTACCTCGCCCACACCCTGCACATGCGCCGCCTGGAAGGCGAAATCGATCCGCGCAACCAAGGCTCGGCACGCACCCTTGAGCGGCAGGGCTTCGTGCTGGAGGGCACCTTGCGGGCGCGATGGTGCGTGGCGGGTGAGCTGTCCGACTCTGGCATTTACGGCTTGTTGCTCGAACCACCTGTTGCATAGTCTTACGGCGAATAGCTACTATTCGGGAACAATTCTCACTTGTGTCCCGGTGCCCCATGCCCGTAGCCGACTCACCGAGCCCGTACCCGCTTGAACAGCTGTACAGCGAGCACCATGGCTGGCTTTTCAGCTGGCTACGTCGCAAGCTGCGTTGTTCGCACAGCGCAGCCGACCTGGCCCAGGACACCTTCGTGCGCATCCTGGCCTCGCGTGATGCCTTGCTGGGTATGCGCGAGCCACGCGCCTACCTCAGTACCACTGCACGCCGCCTGTTGATCGACCGGGTGCGCCGACAGCAAATCGAAGAGGCCTACCTCAGCGAACTTGCCTTGGCTGCCGAGGCCCTGGAGGGGCACCAATCTCCCGAAAGCGTCCTCATCACCCTCGAAGCGCTGGAGCAGATCGCTTTCCTGCTGGAAGGCCTGCACGTGAATGCTCGCGAGGCCTTCGTCGGTTACTACCTGGACGACCTGACCCAGCCTCAGATTGCCAAACGCCTGCAGATTTCCCCACGCATGGTGCGCAAGTACCTGGCCCAGGCCCTGATCCATTGCCACCGCACGCTGGACATTGCCGAACCGTGAATCCCTCGCGTATCGAACAGGAAGCTGCCGAATGGGCCCTGTGCCTGGGCGAGGGTGAACTGGATGCCGACGAGGCGCGCGAGTTCGACGCCTGGCTGCAGGCCGACCCACGCCACGGCGCCACCTTGCGCCGCATGCAAGGGGTGATCAGCCAGGTGCAGGCACTGCGCGAGCAACGCGGACCGGTGGGCGCCGGGCTGCGCGCCGGCGCACAGGTTTCGGCTTCAGGCTCGGGTGCACGGCGCACTTTGCTCGGTTTGGCCCTGGCAATCTCCTTGCTGGGCACACTGAGCCTTTCCGGTGGAGCGCCGCGCGACTGGCTGGCCGACTTGCATACCGCGCCGGCGGAGTGGCGCAGCCAAACCTTGGAAGATGGCTCGCAGCTGACCTTGGCGGGCAACTCTGCCGTGGATGTCGAGTTCAGCACTGGCGAGCGGCGCATCCGCCTGCTGCATGGCCAGGTGCTGGTAGATGTCAGCCATGACCCGACGCGACCCTTCGTGATACAGACCGACGAAGGCAGCTTCAAGGCTCTGGGGACGCGCTTCGTGGTCAGCCAAGGCCACGCTCGCAGCGAGCTGACCATGCTTGAGTCCCGGGTCGAGGCGCGCACTGCCGTGTCCGGCGATCAGTTGGTCGTCGGCCCGGGCGAGCGGGCATGGGTGGCGCGTGACGGGCTTGGCCCGTTGCCGGCCATCGAACCGGCGCGGGTCGATCGAGCCTGGCAGCATCACCAGTTGGTGGCCGACGGCGTACCGCTCGACCAGGTGCTCGATGCCTTGGCTGAGCAACGCCGTGGCGTGCTGCGCTTCGACCGCCAGGCAATGCAGGCGATCAGGGTGTCGGCGGTATTGCCTCTGGATGACAGCGAAAGGGCCCTGCGCCTGCTGGCCGAGGCGCTGCCGATTCGTATCGGCGGCGTTGGCCGCTGGTGGACCACGGTCGAACCCGTCTCACGAGAAAATTGATCCAGGTGGTTCCGCTTCTGCGAAGTGGCCCGTCAGACAAGAGGCCAACCGATCAAGAACAAGGAGCCGATCCACCATGCGCCGATTCCCTGGCCACCCCGTCCTCAGCCCGCTAGCCCTGGCCTTGCGCCTTTCCTGTGCCGGGCTGGCCCTATCCGTTGCGGCCCTGCCAGCCGTCGCCGAGGAGGCCGCCCGCCGTAGCTTCGAAGTGCCCGCTGGCAACCTCGCCCAGGCGCTTGGCAGCTATGCCCAGCAAGCCGCCGTGTCGCTGGCCTTTACCCCTGAAGCACTGGCCGGCCTGCAAAGCAACGGCCTGCATGGCCTGTATTCGGTGGACAGCGGTTTTGCCGTGTTGCTGGCCGGCAGTGGCTACCGGGTAGAGCGTAGCGATAACGGCTACCGGCTGGTGGCCGAGCCGCAAGCGGCGGTGAGCAGTGAGGCGATGGAACTTGGCGTGACCACAGTAGCCGGGCAGGGCATGGGCCAGAGTACCGAGAACACCGGCTCCTACGCACCGGGCCTGATCAGCGTTGGCTCCAAGACCCCGACCAGCCTGCGCCAGACGCCGCAATCGGTGTCGACCGTGACCCGCCAGCTGATTGAAGACCAGCAACTGACCGACATCAACCAGGCGATGAAAGTGACGCCGGGCATCGTCACCCAGAGCACCACCTTCCGCACCCAGGACTTCATCTCGCGTGGTTTCAGTATCCAGAACCTGCAGATCGACGGCGCTGCACCGCAGGCGCTGGGCACCGCCATGGGTTCGTTCTATTCGTCGAACATCTTCGAACTGGCCGAGTTCGACCACATCGAGGTACTGCGTGGTACTGCTGCGTTGTATGGTGGCTCGGGTGACCCGGGTGGCATCATCAATATGGTGCGCAAGCGGCCGACTTCCTTTAACCAGCTGAAGCTGACCCTGTCGGCCGGTAGCTGGGACAACTACCGCCAGGAGTTCGACCTGTCCGGCCCGCTGGGCTGGGATGGCCGCGTGCGCGGTCGCCTGGTGATGTCCAACACCGATCGCCAGTATTTCACCGACAACCGCGCCACCGAGCGGCCGTTGGTGTATGGCGTGCTGGAGGCGGACGTTACGGACGACACCATGCTCACCTTCGGTGCTCGCTACAACAAATCCCACGAAACCGGCAGCAATAGCGCGGTGCCGCGCTACAGCAATGGTGCGGACCTGAACCTGCCACGGCATACCGGCCTGACCAAGAATTGGGCCTACCTCGACGCCACCGCGCGCGAGTACTTCGCCAAGGTGGACCACCGATTCAACGACGACTGGAAGCTCAACCTCAGCTACACCAACACTTGGGACCTTGGGCTGTTCAAGACGGCGACCACCTTGAATGCAGTAGACCCGGTAACCAATACCGGGGCGACCTGGTACGGCACCTCGACCCGCCAGGAGAATGAGCAGCATCTGTATGACGGTAACGTCTCTGGCCACTTCCAGGCCTTTGGTCTGGACCATGAAGTGGTCTTCGGTGCCGACTACCAGAAGATCGACAGCCGGTGGCTGGGCACTGCGCCTTATGCCGCCTCGGGCGCGCCGGCCAACGTATTCGACCCCGACAGCTCAGCGTTCGACGACCCCGGCAACGGGCGTGACTACAAGCGCGACTACAGCCCCAACTCGCAACGCCAGTACGGCCTGTACGGCAGCCTGCGTTTGCAGCTGGCTGAACCCCTGCACCTGATTGTTGGGGCGCGTGCACAGCGTTTCCACTTTTGGCAGACCTACACCAACAACCTGACCTCGCCAGCAAGTATCTCCAGCCCGGAGCAGCGTATAGGCACGAAGGTCACCCCGTTCGGTGGCCTGGTCTACGACCTTGACGATCAATGGTCGACATACGTCAGCTATTCGGAAATCTACAAACCGCAGTCCAGCCGAATCAGCGGCCCTGCGCAAAGCGGTTCGCCGCTTGAGCCCATGACCGGCAAAACCTACGAAACCGGCCTCAAGGGTGAGTTGTTCAACGGCGCACTCAACGCCAGCGTGGCGCTGTACTACAGCACCCGCGAAAACGAAGCGGTGCAAGACCCGAACTTCCTGGCCACCAACGCCGGTTTCTCGGGCAGCTGCTGCTATGTGTCCAACGGTAAGGTGGTGAGCAAGGGCATCGACATGGAGCTGTCTGGCGAGCTGCTGCCGGACTGGATGCTGGTGGGGGGCTACACCTTCAACCTGAACCGCAATCGCAGCGCCGATGCACCGCTGAGCACGGTGATGCCAAAGCACCTGTTCAAGCTGTACAGCACCTACCGGCTGCCGGGTATCCTCAGCGACTTCAAGGTTGGCGGCGGCGTGCAGGTGCAAAGCGCCACGTACATGAGCGGTACAGTGAATCGCTACGACAGCAGCGGCGCGCTGGTTGAGCGAAACGTACCGTTCGACTTCGACCAGAGCGGCTATGCGATCTGGAACGCGTTGGTCGAATACCGTGTCGATGATCACTGGAACGTCACGCTCAACGGCAACAACCTGTTCGACAAGAAGTACTACGAAACCGTGGGTACTTCGACCTATGGCAACTACTATGGTGAACCACGCAACTTCATGGTGACCCTGCGCGGCACCTATTGAGGGTTTGGAAGCGGGGCAGGGCCTGGGTTAAGGTCGTAGGCTGTCCCGTTTCTCTCAGGAATCCCCTTTGCCCGCTTTCTACCTGAGTATCAGTCTGCTGCTGTATTTGCTCGCCCTGTTCTTCGATGGCGCGCTGATGAGCGGCGAGCGTCATATGCCGGCCCTGCAGATGCTGCTGTACGGGCCATGGGGCATGCCGTTCGGCTTGTACCAATGGTTTGCCAACCCGCTGCTGGCCCTGGCCATCCTGGCACATCGGCGGTTTCGCCGGCTGGCCTTGCTGGCCGGGCTTGGGGCGGCGTATCTGGCTGCCAGCAGTTTTGGCATCGACCGCTTGCCGGATAACAGCAGCTATGAATTTCATGACCTTACCGGCTTTGGTGCTGGCTTCTACCTGTGGCTGGTCGCGATGGTGGTGTTTTGCCTGGGGCAAGCCTGGTTTTGCTGGAAGGCGCGAAGGGCTGACGACGTGCCAGGCTGGAACTGGCTTGATGTCGCCTTGATTGCCGCCCTGGGGGTAACGTTGTATGCAGCGACGCAAATGCCCTCGCTGCGCTTCGAGCCAGGCAAGGTGCTGATGCCCCCGGAGCAGCCGCAGACGCTTTGATACCCACAAGGAGGGTTAGCATGATCAAGCATTACCTGGCAGGCCTGGCACTGGCTTGCGTGCTACCGGTAGCGATGGCAGACGATTACACGGCGGCCTACGGGCAGTGCATGGACAAGGCCTCCAGCACCGTGGCCATGAACGCGTGCATCGGGGCCGAAACGCAAGTGCAGGACCAGCGGTTGAACCGGGTGTACAAGCAGTTGATGGGCAAGCTGGATGCCGGGCAGCAGAAGAGCCTGCGGGATGTGCAGCGCAAGTGGCTGGCCTACCGTGATGGCAATTGCCAGTTCCATGTACAGGCCAGTGGCGGGACCCTGGCGCAGCTGGAAGGTGGCAGCTGCATCATGGACATGACCCGCGACCGCGCTGCGGAGCTGGAGCGGGTGCTTAGCCCTGGGCAGTAGCGCCTGTTCAGGCATGATTGGCCCACATTTGCAGGCGCAGGTTTATCTGCGAACACCGGCTTTGCGGGTGTCATGCACCGCGTTGCCTTCTTCGCGGGTAAACCCGCTCCTACAGGGCACTGCAGGGTGCTGGTTCTATTTACGCGGTTCGCGCAGCGCCCGGGCCTTGAGGTACTCGCGCACTTCCACGGCATCCCCGGCAAACTCGATGCGATCGGCCTTGGCTGCGCGCTGGTAGGCATACATCGGGTCGTAGTACTCGTTCAGCAAGCCTTCGATCCAGCCCCGGTGCAGGTCTACTGCGCCGCTGCGCTGCTGCTCTTGCAGGGCTTCGCGCAGCATCTCGGACAAGCGCTGATGGCGTTCTCCACCTAAACGCTTGTAGATGTTGGCCATGCTCTGCAGCATGCGCTCGGCAAACAGCCGGGGACCGTCTTCCTCGCCATGCACGGCCTTGAACTCGGCGCTCAGGTTGACCACGTAGTCGCGCAGGATGCGCTCCACGCGGTTGGTGAAGCTGTCTTCAAGCCATACCAGCGGGTAATGCTGCATGCCTTGGTACAACTCCAGCGGCACCGTGCAGCTGCCGACAATGCGGCCTTCATCTTCCAGTACGAACTGCCCGATACCGCGGGCGCGCTTTTTCAGCACGTCGATTGCCAGCTGGTTTTCAAAGTCGATCTGCGCCGGTTGTGCCGTGGCGCGCTTGCCGAAACTGGAGCCGCGATGGTTGGCGTGGCCTTCAAGGTCGAGCACGTTGTCCAGCTGGTGCAGGACATCGGTCTTGCCGGTACCGGTCAGTCCACCGACCAGCACGAAATCACATTGCTCCACCGCTTGCTGGGTAGTCTCCAGCAGAAAGGTACGCATGGCCTTGTAGCCGCCTTTGACACGCGGGTACTGAATGCCCGCCTCATCGCGCAGCCAGCCCTGCACGATCTGCGATCGCAGGCCGCCACGGAAACAGTACAGGTAACCGTCTGGGTGGGCCTTGGCAAACGCTGCCCAGGCCTCCAGGCGAGCCTGCTTGGTGGCGCCACTGACCAGCTGGTGGCCCAGGGCGATAGCGGCGGCCTGGCCCTGCTGCTTGTAGCAGGTGCCGACCTTCTGCCGCTCCTGGTCGTTCATCAGCGGCAGGTTTACCACGCCAGGGAAGGCGCCTTTGGCGAATTCGACGGGGGCGCGCATGTCCATCATCGGCACGTCGTCTAGGAACAGCTGACGGAAGTCGGTGCAGTCGGGGCGCATCAGATCACCTCGACCGCATGGCTCTGTCGCTCGACCAGCTTGCCGATCGGGGACAGTTTCAGGCCCAGTTCGGCAGCCACAGCGAGGAACTCGGCTTCACCCTCCGGGGCAACAGCAACCAGCAAGCCACCGCTGGTCTGCGGATCGCACAGCAGGTGCTTCTGGTCGTCGCTGAGGGCGCCGATCTTGTGCCCGTAGCTGTCGTAGTTGCGCAGGGTTCCACCGGGGATGCAGCCTTCGGCCAGGTAGTGGTCGACGCTAGGCAGGCGTGGCACGGCGGCGTAGTTCAGGTGTGCGGTGAGGCCGCTGCCTTCGGCCAGCTCGACCAGGTGGCCGAGCAGGCCGAAGCCGGTGACGTCGGTCATGGCCTTGACCCCGTCCAGCTTGCCGAAGCGGCTGCCGGGCGTGTTGAGGGTGCACATCCAGTCGCGGGCCAGGCCTTGGTCTTGCACTCGCAGCTTGGCCTTCTTTTCGGCAGTGGTGAGGATGCCGATGCCCAGGGGCTTGGTCAGGTACAGCTGGCAGCCCGCGCTGGCAGTGTCGTTGCGTTTGAGGTGGCGTTTATTGACCACGCCGGTGACGGCCAGGCCAAAGATCGGCTCAGGCGCGTCGATCGAGTGGCCGCCGGCCAGCGGGATACCCGCTTCGGCACACACTGCGCGGCCGCCGCGGATGACTTCACGGGCGACTTCCGGCGGCAGCACGTTGACTGGCCAGCCGAGGATGGCAATGGCCATCAGCGGGTCGCCGCCCATGGCATAGATGTCGCTGATGGCGTTGGTGGCGGCAATGCGGCCGAAGTCGTAAGGGTCATCGACGATCGGCATGAAGAAGTCGGTGGTCGAAACCACGCCGCGCTCGTCGTCCAGCGCGTACACTGCTGCATCGTCGCGCGAGGCATTGCCGACCCACAGTTTCGGGTCCAGGGCCTGGGTGCCGCTTTCGGCGAGGATCACGTCCAGCACCTTGGGGGAGATCTTGCAGCCACAGCCGGCGCCATGGCTGTACTGGGTCAGGCGAATCGGCTCGCTCATATGCACCTCTGCAGGTCAAATTGTTGCGCGATTGTAGCAAAGCTGGCCTTTAGGCCCTTGCCTCTTATAATTCCCGGTGTCGGCAAATGTGTCGGCACTTCCCCGCTATTGAACCGGAGAACACCCATGCTCAACCGCCCCCTGGCGCTTGCCGCCGGCCTCGTGCTGTCTTGCTGTGCCGCTGTCGTTCAGGCCGCAGAAACGCTGCGTGTCAGCGCCATCCCCGACGAAGCGCCGACCGAACTGCAGCGCAAGTTCAAGCCTTTGGGTGAGTACCTGGCCAAGCAACTGGGCATGGAGGTGAAGTTCGTACCCGTGGCGGACTACCCGGCGGTGGTGGAGTCGCTGGCCGCAGACCGTCTCGACCTGGCCTGGCTGGGGGGCTTCACGTTCGTTCAGGTGCACCTGAAGGACCCGACCGCCACGCCACTGGTACAGCGTGAGCAGGACGCACAATTCACGTCCAAGTTCATCACCGCCAACCCCGACGTGAAGAGCCTGAGCGACCTGAAGGGCAAGTCGTTTGCCTTCGGTTCCATTTCCTCTACTTCGGGCAGCCTGATGCCGCGTTACTTCATGCTCAAGCAGGACAATATCAAGCCTGAAGAGTACTTCAGCCGCGTTGCCTATTCTGGCGCCCATGATGCCACCGTGGCCTGGGTGCAGGCTGGCAAGGTCGATGGCGGCGTGCTGAACGCCAGCGTATGGCAAAAACTGGTGGATGCCGGCAAGGTCGACACCACCAAGGTGAAGGTGTTCGCCACCACCCCAACCTACTTTGACTACAACTGGACCGTGCGCGGCAACATGGACCCGGCGTTGAAGCAGAAAATCAAGAAAGCCTTCCTGGACCTCGACCCGAGCAACCCGGAGCACAAGGCGATCCTTGACCTGCAGGCCGCCAGCCGCTTCATCGAGACCAAGCCTGAGAACTACAAGGGCACCGAACAGGCTGCACGCGAGGCCGGCCTGCTCAAGTGACAGCTTCGAATGCGGCAATTCATCTGCACGGTGCGAGCCTGCGCCACGGCCAGGTACGCGCGCTTGACGCGGTGAGCCTGCGTATCGCGCAGGGCGAGCGTGTCGCCATCATCGGGCCGTCGGGGGCGGGCAAGTCCAGCTTGCTGCACCTGATGGCCACGGCCATCCAGCCCAGCAGTGGGCGCCTGGAGTTGCTTGGCGAGCAACCTTGGGCACTGTCGGCAAGGGCACGCCAGCGACTGCGTGCGCGGGTTGGCCTGGTGCATCAGTCGCCGCCTTTGCCACCGCGTCAGCGGGTGGTGACCGCCGTGCTGGCGGGTCGCCTGGGGCAGTGGGGTACGCTGCGCGGCTTGCTCAACCTGCTGTATCCCAGCGATGTGCCGGGGGCGCGCCAGGTGTTGGCTGAACTGGGCCTGTCCGACAAGCTGTTCGTGCAGTGTGGGCAGTTGTCCGGTGGCCAGTTGCAGCGGGTGGGCATTGCTCGGGCGTTGTACCAGCGTCCGCAGGTGCTGCTGACCGACGAACCGGTGTCGGCCATGGACCCGGTGTTGGCCGACCACAGCCTGGCCTTGCTCAATCGCCATGCCCAGGCCACTGGCGTGACGTTGGTGGCGAGCCTGCACGCCGTAGAGTTGGCGCTGGCGCATTTTCCGCGGGTGATTGGCATTCGGGAAGGGCAGGTTGTGTTCGACTGCCCGGCCGAAGCGGTCACCGAGCAACTGCTGGACGCGCTATACGCCAACGAACAACTGGCTCCGCCGCCAACCCAGGGGCCGACCCTGACCGTGCAGATTCCGCGATGCTGAAGGCCGACGCCCGCGACCCCGCGCTGCTGCCGCGGTTGCTGCTGGCCCTGTTGGCGGTAGCGGTACTGTGGCCGGCTATCCTGACAAGCGAACTGAACCCCGGGGTGCTGTTGCAGGCGGACAACCGTCAGCAGATTGCCAGCTTTACCAGCGCCTTCTGGCCGCCGGCACATGATGCCGATTTTCTTGCACTGCTCTATGAAGCCACCTTGCAGACCCTGGCCGTGGCGACTGCCGGCATGGCGCTGGCGTTGTTGTTGGCGATCCCGGCTGGCTTGTTGGCCAGCCGTGCCTTGTCCTTGCGTGCTGCTTCACGCGGCGGGCGGGCCGGGTTCTGGTCGCGACTGTTGCGTCTGCCGGTGCGCGGGCTGCTGATTTTCCTGCGTAGCGTGCCGGAGATCGTCTGGGCGTTGCTGTTCGTGCGCGCCGTGGGGCTGGGGCCGACGGCGGGCGTACTGGCTATCGCCATCACCTACAGTGGCATGCTCGGCAAGGTTTACGCCGAAATATTCGAGTCGGTCGACCAGCGCCCGGCGCATGCTTTGTTGCAGGCGGGCAGTGGCCGGCTGGCGGCGTTTTTCTACGGCATCCTGCCCAATGCTGCCTCCGAAGTGGTGTCGTACACCGTGTACCGCTGGGAGTGCGCGGTGCGGGCTTCGGTGGTGATGGGCTTTGTCGGTGCCGGCGGGCTGGGCCAGCAGATCGAC
This sequence comes from Pseudomonas sp. 2,4-D, assembly GCF_030418155.1. NCBI lineage: Bacteria > Pseudomonadati > Pseudomonadota > Gammaproteobacteria > Pseudomonadales > Pseudomonadaceae > Pseudomonas > Pseudomonas sp. 2,4-D. The sequence continues at coordinate 25,602 of NZ_JAUHUI010000030.1, forward strand.
CTGTCGATGCGCATGTTTGCGGGCGCGCAAGTGGCGAGCATGCTGTTGACGTTCTTGCTGCTGGTGATCCTGGCCGACCTGCTCAGCCGCCTGCTGCGTTGGAGGCTGGCATGAACCGGGTGATCAACTTGGTGCTGTTGGGTGCCATCGTGTCAGCGGTGGTGGCCTCGTTCGCATACCTGGAGTTGGACCTGCACGCACTGGTCGGCAATGGCGGGCTGGGGCAGATGGGCGAGTACGCCGGGCGCTTCCTGCAGCCGGATCTGTCTGCGGGGCATCTCAAGGCGGTGTGGCGCGGGGCGCTGGAAACCCTGGCCATGTCTGGCATGGGCACCTTGTTGGCAATGGTAGTGGGGATGTTGCTGGCACTGCCTGCGGCGGGCCGCTTCGGTTGGCCGTTGCAAGGGGCCGCGCGTTTGCTGCTCAATGCCTTGCGTGCCATTCCTGAACTGGTGTGGGCTGCGCTGACTGTGCTGGCGGCTGGGCTGGGGCCGAATGCCGGTACCCTGGCTTTGGCGTTGCACACCGCTGGCGTGCTGGGGCGGTTGTTTGCCGAGGCGCTTGAGAATGCCCCGCCCGAGCCGGCGGCGGCGATCCGTTTGCAGGGGGGCAGCCAAGTGGCGGCGTTCTGCTTTGGTACCCTGCCCAACCTGTGGCCGCAGTTGCTGGCCTACAGCTTGTACCGCTGGGAGAACAACATCCGCATGGCCAGCGTGCTCGGGTTCGTCGGGGCGGGCGGGTTGGGGCAGATGCTGTACACCACCTTGAGCCTGTTCCAGGAGGCCCAGGCCAGCACGGTGATCATCGGTATGCTGGTGTTGGTGTTGCTGGTGGATGTGTCGAGTGATGTGTTGCGTCAGCGCTATGTGCGGGCCTGACGGAAAGCCCGGGCTGCAAAGCAGCCCCGACATCTCTCAGGCGTCTACAGCCTCGGCACACTGCGCCTCCCGCTGCATCGACTCCAGGTTACGCTCGATCGTCTCGCATATGGTATCCATCTGGATCTGATGCTCGCTGAACCTGAACGGGCTCTGCAAGTCCGTGCCGATCCGCTCGATGGCCAGCAACATGAACCCTACCACCGTCGACGCCAGCGGCGTGAACCAGCCCAGCGACTCCACAAGCCCCACCGGCACGATCAAGCAGAACAGGGTGATGAACAGCCGTGGGAAATACACATAGGGGTAGGGCAATGGCGTATTGGCAATCCGTTCCATGCCGCCCTGGGCGTTAGAAAGGTCTACCAGCGTCGACTCCAGTCGCGCCAGACGAATGCTGTCCAGTCGCCCGGCCTGGTATTCCCGCGCCAGCAAGGCTGCCGAGCCGCCGAGAATGTCATTGGCGAAATTGTTCGAGCGGTTGCGCCGTTCGAACTCCGCCGGGGGGATGAAGGCCATCAGCTCCTCCGGGCAGCTTTCGCCTTTCAAGTGCGCCGCCAGGCAGTTCACATAGGCGATATGCCGGCGCAGCAGGGTGGCCTTGACCGGGTTCAGGCTGTCATCCGGGTCATCGATCAGCGTCAGCGTCTGCCGGGCGAAGCTGCGCGAACTGTTCACCAGCGCCCCCCATAGGGTGCGAGCCTCCCACCAGCGGTTGTAGGCACTGCTGTTGCGAAAACTCACCAGCACTACCAAGGCTGAGCCCAGCAGGGTCAGCGGGATCAGTGGCAGGGTGAACTTGCTGTTCAAGAACAGCATGAAATCGATGGTGACCAGCACATCCCAGATCAGCAGCCAGAACAGCGACCAGCCGATATAGCCGATGGTCTTCACCACCAGGCGGTACTTGCGGGCGATGACGTCTTTCACGCGGGGGCACCTCGAAACGCGGGGGATGCAGGATGGGACGCCGAGGCTCGTCGAAGGTTCGAGGGTTGAATGTTGCAAGGGATTTTGTAGCTGAAACGAAGGGAAAAATCCGACCAGCCTATCAGATGTGCCTGAATTCCTGGTTCAGCTCAAAAACGAAAGAGTGGGTCGCTTCAATCCTTGAAGGGGTGTATCCATAAGGATACGATTGGGTGACCACTTGATGTTTCTCGTTGAACAGACGAAAAGCTTTGCCGCTTGGCTACTGCCACCCAGGCCGCCGATATCCTCAAAGCCAGAAAGCTGCTGAAGGAGATGAAATGAGCGAAAAATTGATCCCGTTTGATATGGCAGCCTTGTTGAGCAGCGATGAGGCAATCAGTGAATACCTTAGCCAGGTGCTATCAGATGGCGATACCGAGGAAATCATTCGAGCACTTGGCCATATCGCTCGTGCACGGGGCATGACACATATTGCTACGGAGAGTGGGCTGGGTAGAGAAAGCCTGTACAAGGCGCTGAGCCCTGGCGCGAAGCCTCGTTTTGACACTGTATTGAGGGTCATTCGTGCTCTGGGGGTGGACCTTCTCGTTCAGCCACATGCAATGACCCGCTGATCCAGCTCGGTTAAGTCAGTATTTGCTTCATCTGCACCAACGCTACCCGCGTGCCGTCCCACGCCCGCCGCTCCTCGATGCCGAACGGTGTGAAGCCCAGCTGTGGATAAAGCAGCAGGCCGGCGGTGTTGTGATTGAAGCATGACACCCAGACCTCCCGGGCGCTGTACTGCTGGCGGGCGAGGTCGATCATTGCCGTTACCAGATAACGCGCTACACCAAGGCCGCGGGCGCTAGGGGCCACTACTACGTTGCCCAGGGCACATAGGCCGCCATGTTCGGCTTTGTAGAAATTGGCGAAGGCCAGGACAGCGCCGTTACCTTCCACTACCGTGGAGCCGCTGCGTTGGGCTATGGCGTCGCTCAGCTGGTTGGGGGTGAGGGGGTAGGTGGCTTTGGGGAACATGTAGAACAGTTCGTCCGGGCTCTGCGGGAAGCTGCAGATAACGGGGATGTCTTCTGGCCGGATGGGGCGGTGGGTCAGGTGCATGGCAGGTCCTTCTCGCGTTGGCTGGCAGGGCCTCTTCGCGGGTGAACCCGCCCCCACAGGTACTGCACAAGGCTCAAATCCTGTGCAGGCCCTGTAGGAGCGGGTTTACCCGCGAAGAGGCCATCAGCCTCACATCATAGGCCGCTTTCCATCCAACACCGCGCCCCGATTCACGGCTTGGCGGCCACCGCCACGTAGCCTTTGACCGCAGCCGGTGCCTTGGGCTTGGCCTTGTGCGCCAGCAGGTACTGATAGCGTCGCCATTCCTTGTCGATTTCGCTGAACGACATGAACACGCTGATACGGTCCTTGCCGACCAGGTCCGGGCGCTTGCCCGCATCGATCTCGTCGGTAGGAATGATGGCCACGTTGATGCCTACCACCTTGCCGTCATCGGCAAACACAGGCCCACCCGACATACCCTTGGTAATCGGGCCGTCGTGCACCGAGTAGAAGACGCTGCCAGGCGTACCTTCAAGCCGTACCAGCGACGACAGGGCATGGCCCTTGCCCCGCATCGGCATCATGAAACTGTTGAAGCCCACCGCCGTCACGGCTTCCCCAGGCACGTACTGGCGCCAGTGCGGCACGCTGCTGGCTTTGTGCTTGAAGAACACTACGTCACCGAGGCCCTCATGGACCACGTTGCGCAGGAAGGGGGTGTGTTTGGCGGTTACAGCGTAATCCTCGTTCCACTGGATGGCGCTGGCCATCAGCAACATGGGCAGCGGGGCACCTGAGGTAACCACGAACGCCTGGCTATAGACGGGATCTGAAACGTACGACGTTGGCACTCCATTGCACCCACTGAGCAGCATCATTGCCGCCATGCAGGGCGCGATTGTTTTCATGGGACACACATTGCGTGGAGAAAGGGGAGCGCCACTATGGCGAAGTGCCATTACTCTAACAATACTTTCGACATATATCCGACGAATGACAGCTTAAGTGTTAGTCATGACGGCGGCCAATAGAATGCAGGTATGGCTGCAGGTCCCAGAGCCATTGGGGCGGCGTCAAAGTGAAGGCATTTTTTTCGGGCGGATCTGATGGGTGTGAACTGCATTGAGCTGCATCGGCGATCACACTGACAAGCTACCTTTTTCAGGGCGACCTGTTCATAGTTGCCAGTCGACTTACCCTGAAAGGAATCAGAACATTGTTTAAGCTAAATCCCCTGGTGCCGGAGCTGATTGTTTCTGATCTACCTCGCAGCCTGGCATTCTACTGCGGCGTACTGGGCTTCAAGATTGAATACGACCGGCCAGAAGAGCATTTTGCCTTCCTGTCTTTTGGTGGCAGCCAGCTGATGCTGGAGCAGGACTGGCAGAGTGAGTCACCCTGGCGGGTCGGCCCGCTGGAGCCGCCTTATGGTCGAGGCATCAACCTGTCGATCGAATGCGCTGATGCACTGGCCTTGGTCGAGTCGCTGGGGGTTGCGGGGCATAGCATCAGAAAGCCGATTGAAGAGTGTTGGTACCGCCAGGGCGGCATGCTGGTCGGCCAGCGCAATTTCCTGGTGCAGGACCCGGACGGCTACCTGCTTCGGTTTGCTGAAGATCTCGGCGTGAAGAGCGCCTGAGCCAGGGGCGGATGCACGAAAAATTCACCCCAGGTTGCGCTCGAGGGGCTCGCCACGGGTATCCATCTGGATCGGGTGCTCACTGAACCTGAACAGGCTCTGCTAATCCGTGCCGATCCGCTCCATGCCACCCTGTGCATTGGACAGATCTACCACCGTCGGATCCTGATGCCTTTGTCCATACTGAATATGTGGCAATGAGGTGTTGCCACATAACGCTGTGCACCCACACAGTTACTGAACCCGCAGCGCTTATTGCCCCCGTGCACTTTCGGAACTAAGCCAGCATCTTCGCCCGAACTAACTTCCCTCTTTCAAGTGTTGAGTGTCGCCATATCAACTATTTATGTCCCTTGTACGATAGTTTCAAAATGGCTGAACTAAGTATTTGCCCACAGCGCTTTTTCCCGAAGCGGGTCATCAACAAAATAGCCGCCCTTCAAATTTAAACATCAGCCTGACGCGGTGGCCGAAAGTTGACCGCGGCGGCTGGCGGCCGGGGAGGTGGCTCGCCGCCTGAGCTGATGAACCCACACCGATTACCAGGAAAGGAAAGTGTCATGGGAATGACGAGGCGTAAATTTTTGATCGGCGGCGGCGTCGTGGCTATTGCAGGTGGCGCAGGCATTCTGACCCCCTTGCTGACCCGCGAAGGCAGGTTGATCCCCGGCAAACCGCGGTTTGGTTTTGTAGAAGGTAGCGAAGGTGCGCTTCCCAAACAGGCAGACGTCGTCGTTGTTGGCGCTGGTATTCTGGGGCTCATGACCGCAATCAATCTTGTCGAGCGTGGCCTCTCGGTAGTCGTCGTTGAAAAAGGTGATATTGCCGGCGAGCAGTCATGCAGGTTCTATGGTCAGGTCATGACCTACAAGATGCCTGATGCGACGTTCCAGTTGCACCATCTTGCCAAACAACGGTGGCGCGAGATGAATGCCAAAGTGGGTGCAGATACCAGCTATCGCACACAGGGCCGGGTCGAAGTTCCTTTCGATGAAGAAGACCTGGAAAACGTCAGAAAGTGGATCGATGTCAAAAGCCGGGAAGTAGCAGCGGACAACCCCTTCAAGACTCGGATCATTCAGGGGAATGAACTCGAACAGCGGCTGCGCGGTGCATCATCAAGCTGGAAAATTGCAGGTTTCGAGGAAGACTCCGGTAGCCTGGACGCCGAGCGCGCATCGTTTGTCATGGCGGAGTACGCCAAGAAAATGGGTGTGCGTATCTACACCCACTGCGCCGCAAGGGGCCTGGAAACCCAGGCAGGCGTCATCTCCGATGTGGTGACCGAGAAGGGCGCCATCAGGACTTCTCGCGTGGTCGTGGCAGGCGGCGCCTGGTCCAGGCTGTTCATGCAGAACCTGGGCGTCGATGTGCCTACCTTGCCGGCCTACCAGTCCCAGCAAATCATCAGCGCGGCGCCCCGTGCACCGGGGGGCAACGTTGCATTGCCAGGGAATATCTACTTCCGTGAGCAGGCCGACGGTACATACGCCACCTCGCCGCGCGTCGTCGTTGCCCCGGTGGTCAAAGAATCGTTCATGTATGGCTATAAATACCTGCCATTGCTGGCCATCCCCGACTTCCCGGTGCACATCTCACTCAACAAGCAACTGATCGATTCGTTCACTCAGCCCACCCAGTGGAGGCTGGACGAGGTATCGCCCTTCGAGAAAAACAGGCTGATGACGGCGGCCCCGGATATTCCAGAGCTGGATGCATCTCTGGAAAAGCTCAAAGTCGAGTTCCCTGCCTTCAAAGATGCGAAGTTGATCGATCAGTGGAGCGGTGCCATGGCCATCGCCCCGGATGAGAACCCGATCATTTCGCAGGTCAACGAGTACCCAGGCCTGGTCATCAACACCGCGACCGGTTGGGGTATGACGGAAAGCCCGGTGTCGTCCGAACTGACGGCAGACCTGCTGCTTGGAAAGGCGCCGGTGCTGGACCCGAAACCCTTCAGTTTGTATCGATTCTAAGTACGCATACCGCAATGGAATGACCCGTACACGCATAAACGGTGCGTGTACATTCTTGTGTAACCATCAGGAGAGAAATATGAAATTCGCTTTCAAGACCGTTGCTGCATTGGCGTTGGGAATAGCCGGTGTTGGCAGCGTTCATGCACAAGATATCGTGCGCCATGGCGCAGGTAGTTTCCCTATCTCGTCGGCTGTAGAGATTCCTGCCGGGAAGTCGGTCGTCTATCTGAGCGGTTCCGTCCCGTCGGTGATCCATCCCGATGCGCCCAAGGATTCGCTGGAAGCCTACGGTGATACCAAGGCACAAACCATCAATGTGCTTGAAAGCATCCAGCAGCAGCTGAAAACGCTGGGTCTTGGCCTGACTGACGTGGTGAAGATGCAGGTATTCCTGGTGGGGGGACCGGAGAACGGCGGCAAGATGGATTTCGAAGGTTTTATGGCTGGCTACACCCAGTTCTTCGGGCCAGCCGCCAAGCAGCCGGTGCTACCTGCGCGCTCGGCGTTCCAGATTGCAGGCCTGGCGCATCCTGCCTGGCGGGTTGAGATCGAAGTGACAGCGGTTCGTCCCTGAGAGGACCTTTGCCCAGCCCGACAAAATCGGCGGGCAAAAAAAAACCGACCGTAAGGTCGGTTTTTTCCGGATTTGGTGCCCCGAGGGAGACCCATACTTCTCAATGCTGGCCTTGATTTACGGGTGTCTAGGTCATTTTGAGTGGGAGTCTACTCACAAATCTACTCACTTTTTCGCAAGCGTTGCAAAGCCGTCACACGGTTGTGCCGTCTATTCGGACTGATGCTTGAGCGTCATCAGCATACGGGATGCTCACCTCGACCTTTTTGCCTGACTCGGTAGTGATTTCAATCACGAGTCGGTGAGGAGGGGCGGCAAAGTCGTCTGTGTACAGGACGTGGACAGCCTCTTTGCATGAGTCCCCTGTGGAGACCGGCCAATAAGCCGAACCGTCTTTGGCCGGCAGGTACACTTGAATGTTGGACATTTCCTTTCTCCTAGCTGCTTTAGATCGGGTGTCTTAGCAGGCTAGCCGACTTTACGATCCTTCTTCGGGATGTCAACGGCCATACCAAACGCCCGCTCTAGGGCCGTTTCGTCACACAGCAGACAATACGTACCCCCTGTGATACCCCCACGAAGTAGCTGTAGTCGTCTCGATCCGCTATGCTCGCTGGATCGCTCGTAGTGATATCAGTTGGCTAGCAGGTCATTACTTACTTGGACGTAACTATGTACTTGAAACGTGTACAAATTGATGACGGTTTTTTAGAAGGCCTCGACGTTCAACTTTCAGAAGGCTTGAACACAATAATCGGAGCGAGAGGAACTGGCAAAACATCTCTACTTGAATTGATTAGATTTTGCCTCGGCACCAGCGGCTTTTCCTCTGGGCATCATAAAAAATCTTTTGAACACGCATTGTCGGTAATTGGCGATGGAAAGATCACCGTATCTCTAGAGGATAATGGTAAGGAAATTTTGGTAAGCAGGGGGGCGGCAGATGCTTCACCGTACGCCACAGCCCCTTTTGTTCCGCCAATAATTCTTTCACAGACTGAAGTAGAAACGGTTGGCCTTCTTGCTCAAGGGCGACTTGAGCTGATCGACTCGTTTATTACAAACCTTAGCGACTTTGATGCATATGACGGCTACATAACTGCGGAAATACAGAATGTCAGCTCAGAAGTTGACGCTCTAATCAAAGAGCGAGCAGACACACTAGACAGCTTGCTCGAACTTCAAGCAATCAACACTGAGCTGAATAACATATCCGAAAGAGAAAAACAAATCGCAAGCTTCTCTGCTACTGCCGCAGAGAAGCAAGCGCAAATAAACCTGCAAGCAAACACGCTGTCAACACTCTCTATACAGGACGCCTATATTGAGAGATTCAATGACCGAATAAATGAAGCACTTGCCAATATATCGAAAGGTATAAACATGATCGCAAGTGCGGAAAAGTGGATAGGCGATGATAGCACCGACCCCCTAGTTGGCATTCGAAAAGCACTTAGTGAACAAGCACACCAGCTATACACCGGCCATGTGAGCATTCAAAACCTGATCCCCCCCATGAATGTGATACGTGCGGGACTTCAGAGTAGAAGAGCTTCAATTGAAGAAGCCAACAGGGTCCTGCGAAAAGAATTTGAATCGATGGTTGAAGGTGCAGGCGCCATATCCCGAGAGGCTTCAAGGCTTAGAGAAAGAAAAGCCACGCTAGAAAATCTGGCTATGTTCGCGGCAGATCAAGAAGTCCGAATTGCAAATCTTGTAGCAATGCGAAATGACTACTTGAACAAAATGGAACACTCAAGACAATCTAAATACCTTTGGCGCAAGCAAATTTGCGACTCTATCAACCAGGCGCTCGGCCCAAAAATAAAAGTCAAAGTAGACCAGTCCGGCCAAATTGACGCCTATACATCCCTCTTGTCTGAGATATTGCGGGGGAGCGGTCTAAAGTACAATGAAATCGCTCGAGCCATCAGTTCACTGGTAAGTCCGAGAGAGCTTAGCGAGCTGGTCCAGAGCAGCAATTTTGACCAATTATCCAATATCACCGGAATCACAAAAGATAGGGCCACAAAACTTTTAAATCACTTGCGCGACGTAGGGATGGGGGAACTATTAACTTGCCCGATTGAGGATGTGATAACCTTCCAGCTGCTTGATGGATCGTCTTACAAAGACTTATCGCAACTATCAACCGGACAGCGATGCACTGTCGTATTACCTATTGTTCTAGAACATACCAGTCGTGTGATCATCGTCGATCAACCTGAAGACCATATAGATAACGCCTTTATTGCTGAAACATTAATTAAATCAATTCGCCGCCGCTCAGACAACTCTCAGATAATCTTCACTACTCATAACGCCAACATCCCTGTACTAGGCTACGCGGACCGGGTCATCCAAATGGAGTCTGACGGCCGCAGAGGATATGTTCAGCTTGAGAAAACTCTGAATCACCATGACTCCATTGAAGCAATCAGCAATGTTATGGAGGGAGGTAAAGCAGCATTCGATTACAGAGCCAAATTTTACGCAGGCTCTAAGGAATGAGTGTAGATAATTTCGAAAGCGCATTAGAGCTTTCCAGGTCAGACAACTCTCATGAGCGCCTTGTGGCGGCTCGATATTTCATGACGAATGCCAGTTCCGATCACGATGCAGAATTGAAAAGCTGGCTTGCCAGAGAAACAGTTGGCTGGGTGAAGAATGCGATTGATATCGCCCTTACTAAAAACACTCAGAAACAGGCTTTGCTGGACCCCCCTGACACAACGGAAGTTGAGAACAAAACCGTAAGTTATACACTCGCGCTCAGGGAGGTTGCTAGTATCATGCTTCACGAGCTGGAGCCCCGCATCGGCATACTGGGCGTTAAACTCAAGGATGACATTCCAAACTATGAAGATAGTGCCAGCCGTCGCCAAATGGATCATTTAAAAGATTTTTTTAAGGCGCTTAGCTTCCTACGTTTGGCAACGGAGGTCACAGGGTCGGACTCGTTCACCTGCTCAGACTGGATAAGCGGGCTAATAGAGGGACACCCATATGCGAAAAATATTCGTCTAATTGGCCCGCAAGGCTTAATAGTGAGGGCTGACCAGGGATTGCTAAAGCTTGCTTTGTCGAACGGAATAAAGAACGCTGTTGAGTCTACAGCTGCCGCTTCACAAACAAGATCAACAGAGGACATAATCATAAACTGGGGAGAGACCAATGTGGATTATTGGATCGCAGTGATCGACGACGGATCGGGTCTCGGCAAGCCGACAGAGAAATTAATCCGAATTGGCACCACTACTAAACCTGGTCACTTCGGCATGGGTTTAACGATTGCGCAGCAAGCCATGCAAAGTCTTAATGGCAAGCTGAGCCTACACTCTCCCGCCCCGATTGGCGCTGTCTTTGAGCTGAGATGGTACAAATGAGAATTTTGCTAGTTGAAGACAACCAGGAAGTCCTACTAGAAACAAAAAAAGAAATTGAAAAAATCACTGGAAAGGATTCTGTGATAACAGCTTGCAGCAAAGAATCAGCCTGCACTGTAATTAAAGACGAATTCTTTGATTTAATTGTTCTTGACCTAAGCTTACCGACAATCAATGAGGGCTTGGACGCTGATGTCGCTCACGGGCAGGCAGTATTCCACTATTGTCTTTCAATGGCCCCAGGCACTCCAATTTGCTTCTTAACAGGATCTTCGACACACAGATTCGTAAATCAGCTTTTAAATGCACATGCTAATCGACAGGACTTCTGGGGCCAATCAGAGCTAAACACCAGCCCAATGGTATTCCAGAAGATAAATCTCGACGACTTTCTTGAACATCTAAAGCAATGCTCTTCCAAACTAAGGAATCTGGCCGATATTGAGCTTCGCTCTGTTAAGGCAGGGGGGGCGCTGGCAGTGGAAGAGCAACGTTTGCTCAAAATGTTCACGATCAAATTATCTGGCGCAAGCTGTAAATGGCAAGACCTCAATGGGGGCCTGTCCGGCGTAAGAGTCTTGAGCGTTGAAGTATTGAACCAACATGACTCCTCTCTATTCAAAGCTGTCGCCAGAATCGGCAAAAGAGACAAAATCTCACTTGAGGCCACCAATTTTGATTTGATGGTTCCTGCTTTGACTATTGGCACGTTCCCGAGCAAGCTATTATGCTTGGAATATGGAGCCAAATCCAGCGCAGCCATCTACTATCGCTTAGCGAATGACCACACAAGTAACTTATCAGAGCTTTTGCTTAGCAGCCCCGAACTATCTTTAACTACATACCAAAAGCTAAAAGAAATATTTTCAGTGTGGGGCGAAGGCTGCTATAGAACAAGAAAAACCATCGGAGAGTTACGAAGCTGCTTAGTATCCGACTCAAAGCTAGCAAGACTCAAAAACACTTACGAACTAAGTTGGCTCGAGGATATTGAGGACCTATCAGTTTCAGTTAAATGGGGGCGAACCCATGGCGACATGCACGGTGGAAATGTACTGATCGCCAATGATTATGCGCCTCTGATAATCGATTTTGGCGACTTGGCAGAACGAGCAACTTCACTCGACCCATGTTCAATATTGCTTAGCCCATTCTTCCATTTAGATACGGCTGAGCGCGCACTTGAAAGTCTCCCCAAAGAAGATTTGATCAGGTCGATCGAGCTGCTTAACTGCGGAACCAACTCTCCACTAGCTCCATTCTTCAATCAAATCACAGAATGGATTAGCGAAGAATGTTCGAGATCTGAAAGAAGCATTTATGCTTCGATTTTAATATATGTTATTAAGCAGTTGAATTACCCAGATACAAACAAAGATGTGGCACTTAACATTATAAGTGTATGTAAAGAGCGGATACTTTCAACAATTTAATTGCCTGAGCAGTTCCTGTCTATCAGTGCCCCTAACATTTGCTGGGTAGTGCTGGGGTGTCCTCAAAACTGAGGACACCCCAGCACCCCAGGTTTGGGGTATCCAAAGTGATCCTGGCTCACTTTAAGCTTTGTCCTGCGCCTCGATCGATGCTGAGATGATGGCCCCGCCCCAGCGGCGCTCACCGATGCAGATCGGTACCGGTAGACCGCTGGCTGTGGTGTTCTTGGCACTCCCAAAGGCGTAGCTCGGCAGGTTCTCAGGCGCGCCGCTTTGCGACAGCCCGGCTGCCTGGGGGCTGAGCATTTGAATTACGCCGCCAGCGACCAACGCGATACCAGGCCCGTAGGTGGCGCCTCCGGTTAACGGTCCTGCAATGATCAGGGCGATTCCGACGATGGTCTGCAGCAGGCCAGCACGCTTGCTGCCATGCACTACCGGCACAAACCAGAGTTCCCGTGCTCCGCCCCGATCCAGATCACCGTCGCCAATGTTCTTGCCATTTTTGAAGACGGCGAAGCGCAGCCCACGCCCCTCAGCTTCAGTCAGGTCTTGGGCGAAGCCTGGATAGTTAGCATCCAGCGCTTTGGCGGCCTCTTTCGCGTCCCCGCGCTCCAGCAGGAAGTAGTGGTGTTTGCCGTACTTCTTGCCCAAGAAGCCACCAAGGCGGACTTTGGTTTTAGGTGAGTAGGCGATCACGGCTGCAGTCATCACACGGCCTCCTGTGGTATAGCCAGGTGGACGCCCAGGGGTCGTGCAAGCATCTCGCGGCACTGCAACGCCTCCAGGCGGATCGCTGCCTCTCGGGCAGGGTCAGGGTTCCAGTTGGGGGCGTAGCTCCACATGGAAGCGCGAGCGCCGCGCAGGGTGCCACGCAGCAAGTCGGCGGATATCCGCGCCTCCTCTTCGGTGAAAAATACGCCATCGAGCTTCACCCTTTGGCCGGCCTGGACCTGATCGACTTCCCACAGCAGATAGCAGGGCCCACCCTTATCCAAGGTGAAGGTGGCCACGTCACAGGCTCGGGCGAAACGCTCTTGAAAGGAGGGTGGAACTGGTTGGATTGTCATCAGCGGTAGCCTCCAGGTGTTAACTCGCAGGAGTTAAAGCGTTAACTTTTCGAGGTTAAAGGTGTTAACTCGGTTAACATCCGCCAGAGGGCGCTAACGGCGTCTATGCCGCTATTTCCGTGGCTTACAGCCCCATGCACGTTCGGCATGGTGTTAACCTCGTTTTAACTTTTTTTTTAACACGGGAAAAAATGTGTACGTGGGGTCGGAGGCGGTCTAGGTCAGCGAACCTTCCAGACTTTCGACCCGCCCCCCTCAGTAGGTCGGCGCGATGTACGGCGGCGCCGACCGGATCTGCTCCAGCGCTTCGGCTGCGCTCAGGCCGCTGGCCAACAGGCGATCGATCTCTTTGCTCAACCGCTCACGCTCTTCCATCTGGCGCAACAGGGCGCGGCTGTGGGCGATCTGGTTGAGGGCTCGTTGAACTGGCTTGGGTAGATGGGTATGGCTCATGGTCTTCTCCGGTGTGAATGAAAAGGCCCGCGAGTGCGGGCCAGTGCCGGATCACCCCACAAAGGAAAGAAGGGCTCCGACTGCTGCGGTTAGGAGGTCGTGGCACTCACAGCTAACCCACGCTCGTTGTTACGGTGTCGGCGTGCCGGCCAGCGTGACGAGTCGAGTAGCTGTGGGAGCGAACACAGCCAGGCCAGCGCGCAGCTCTGCCAGGATGGTCACCATGTTGCGGCGGAAGTTGTCGCCGTCGTGGCGGCTAGCCTCGACGGTCACTTCCTGGCGGTCCAGCAACGCGGCCACGCTGGTATCGAGGATCAATGCCTCGCCTTGCGGCATGCCGTTGGTGACGACTACAGGGGTGCCCCACAGGCTGGGCGGCGCTGGATCGCGCGGGGTGCCAATCACATACTGGCCGTCGCCATCCTCGGCGCGCTCGCTCTCGATGGCGAACCAGTCACGCGGGTTCATCACGATGACGTTCGGGTTCCAACCTTCGGCCTTGAGGTCAGTGAGGGCTGCGCCGATGCGGTCAGCTGGCTTGCCGGTGGTGATGCCAGCAGCGGTTGCCTGCTTCTTGAACCCGAGGATTTCACCTGGCCCACCGTCGCCGTTGATGAGCTCGGCCTCCAGCTTCTGGCGAACCCCCACGCTCATCAGCGTGTTGATCTGCCCCTCAAGCTGGTCATTGTCCTGCAGCACCTGGAGGCTCGCCGGAATCCAGGTAGCGATGGTGGCGATCTCCGCCCGCTCCATTTTGGTGGGCATCGACCCTTCGGCCTTCTCCTCACCTTCTTCTTTCTGGTAGGCCGCGCCGTTGATGTAGCCGTCGAGGCGAACGAACTCGTAGGTAGCGCTGGTGACCGGCACGATCGGCAGCACATCCAGCAAGCTCAGCCGCGGCTGCGGAATGCCACGGATGCCGGCGCCGTCACGCTGCGGGGCGGTTGGGTAGCTGGTCGAACCAGTGACGCCCTTGTTGGGGTTGGTGATCGCCGCACGAACGCCGACTTTGCAACTGATCTGGCCAGTGGATTTCATCCCGGCCCTGAAGCCGGTGATGCCATCAGCGGCCACGACCTGGGTAGTCACGGCATTGGAGTCGGTGGAGTCGTCGTTGGCGCCTCGGCGGGCGCTGACATTCACCAGCTTCTGTTCGATTTCCAAGAGGCGGGCGCCGAACTCGGTTTGCTTCTCGGCTGAGGACGATTTGAAGTCGGTGATCTGGGTGCCGATGTTTTTGAGGGTTGAATTCAGCTCGGTCATGTCCTGCTGATAGGGGTCTGGCATGGGTATCTCCGGGGTGTCTAAGTAATGCCATCTACCCTATGCGCGCACGCACACCCCGGTCAGCGGTTAACTTCGACGTCCTCAGTCGGTATCCGTCGCAAAGCGCACTATGTCGGCTATTTTGTAGAACCGCCGATTGCCACGGCGCACGAATGGCAGCGGTGACCGACCCTCGGCAGCCAGGCGGCGGAGGTAGCTGGGGGCATATCCCAGCAGGTCTGCCGTGGCTGGCTCGGGTACCAAGCCTCCAATCAATGGAGTGATGCCGGCCTGGGCCAACCGCTCGGTAACGTCCTGTTCAACGTCCACCATGATTTACATGCTCCTCTGTGATGCATCCTGAATTTCGCTAGAGGCCTCGTCGTTATTGGCCTGTGGCGAATCTTGTGAAATTTCGTATCTCGGGTATGTCTCGCCTGTGAGCGCGCTCAACCCGAGCCCGTCTAAATGGTCGTGCCAACGCTCCAGGGCTTGGCGCTTGAGGGCTTCGGCGGTGGTGTGGATGTAGGTGGCGTCCATGTTGCGCAGGGCGTGGTTCACCAGCATCTCGCCCACCAGGTAATCCACGCCCAGGTCCATCCAGCAGGTGCGGGCGACCTTGCGCACGTCATGGCTAGTCCACTGGCGGTCGCTCAGTTCGGCAAACACCTGGCTCGCTGCCGTGTCTCCCAGAGGCCCGCGCCGGCTGGCGGGGAATAGGTAGGCACCTTGGTAGCCCTGCGCGGCCTGCTGGGCTTGATAGCGGCTCAGCAGCGCACAGATCTGGCGGGTCAGCGGTAGCGTGTGGTTCTGCTTGGTCTTGGTGTCGTCGGCGGGGATGAACCACTGGCCGGCCTGCAGATCGACGTTGCGCCACAGCGCGCTGCGCGTCTCGCCCAGGCGGGTACCGTGGCACAGCATCATCAGCGCCAGCAGGGCGTCACCGGGCCGCGCCTCGCTCCAGGTGGCCAGCTTGGCCAGCAGATCGGGTAAGTCTCGCTCCCGCAGCCGTGACGACTTCGGCTTGATCCGCACCGCCACGAAATCCCCGAAGCGCAGCAAGCCCATGGGGTTCTGCTCGATCATCCCAAGCCGGTGCGCCTTGCGCATCGCCACCGCCAGCACGTTGAACACCAGGCGCACGAACGACAAGGCGTAGCGCTCCTGCAGTGGCCACATCAGGCGCTGATCGAGCGTGGCCTTGCTCACCTCGGCCAGTGGCAAGTCATACAGCCGTGGCGCCAGGTGGCAGGCGATGGCCGACTTCGCGCCGGCCTTGCGCTTGGCCGACAAATTGCGGTCGCGCAGCATGCGATCCAGGTACCAGTCCAGCAGCTCACCGGTACGGCTCCAGGTGCTGGTCAGCGAGGTGGCCTCGGCGTCTGCTGCACGGCGCCCTAGGATGGCTGGCAGCGCTGTGAGCATGGCCTTGGTGGTCAGACTCGGGAAGTCGCCAGCCTTGCCCCATTTCCCCCTGACAACGACGTGCCAGGCGCCCCGGGTACGGTCGACGGTGGAATAGCGAAATCGCAGCTCGGGGTAACGCGGGTCACGCAACTGCCGCACCGGCTGGCCGGCCTGCTTGCGGATCTCTGCGTCAGTGAATGTGATGAGTTTGGTGGTCATGCTATGTCCTCAAACTGAGGGTGTCGGTTCACCGAACGCGGCCAAATGATCCGAATCAGACCAAATGAGCCGATTCGGATCAGGGCGCCACTGTGTCGAAAGCAACACACTGTGGCGTTTTCTACACAGTGGCGAACGGGGTCGGGCCATCCGATAAGGTGGGAAAATCCCGTGTTTTGCCGAAGCGGGAATTCGCGCCAACCTCGTCGAGCGCTCGCCGATTGCTCGCCTAGGTATCCACTGAGTCTCGTCACGGCCCCACCTCCGCACCTGGCCAGCGCACGCGCACGTCGGCCAGCGCTTCGTCGCGGGTAATTGGCTCGCTGATCATGGTGAATGGCCGGCACCCCGGGACCAGCACCGTCCAGTTGCAGCGGCGCTCCAGGCCATCGTTCGCAGCCAGCTCGGCCAGCAGTGCGAGCCGGTGTGCCTTCACGTACTTGCGCACATCGTCGGTCAGCTTTGAGGCGGGGGAGATCCGCACCCGCATACCTTGCTTCTTTGCGGAAAATCCACGTTCCAGCAGGTAGTCGAGCGCAGCCATCACAGGTCCTCCGCGTCATCATCCAGCGATGGAAACGACGCGGCGCCCGGCTGCGGATCTCCTTGCTGATCCTCACACTCGTGCCCATTTTCGTTACTCGTGCCCACGCCAGAGGATGGGCACGAGTGGGATTCTGTGGGCACGAGTGGTTGAAAGGGCGCGAATGAGCCACCCGCTTGGGGCAATGACCAGAACGACTTCACATCCTTTTTGTTGCCGGTTCTGGCGGTGACAACAGACAGCTTTTCTCTGGCCCGGCGAATCTGCTTTTCGGTGTAGCCATTGCGCCTCATCAGGGCTTTCGCTTCATTACTTTCGAGGGGGTTGTCCTTCAAGATTCGGTAGAGGCAGTCGCTGGGATCATCCAGGTCTTGTGCCTCCTCATCACTGGATGCCTCCGCTTCTCCTAGGATTTCCCGGGCGCTACCTTCGATGGCTTCGCCCCACACCACGCGAGTAGCTTCAATCCCATCTCCGATGTCACATGGCTCGATGGTGTAGGAGACACCTCCCTCGTCAGCGCCGATGTTCGACTTCGCTCGCGCCAGCACGCGTTGGTCGGAGTCTTCCTGCTTGGCGGCTACCAGTACTGTGCGCGCCAGCGCCGAGAACGCTTGCGATCCGATAACTCGATCAGCAGGCGACGAGCCAGCGCCACCCTTGGCAAAGTGGGAAATTCCCACCACGGCGCAAAGGTTCTGCTCGGCGAAGTCCACTACGCCTTGCAGCGCCCGACGCACGTCATTGGCCTTGTGCATGTCGCCTTTCACCGCGCTGACGATGGGGTCGAGCATCAGAAGCGACACACCGCCAATCTCGCTGGCCGTCTCACGCAAACGGACAATGTCGTTTGCTGGGTCGAATGGATCGGCGTCGCCCCTGGCGTTGGTGAGCCCCTGGATGATGTAGACGCGGCTCATGTCAGCGCCAGCAGCGGTTAAACGGGGAATCAACGTATCCGCTGGATCATCTTCACTCGACCAGATGAGTGCATTACCCGGCTCGCTACAACGGTTGCCATCGGGCCAGCGTCCACCAGTGGTGATGGTGGCGATCAGACCGATCAGCAGCGTGGTCTTCCCGGTACCGCCAGCGCCGGCGAGGATGTGCAGCTTTCCTTTAGCCAGCCATCCAGGCCACAGCCAGCGGATGGGAACGGCCTTGATTGTCGACGCCTTAACCGCATTGACGCGCCATAGGGGGGTTACGTTTTCACGATTGATGGGGCTAAGAGGCTCGGTCCATTCTTGTGCAAAGCGATCTGTAGTCATTTGACCCCCAGGCGCAGCTTGGCGAGGTTGAAGCGCGCCAGGTCGTCACCTTCCAACTTCCCTTGTCGCTGGAGAAGGTGGCCGATTCGATAAACCATGCGCTCATGTTCAATTGCCGTCTTGCTTGGGCCGCGCCGCGGTTGTTTATCGCCGGGAAACAAGTCTCGCAAATCCAGACCGATTGCCGAGACAATCTCTTTTGTTGTGCAGCCGGCCCAGCATTTGAGCAAGACGACACCATCCGAAGTTTCGCTAATTGCCAAACTGGGATGCTTGTCACTGTGCGCGGGGCAGCAGGCTTTCCATTTGTCGGCGCCAGCAGACTTAACTTTGTCTAATCGGATAAGCACTTTATCCAGGCAAGCCGACCCCATCGGCGCATGTGCACCGTTTTGGATGTTCATGGTTATGCTCCGGGTTTGACTTCGGACAAATGGAGAGTTGCTGCTGCGCTTGTGTCAGACAAGTTAGCAACGAGACTGCCTAGGCTTTCGAGAAGCCAGCCTATATCAGTTACTGCTCCAGAGTTCAGGCCGGTGTCGTCGTTCGAGGCTGTACAAGCCAGCAGGTGACCAATGCCGGATATCCCATGCGCGAGTACGGAAACACAGCTTTCAGTTGCCTGCTCTGTCGCTTTCAGCTGACCGGGAGTCATGTTCTTCAGCGCTTCGTGGCGTGGCAGAAGATCGTTCCAGTAGCTCATTGAACACCCCCAACTTCGGTCGCGCTGTAGCTATAGCCGATGTGCCGGTGCCGCCAGCAAAAGTTCTGCGAGCCGAGTTTGACGTTATCGAGCTGCGCGTAGAGGTCTTTCGAGATCGGATGCTGCTGACCAAGAGCCGGGATAATCATGGCCGTAAGGATACATTCGAGCTTTTTGAACGCCTCCCTGGCCTGGTTTTGGTGGTGGCATTCGAAATCGGCGAGAACGGCCGGCGCCAGCGCTGTTTGCTTCGGACCACGGATCATTGCTCACCTCCTTGGGCTTCCAGGGCGCGGGCTTGATCCATGTGGTGGTTGTAGCGCTTCAAGCGGACGGACAGGGACGAGTTTGCGCGGAGGGCGCTGAGGGCCATCTTGCGGTGGGCAAGGGCGCGAATTTTGGACGGAATGAGGGCGGTCATGGTTGTAGCTCCTTGATTTGAGGAGCTGCCACGGATCGTCGCCAAACGATTTAGGGTGGCAGCTGTACGCAGGTTGGCGAACCGGGAATCAAGGAACCCGGCAGACCCGAAGGTCTCCCGCGCACAGCCACCATAGAGCCGAATGCTGGGCACAAAAAAAGCGCCAGATTCAGTTGGGGCGCTTATGCGCCTTGATTTGTACGGGTCGCCAAACCCGGTCGCTGAATTTGCAACGACAACCTGACGATACAGCGAGCGTTGGATGGGTGCAAGTCTTACTCGTGCCCATTTTTTCCACTTGTGCCCATCCCTGTGAGTGGGCACGAGTGAGAAATATGGGCACGAGTAAGGAGAAAGGGCATCAGTGGAGCCAGGGCAGGTCATCACGCCACCTCCCCGCGGCTGGCTGCAATCTGCTCATCGCACCAGGTGTGAATCTCGGCCTCGATCCACACGACGCACTTCGGGCCGAGCGTGACTTGCTTGGGGAAAGCGCCAGCAGCGATACGGCGGTAAATCTCGGTGCAGGACAGGCCGGTGATCGACTCAACGTCCTGACGCTTGATGAAGCGGCGAGCGGGTAGGGTGGTGTTGGTAGGGCTGGCCATCAACTGCGCCTCCTCGGGCGGTTTGGGGATGACCTATCTTTGCGCTCTGTAGCTGTACATAAAATCAGTACAACGCAACGTTAAAATGGTTTTTCGTAACGTTAAATACCATTTTTGAAACGCTAGCCAGATTTCCTTGATCGCCCAGGACGTATCGCATGGGGGGGAGCGACCGACCTGATCCATTTGCGCACCCCGTCAGGGTCTTTTGGGAGCACTTTTTCGAGGCCTTCAGTGTGGAGCTGGGCGTAGATGGCTTGAGCCATTTCGCCTATACGGATGCTCTGGGCGCGATCCTCCGTCCATTTCGCTACTGCAACTTCACGCGCCCTGTTCGCTGCTTGTCTAAGAGATTTATTACGCGCATTAAGTCCACGGAGTGACGCTATCTCCCGATTAACAGCGCGTGAACTATAATTTATAAGTGAGCCAAGGAGAGCTGTACCAATGGACATCATTGCGACCCGAATTCCCTCGGCGACTTCCGCGTCTTCCGAGGAGATTGCAGTCAATATTGAGAAAGCTTCATTTATGTTTGGTTCGTAATCATCCGGAGCATCGCCAGTAGTCGAACCACATGCCAGAAATATCTCCTTGATAACATGCAGATTAGGAGTATTTCCCGCTTCTAGGGCGGGTGTAAGGCAATTAATCACGTGGTCAAGTTGGGGGCCGACCCTCTTTTCTGTAGGCGTGTTGCACTCATCCATTATGTCGCTCTCCTGATTGAAACCACATTTGCACCCGCGCAGAGGGCATCAATCTCATCTGCCCAGTTCTGCATCATTTCCCGTCGCTGCTCTAGGTAGTGCGCATGGTTATATGTGTCGCGGATCGAGTCTTGATCGCCGTGGGCCAGTTGGCGCTCGATCCAGTCCCGGTTGTAGCCTCGGGTGTTCAGGCTGGTGCTCAATAGATGGCGGAATCCGTGACCAGTTTGCCGCCCCTCGTAGCCCATCGTTGATAGCGCCTTGTTCACCGTGTTCTCGCTCATTGGTCTGGACCGGTCATTGCGCCCTGGGAAGGCCAGGGAATAGGTGCCGGTCAGCTCATGCAGGCTGCGCAGCAGGACCACGGCTTGGCGTGGGAGCGGGACGATGTGAGGGCGCCGTGCCTTCATCCGTGCTGCCGGGATCGTCCAAGTAGCTGACTCCAGGTCGAACTCGTCCCAGGGCGCCAGCCGCAGCTCACCGGGTCGCACTGCTGTTAGCAGTAGTAGGCGAATGGCGATCTTGCTGGTGATATCACACTGGGCCGCGTCCAGTTTCTCCAACAGATCTGGCAGTTCGCCTTCTGATACGTGCGGATGGTGGCGAGTGCGCGGGGCGTGCGCGGCTACCACGTCCAGATCGGTGGCGGGGTTGCTGGGTACCACGCCCTTGGCCAGGCCGAAACGGAATATCTGGCTCAGCCACTGGCGAACCTTGCGGGCGACGTTGAATGCCTCGCGCCGCTCGATCTTGCGCACCAGGTCGACCAGCTCAGGGCGTTGCACCTCGGAAGCTGGCCGTTTGCCAATCACCGGGAATATGTCCGACTCCAGATACTGCAGCGCTTTCGATGCAGTGGCGGGAGCCCATCGTGGCTGGTTGTAGTCGTACCATTCCCGCGCTAGCACTTCGAGCGTCAGCACCTGTGCGGCGGCAGTGGCCTTTTCCTGTTGTTTATGTGCGCTTGGGTCAATACCTTGTGCCAGCAACTTTCGCGCGGCATCCCGGCGCTCGCGTGCCTGGGCAAGTGTGACGGCGGGGTAGGCGCCCAGGCCCAGCATCTTGGCCTTGCCCTCGAATCGGTAGCGAAGGCGCCAGAGCTTCCCGCCAGCGGTCGTCACCTCAAGACAAAGGCCCAGGGCGTCAGCGAGGCGATAGAGTTTGTCGCGGGGTTTGGCGGTGCGGATGGCGGTATCTGTGAGCGCCACGGCTATTCCCTTGCAGTGCCGAACCGCGCTGGATTGCGGTCGGTGTGTGAGTAGGATTCTGGACCGAACTCGTCCTACTCACAAATCTACTCACATACTTTGGGGCTTTCAAGGGAATCACTGGGAACGATAGGCACAAAAAAACCGGCTCAGTGGCCGGTTTCTCTGGTGTTCCGGGTCTGGTAGGGACCGCTTGGAACTATATGATGGTGCCCCGAGGGAGACTCGAACTCCCACTCCTTTCGAAAACGGATTTTGAATCCGCCGCGTCTACCAATTCCGCCATCAGGGCGTGGCGCGCAGTATAAAGAGGTGCCGCTGGTCGGTCAATCGGCTTTCATGGTCAATTTTCACACATTGGGCTAAACTTCCCGGCCCTGCCGAACCGAACATCATCATGCGCGTCGCCGATTTTTCCTTCGAACTCCCTGATTCCCTGATCGCCCGCCACCCGTTGGCCGAGCGCCATGGCAGCCGTCTGCTGGTGCTCGATGGGCCTACCGGCGCGCTGGCGCACCGGCAATTCCCCGACTTGCTCGACTATCTGCGCCCCGGCGACCTGATGGTGTTCAACAACACCCGGGTGATCCCGGCGCGGTTGTTTGGCCAGAAAGCCTCCGGCGGCAAGCTGGAGGTACTGGTCGAACGCGTGCTCGACAGCCACCGGGTGCTGGCCCATGTGCGCGCCAGCAAGGCGCCCAAGGTAGGCGCGGTCATCCTCATCGATGGCGGTGGCGAGGCCGAAATGGTCGCGCGCCATGACACGCTTTTCGAACTTCGCTTCACCGAAGAGGTGCTGCCGTTGCTTGACCGTGTCGGCCATATGCCGTTGCCGCCCTATATCGACCGCCCGGACGAGGGCGCCGACCGTGAGCGCTACCAGACCGTGTACGCCCAGCGCGCTGGCGCGGTTGCCGCGCCTACCGCAGGCCTGCACTTTGACGAGGCGCTGCTGGAAAAGATCGCCGACAAGGGCGTCGAGCGCGCCTTCGTCACCCTGCATGTGGGCGCCGGCACCTTCCAGCCGGTGCGGGTCGACAAGATCGAAGACCACCACATGCATAAAGAATGGCTCGAAGTGGGCCAGGATGTGGTCGATGCCATCGAGGCCTGCCGGGCCCGTGGTGGTCGGGTGATCGCGGTTGGCACCACCAGTGTGCGTTCGCTGGAAAGCGCCGCGCGTGATGGCGTGCTCAAGGCGTTCAGTGGCGACACCGACATCTTCATCTACCCGGGCCGGCCGTTCCATGTGGTCGATGCCCTGGTCACCAACTTCCATCTGCCGGAGTCCACGCTGCTGATGCTGGTCTCGGCTTTCGCCGGCTACCCCGAGACCATGGCTGCCTACGCAGCGGCGGTCGAGCACGGGTACCGCTTCTTCAGTTACGGTGATGCCATGTTCATCACCCGCAATCCGGCGCCACGCGGGCCCGAGGATCAAGCATGAGTCGCACCTGTCGAATGTCCTTCGAACTGCTGGCCACCGACGGCAAGGCCCGTCGGGGTCGCATCACCTTCCCACGTGGCACCGTGGAAACCCCGGCATTCATGCCGGTGGGTACCTATGGCACGGTCAAGGGCATGCTGCCACGCGATATCGAGGCCATCGGCGCCGAGATGATCCTCGGCAACACCTTCCACCTGTGGCTGCGTCCGGGCACCGAGGTGATCAAGAAGCACAACGGCCTGCACGATTTCATGCAGTGGAAAGGCCCGATCCTCACCGACTCCGGTGGTTTCCAGGTATTCAGCCTGGGCGCCATGCGCAAGATCAAGGAAGAGGGCGTGACCTTCGCTTCGCCGGTCGATGGTTCCAAAGTGTTCATGGGCCCGGAAGAGTCGATGCAGGTTCAGCGTGATCTGGGCTCCGACGTGGTAATGATCTTCGACGAGTGCACCCCGTACCCGGCCGAGCACGATGTGGCACGCACTTCCATGGAGCTGTCGCTGCGCTGGGCCCAGCGCTCGAAGAACGCCCATGCCGACAACACCGCAGCGCTGTTCGGCATTGTCCAGGGCGGCATGTACCAGGACCTGCGCATGCGCTCGCTGGAAGGCCTGGAAAACATCGGTTTCGACGGTCTGGCCATTGGCGGTCTGTCGGTGGGCGAGCCCAAGCACGAAATGATCAAGGTGCTGGATTACCTGCCGGGCCAGATGCCTGCTGACAAACCTCGTTACCTTATGGGGGTAGGCAAACCGGAAGATCTCGTTGAGGGTGTGCGCCGCGGCGTCGACATGTTCGACTGCGTGATGCCGACGCGTAACGCGCGCAACGGTCATCTGTTCGTCGATACAGGGGTGATCAAGATCCGCAATGCGTTCCATCGTCACGATGAATCCCCGCTGGATCCGACCTGTGACTGCTATACCTGCACCAACTTCTCGCGCGCCTATCTCCATCATCTGGACAAATGCGGCGAAATGCTGAGCAGCATGCTGAATACCATCCACAACTTGCGCCATTATCAGCGCTTGATGGCCGGTTTACGCGAGGCTATTCAACAGGGTAAATTGGCCGCCTTTGTCGACGCCTTCTACGCCAAGCGCGGGCTTCCTGTACCGCCCTTGGACTGACTGTCCGCATCCATTATTAGAAAATTAACATTAGGAGTGCCCAATGAGCTTCTTCATCCCCGCCGCATACGCGGACGCTGCAGCACCTGCCGCTGGCCCAGCCGGTACCGGCTTCGAGTGGATTTTCCTGGTCGGTTTCCTGGTCATCTTCTACCTGATGATCTGGCGCCCGCAGGCCAAGCGCGCAAAAGAGCAGAAGAACCTGCTGAGCAACTTGCAGAAAGGTGACGAAGTTGTCACCAACGGCGGCATCGCCGGCAAGATCGTCAAGGTTTCCGATGACTTCGTGGTGCTGGAAGTGTCCGACACTGTCGAGCTGAAGTTCCAGAAGGGTGCCATTGCTGCGACCCTGCCAAAAGGTACGCTCAAGGCTATCTGAGTTACCGGTTTTATTTTCCAGTCGGGGCGCGCAACGCGCCCCGCGTCTTGAACGGGCGGCGTGATGCTGAACAAATATCCTCTGTGGAAATATGCACTGATCGTGCTGGTACTGGTGGTCGGTTTCATTTATTCCGCTCCCAACCTCTACCCGGATGACCCGGCGGTACAGATCAGCGGTGCCAGCTCGGCGCTGCAGGTGAATCAGGCCGACCTCGATCGCGTCAGCAAGGCGCTGGTCGATGCCAAGATCGCCGTCAAGGGCGCAAGCCTGGGTGAAAAGGGCAGCGGGCTGATCCGCCTGACCAATCAGGAAGACCAACTGCCAGCCAAGGATGTCGTGCGCAAGGCACTGGGCGATGATTACGTCGTGGCCCTGAACCTGGCCCAGACTACCCCGCAATGGCTGCGCAACCTGGGCGCAAGCCCGATGAAACTGGGCCTGGACCTGTCTGGTGGTGTGCACTTCCTGCTGGAAGTGGACATGGACAAGGCCATGGCTGCCCGCATGAAAGTCTACGAAGGCGAGGTCAAGACCTTGCTGCGCAAAGAGCGCGTCCGCTACCGCAGCCTGCCTCAGCAGGATGGCGGCATCATGCTGGGCTTCGCTGACGATGCCACCCGCGAACAGGCACGTGCCCTGATCCGCAAGAATTTCAATGATTTCGAACTGACCACCACCGAGCGCAACGAGCTTGCGGTGCTGCGTCTGGCGCTGACTCAGGCGAAAGTCGCCGAGATCCGCGAATACTCGATCAAGCAGAACCTCACCACCGTGCGCAACCGCGTGAACGAACTGGGTGTGGCCGAGCCCCTGGTACAGCGCCAGGGCGCCAACCGTATCGTGGTCGAGCTGCCTGGCGTGCAGGACACTGCCGAAGCCAAGCGTATCCTCGGTAAAACGGCCAACCTGGAGTTCCGCTTCGGTGCTGAACCAGGTGCATCCAAAGCCACTACCGAGGTGTTCGAGTTCCGTGAGGGCGGCCGCTCCGCTGCCGTCGAGCGTGGCCTGATCATCACGGGTGACCAGGTCACCGACGCCCAGGCCAGTTTTGACGAGCATGGTAGCCCGCAGGTGAACATTCGTCTGGATGGTCACGGTGGCGAGCTGATGAGCCGCGCAACGCGCAGCAACGTTGGCCGTAGCATGGCGGTGATCTTCATCGAGCAGAAGCCAGTCACCCGTTACGTCAAGCAGACTGTCGGTGGCGTCGAGAAGGACGTTGCCGTACAAAGTTTTGTGGAAGAGAAGAAAATCATCAGCCTGGCGACCATCCAGTCGCCGCTGGGCAGCCAATTCCGCATCACCGGCCTGAACGGCCAGGGCGAGTCGTCGGAACTGGCTCTGCTGCTGCGTGCCGGTGGTCTGGCCGCGCCAATGTACTTCGCTGAAGAACGTACCATTGGCCCAAGCCTGGGTGCCGACAACATCACCAAGGGTATCGACGCCTCGCTGTGGGGCATGTTGTTTGTCTCTCTGTTCATCATTGCCATCTACCGCGCCTTCGGCGTGCTGGCCACCATCGCCCTGGCGGGCAACATGGTGCTGCTGCTGGCGTTGATGTCGCTGCTGGGGGCGACCCTGACCCTGCCGGGTATTGCCGGCATCGTGTTGACCATGGGTATGGCGGTGGACGCCAACGTGCTGATCTTCTCGCGTATTCGCGAAGAGATCGCTGCTGGCATGTCGGTGCAGCGCGCTATCCACGAAGGCTTCAATCGCGCCTACTCGGCAATCGTCGACGCCAACCTGACCACCCTGTTGGTCGGCGGCATCCTGTTTGCCATGGGTACCGGCCCGGTCAAAGGCTTTGCGGTCACCATGTCCCTCGGGATTTTCACCTCGATGTTCACCGCCGTCATGGTGACCCGTGCATTGGTCAACCTGACCTGCGGCGGGCGTGACATCAAGAAGCTGTGGGTTTGAGGGAGCTGCGATGAAAACCATCAATTTCATGGGCGTGCGCAATGTCGCGTTCGCCGTCACCGTGCTCCTCACCGTGTTGGCGCTGTTCAGCTGGTGGCAAAAGGGCCTGAACTTCGGGCTGGACTTCACCGGGGGTACGCTGATCGAGCTGACCTACGAGCGTCCTGCCGACCTCAAGGCGGTGCGTGCCGAGCTGGTCAACTCCGGCTTCGACGAGGCGGTGGTGCAGAGCTTCGGCGCCACTACCGACCTGCTGGTGCGCATGCCGGGCGATGACCCGCAGTTGGGCAACAAGGTAGCTGCCGCGCTGCAGAAGGCAGGCGGCGACAACCCGGCCACGGTCAAGCGTGTCGAGTTCGTCGGTCCGCAGGTCGGTGAAGAGCTGCGCGACCAGGGCGGCATGGGCATGCTCCTGGCTCTGGGCGGTATCCTCATCTACCTGGCCTTCCGCTTCCAGTGGAAGTTCGCCGTTGGCGCGATCATCTCGCTGATCCACGACGTGGTGGTAACGCTGGGTATCCTGTCGTTCTTCCAGATCACCTTCGACCTGACAGTGCTGGCGGCGGTCCTGGCGATCATCGGTTACTCGCTGAACGACACCATTGTTGTGTTCGACCGGGTACGCGAGAACTTCCGTGTCATGCGCAAGGCCTCGCTGATCGAGAACATCAACATTTCCACCACCCAGACCCTGCTGCGTACCGTCGCCACTTCGGTTTCGACCTTGCTGGCCATTGCTGCGCTGCTGTTCTTCGGGGGTGACAACCTGTTCGGTTTCTCACTGGCACTGTTCATTGGTGTCATGGCCGGTACTTATTCGTCGATCTATATCGCCAACGTGGTACTGATCTGGCTGAACCTGAATAGCGAAGACCTGATCCCGCCGACCAAGGCCGAGGGTGTGGATGATCGTCCGTAAGGGCTAGTCCATCACCGCCTGGCGGTGTAAAAGGCGCGAGTATTGAACTCGCGCCTTTTTTTTTGCTCCAAGGCTGGGAGAAGCGCGGGTTTATACCCGCTGGTACGATCAGGAGGTCCACGTGAATAAATCAATGCTGGTGGGTGCGGTACTGGGTGCTGTCGGTGTGACTGCCGGAGGTGCTGTCGCGACCTACAGCTTGGTCAACAAGGGGCCTGAGTATGCCCAGGTCACCGACGTGCAGCCGATCAAGCAACAGGTGAAAACCCCGCGCGAAGTGTGCAAGGACGTTGCCGTTACGCGCCAGGCGCCGGTCAAGGACCAGCATCAGATCGCTGGCACCGTCGTGGGTGCGCTGGCCGGTGGTTTGCTGGGTAACCAGATTGGTGGTGGTACCGGTAAGAAGATTGCCACGGTGGCCGGTGCGGTCGGTGGTGGTTATGCCGGTAACAAGGTGCAGGAAGGCATGCAGGAGCGTGATACGTACACAACCACGCAAACCCGCTGCAACACGGTCAACGACATCAGCGAGAAGGTGGTGGGCTACAACGTGACCTATTCCATCGGTGATCAGGTAGGCAAGGTGAAGATGGACCGCGAGCCGGGATCGACCATTCCGCTGGACAAGAATGGCAAGTTGATCCTGAGCGAAGCTGGTCAGTAATCTGCATCGTCTGTACCGGCCTCCGCGGTAAACCCGCTTCTACATGGATCGTATTGCCCCTGTAGGAGCGGGTTTACCCGCGAAGAGGCCGTACGGGCAATGCAAAACCACCAGGCACAAAAAAGCACCTCGAGAGGTGCTTTTTGTTTGCCGCAATCTGCGCTTAGCGCTTCATGCTTTCTGGCAGGTGGGGCTGGATGGCAGTCAGTACTGCCTTGAAGCACTTGATGTTGCCTGCAACGATGTGGCCTTTGTCGAGGAAGTCGTGGCCACCGTTGAAGTCACTCACCAAGCCACCGGCTTCCTGGATCAGCAGTACGCCCGCTGCCATGTCCCATTCGGACAGGCCCGACTCCCAGAAGGCGTCGAAGCGGCCGGCAGCCACATAGGCCAGGTCCAGGCTGGCGGAGCCGGCGCGGCGGATGCCGGCGGTCTGGCCGGTCAAGGCGCGGAACATGCCCAGGTAGTTGTCCATGTCCGCCATCTGGCCATCACGGAACGGGAAGCCGGTGCCCAGCAGGGCGCCTTCCAGGCTTGTGCGCGAGCTGACGCGCAGGCGGCGGCCATTGAGCTGGGCGCCACGGCCACGGCTGGCGGTGAATTCTTCCTGGCGAACCGGGTCGACGATCACGGCGTGCTCAAGGCGGCCGCGGTATTTGCAGGCGATGCTGACGGCGAAGTGCGGGATGCCGCGAAGGAAGTTGGTGGTGCCGTCCAGCGGATCGATGATCCACAGGTAATCCTTGCCTTCTTCGCCGCTACCCGCGTGCAGGCCGGTTTCTTCGCCCTGGATGGAGTGGTTCGGGTAGGCCTTGCGCAGGGCGTTGACGATGCTCTGCTCGGCGGCGCGATCGACTTCGGAAACGTAGTCCTTGGCCTCTTTCTCATCGACCTTGATGCTATCCAGGCGTTCGATGGAGCGGAAAATCAGTTCACTGGCGCTGCGAGCGGCGCGCAGGGCGATATTCAGCATAGGCTGCATGGGCGGGTCACCTGGAGATGTTAAAGAAGAAAGCCGATCATTCTAGCAGAAAACTTTGGCGGCAGAAGTGTCACATTTGCTTTCATGGCGTTACGTCTGTCGGTTCTGTAAGATCGAAGGCCCTGATTCCTGCATCTGTGAGCACAACACCTTGCTGCAAAATATTCGTGTTGTTCTGGTCAATACCAGCCACCCCGGCAACATCGGCGGCGCTGCACGTGCCATGAAAAACATGGGCTTGTCGCGTCTGGTGCTGGTGCAGCCGAAAGAATTCCCCGCCGTGGATGCCAGTGCCCGTGCTTCGGGCGCCGACGATGTGCTGGATAACGCCCAGGTGGTCGACAGCCTCGAGCAGGCGCTGGTCGGTTGCAACCTGGTGATGGGCACCAGCGCTCGCGAGCGCAGCATTCCCTGGCCGTTGATCGGCCCGCGTGAATGCGGTGCCAAGGCGGTGGAGCATGCCAATGGCGGCGAGGAAATCGCCCTGGTGTTCGGGCGCGAGCACGCCGGTCTGACCAACGAAGAACTGCAGCGATGTCACTTCCACGTGCACATTCCCTCCAACCCCGACTTCAGCTCGCTGAACCTGGCGGCTGCCGTGCAGGTGCTCTCCTACGAGGTGCGCATGGCCTGGCTGGCTGCCGGTGAGGCACCGCGCAAAGTCGAGAAGGTTGACGCCGCTGAGCTGGCGACCATGGATGAAATGGAGCTGTTCTACGACCACCTGGAGAAAACCCTGGTGGGCATCGGCTTCCTCGACCCCGAAAAGCCCAAGCACCTGATGCCGCGCCTGCGCCGGCTGTATGGGCGGGTGGCGGTCGAGCGTTCGGAAATGAGCATTTTGCGCGGCATCCTCACCGAGACCCAGAAAGTGGTCCGGGGCGAGCCGCATAAACGGAAGGACTGACAGATGTTCGAACGCCTGCGTGAAGATATTCAAAGCGTATTCCACCGAGACCCGGCTGCGCGCAATGCCTTCGAGGTGCTCACCTGCTACCCCGGCATGCATGCCATCTGGCTGCACCGCCTGGGCAATGCCCTGTGGAGGCGTGATTTCAAATGGCTGGCCCGGCTGGTGTCGAACTTCGGTCGCTGGCTGACCGGTATCGAAATCCACCCTGGCGCCACCATTGGGCGGCGCTTTTTCATCGACCACGGTATGGGCATCGTCATTGGCGAAACCGCCGAGATCGGTGATGACGTCACCCTGTACCAGGGGGTGACGCTCGGTGGCACCAGCTGGAACAAGGGCAAGCGCCATCCCACCTTGGAAAACGGCGTGGTGGTAGGGGCCGGTGCCAAGGTGTTGGGGCCTTTCACGGTCGGCGCCGGGGCCAAGATCGGTTCCAATGCGGTGGTCACCAAGGCGGTGCCGGCCGGGGCTACGGCGGTAGGCATTCCGGGGCGGATCATCGTCAAGAGCGAGGACACCGAAGTCGAAGCCAAGCGTAAGGCAATGGCCGAGAAGATCGGCTTTGACGCCTATGGTGTCAGTGGCGACATGCCCGACCCGGTGGCGCGGGCCATCGGCCAGATGCTCGATCACCTGCAGGCCGTCGACGAACGGTTGGAGGGTATGTGTGGCGCGCTGACCAAGATGGGCAGTGACTATTGTGCCAAGGAACTGCCGGCCTTGCCGGAGGACGACTTCAGCGAGGCTGCCCAGGTGGCCCAGCGCGACACTCAGCCGCATTGATCGCGCCGCACTGAAGTCATGGTGGCATGCGGGGCGTGTGCTCACGCCCCTCGTCTGCTACAATCGCGCCCGCCTCCCTGATGCAATCCCGACTAAAGCAGTAGGTCTAATAGTTGACTTAAATGCTCGGGAATCGCATACTCGCACACATCCTGAAACTCCCGTGGTACCCAATAGCCATGCGACTGACTACCAAAGGCCGATACGCCGTGACCGCCATGCTCGACCTGGCGTTGCACGCGAAGAATGGGCCGGTGTCTTTGGCCGATATTTCCGAGCGCCAGGGCATTTCCCTCTCTTATCTGGAGCAGCTGTTCGCCAAGCTGCGCCGCAGCAGCTTGGTTTCCAGCGTGCGCGGTCCAGGCGGTGGCTACCAGCTGTCGCGGGGCATGGAAACCATCCAGGTGGCCCAGGTTATCGACGCGGTCAACGAATCGGTTGATGCCACCCGTTGCCAGGGGCTCGGGGACTGCCATGCCGGTGATACCTGCCTGACCCATCACCTGTGGTGCGACCTCAGCCAGCAGATCCATGAATTCCTCAGCGGCATAAGCCTGGCCGACCTCGTCAAGCGCCGTGATGTGCAGGAAGTCGCCCAGCGCCAGGACCTGCGCCGTGTCGCAGGACGAACCGCCCAGATGGACAAGATTGAGACGTCTGCCGTCGATTGACCCCCTGGGACGACGAGCGACGCCACCGCCTGATAGGAGAGACAAATGAAGTTGCCGATCTACCTTGATTACTCTGCGACCACTCCGGTCGACCCACGCGTTGCCCAGAAAATGGCCGACTGCCTGCTGGTCGACGGGAACTTCGGTAACCCGGCCTCGCGCTCCCACGTCTTTGGCTGGAAGGCCGAGGAAGCCGTGGAGAACGGTCGTCGTCAGGTTGCCGAGCTGATCAACGCCGATCCGCGCGAAATCGTCTGGACCAGCGGTGCCACCGAGTCCGACAACCT
The DNA here is from genome assembly GCF_030418155.1 of Pseudomonas sp. 2,4-D. NCBI lineage: Bacteria > Pseudomonadati > Pseudomonadota > Gammaproteobacteria > Pseudomonadales > Pseudomonadaceae > Pseudomonas > Pseudomonas sp. 2,4-D. Next base: position 57,452 of record NZ_JAUHUI010000030.1, read on the forward strand.
CGCGCTCAAAGGTGTCGCGCACTTCTATCAGACCAAGGGCAAGCACATCATTACCTCCAAGATCGAGCACAAGGCGGTCCTGGATACCGCTCGCCAGCTGGAGCGCGAAGGTTTTGAAGTCACTTACCTGGAGCCAGGCGAAGACGGCATCGTCACCCCGGCCATGGTAGAAGCGGTGTTGCGCGACGACACCATCCTGGTCTCGCTGATGCATGTGAACAACGAAGTCGGCTCGATCAACGACATTGCCGCCATCGGTGAACTGACCCGTTCGCGCGGCGTACTGTTCCATGTCGACGCCGCCCAGTCGGCCGGCAAGGTCGAAATCGACCTGCAAAAGCTGAAAGTCGACCTGATGTCGTTCTCGGCGCACAAGGTCTATGGCCCGAAAGGCATCGGCGCACTGTACGTCAGCCGCAAGCCGCGTGTTCGTCTTGAAGCCATCATTCACGGCGGCGGTCATGAGCGCGGCATGCGTTCGGGCACCCTGCCGACCCACCAGATCGTCGGCATGGGCGAAGCCTTCGCCATTGCCAAGCAGGAAATGGTTGCAGAAAACGCACGCATCAAGGCCCTGAGCGACCGCTTCTTCAAGCAGGTCTCAAACCTTGAAGAGCTGTACGTCAATGGCAGCCAGACTGCGCGTGTACCGCACAACCTGAACCTGAGCTTCAACTACGTCGAAGGCGAATCGCTGCTGATGTCGCTGAAAGACATCGCCGTATCGTCCGGTTCGGCCTGTACCTCCGCGTCGCTCGAGCCGTCCTACGTACTGCGTGCTCTGGGCCGCAACGACGAGCTGGCGCACAGCTCGATCCGCTTCTCCTTCGGCCGTTTCACCACTGAAGAAGAAGTCGACTACGCCGCGCAGAAAGTCTGCGAGGCCGTCAATAAACTGCGTGAGCTGTCGCCGCTGTGGGATATGTACAAAGACGGCGTTGACATCTCCAAGATCGAGTGGGCCGCCCACTAAGCAGTCGCCGGCAAGAGCGGCTCCCTGATGAGGAAGGAATTGCACCATGGCATACAGTGAAAAGGTCATCGACCACTACGAAAACCCGCGCAACGTCGGCAAGATGAATGCCGAAGACCCGGATGTCGGCACCGGCATGGTCGGCGCCCCGGCCTGCGGTGACGTGATGCGTCTGCAGATCAAGGTCAACGAGCAGGGCGTTATCGAAGACGCCAAGTTCAAGACCTACGGCTGCGGTTCGGCCATCGCGTCCAGTTCTCTCGCCACCGAGTGGATGAAGGGCAAGACTCTGGACGAGGCCGAAACCATCAAGAATACCCAACTGGCCGAAGAGCTGGCGTTGCCGCCGGTCAAGATCCACTGCTCGGTACTCGCCGAAGATGCCATCAAGGCAGCCGTACGCGACTACAAGCAGAAGAAAGGCTTGATCTAAGTCGCCTGTTGCAAGGTAAGGAGTTCTGATGGCTATCAGCATGACAGAAGCCGCCGCCAACCACATTCGCCGCTCCCTCGACGGGCGCGGCAAAGGTGAGGGCATTCGCCTGGGCGTGCGCACCACCGGTTGCTCGGGTCTGGCCTACGTGCTGGAATTCGTCGACGAACTGGCGGACGAAGACCAGGTGTTCGAAAACCATGGCGTCAAGGTGATCATCGATCCCAAGAGCCTGGTCTACCTCGACGGCACCGAACTGGATTTCGTCAAGGAAGGGTTGAACGAAGGCTTCAAGTTCAACAACCCCAACGTGCGCGGTGAGTGTGGCTGCGGCGAAAGCTTCAACGTTTGAGGCTGGCTGTGGGTACTCCTTGTCATTACGCATTGTTTGACCTCCAGCCAAGCTTCCGTCTGGATCTCGACAAGCTGGCCACTCGCTATCGCGAGCTGGCCCGCGAAGTCCATCCTGACCGCTTTGCCGACGCCTCCGAGCGTGAGCAGCGTATAGCGCTGGAAAAATCCGCGGCCCTCAACGACGCTTACCAGACGCTGCGCAGTGCGCCGCGTCGCGCGCGCTACCTGCTGGCCATCAGCGGCCATGAAGTGCCCCAGGAAGTCACGGTCCACGACCCTGACTTCCTGCTGCAGCAGATGCAGTGGCGTGAAGAGCTCGAAGAACTGCAGGATGAAGCCGACCTTGACGGTGTCGGCGTGTTCAAGAAGCGCCTGAAGGCCGCCCAGGACACGCTGAATGAGGACTTTGCCGGCTGCTGGGATGCCCCGGGCGAGCGCGACAAGGCTGAACGCCTGATGCGCCGCATGCAGTTCCTCGACAAGCTCGCCCAAGAAGTGCGCCAACTGGAAGAGCGCCTCGACGATTAACCCCGGTGCTGCCCGTGATGGCACCTAAGGTATTCAGATAAGCATGGCCCTACTGCAGATTGCCGAACCCGGTCAAAGCCCTCAGCCGCACCAGCGCCGCCTGGCGGTTGGGATCGACCTGGGCACCACCAACTCAATGGTCGCTGCACTGCGCAGCGGCCGTAGCGAGCCCCTGCCCGACGCGCAGGGTAACGTCATTCTGCCGTCCGCGGTACGCTACCTCGAAGGGCGTAACGAAGTGGGGCAGGCCGCGCGTGATGCTGCCTCCAGCGACCCGTTGAACACCGTGCTGTCGGTCAAGCGCCTGATGGGGCGCGGCCTGGCCGACGTCAAGCAGCTGGGCGAGCAACTGCCATACCGCTTTGTGGGTGGTGAATCGCACATGCCGTTCATCGACACCGTGCAGGGGCCGAAAAGCCCTGTGGAAGTGTCTGCCGACATCCTGAAGGTGTTGCGCGAACGTGCCGAAGCTACCTTGGGTGGCGAGCTGGTAGGCGCGGTGATCACCGTGCCGGCCTATTTCGATGACGCCCAGCGTCAGGCTACCAAAGACGCTGCGCGTCTGGCCGGCCTGAACGTGCTGCGCCTGCTCAACGAACCGACTGCGGCTGCCGTAGCCTACGGCCTTGACCAGAACGCCGAAGGCGTGGTGGCCATCTATGATCTGGGCGGCGGCACTTTCGATATTTCCATCCTGCGCCTGACCGCTGGCGTATTCGAAGTGCTCGCCACCGGTGGTGATACCGCCCTGGGGGGGGACGACCTCGATCACGCTATTGCCGGCTGGATCATCGAGCAGGCTGGCTTGTCGTCTGACCTCGACCCGGCTACCCAGCGCGCGCTGCTGCAAACCGCCTGCGCCGCCAAGGAAGCCCTGACCGATGCCGACGTGGTCAGCGTCAGCCACGGCGCCTGGCAGGGCGAACTGAGTCGCAGCGCTTTCGAAGCCATGATCGAACCCCTGGTCGCCCGCAGCCTCAAGGCTTGCCGCCGCGCTGTGCGCGACAGTGGGGTTGAACTGGAAGAGGTCGGCGCTGTGGTCATGGTCGGTGGTTCGACCCGTGTGCCACGTGTACGTGAGGCCGTGGGCGCGCTCTTCGGGCGCACGCCGCTGACTTCGATCGACCCAGACCAGGTGGTGGCCATCGGTGCCGCCATCCAGGCCGACACCCTGGCCGGCAACCGCCGCGAAGGTGGCGAGCTGCTGCTGCTCGATGTCATCCCGCTGTCGCTTGGTCTTGAAACCATGGGCGGGCTGATGGAGAAGGTGATCCCGCGTAACACCACCATTCCGGTGGCCCGCGCTCAGGAGTTCACCACATACAAAGATGGCCAGTCGGCCATGATGATCCACGTACTGCAGGGCGAGCGCGAGCTGATCAGCGACTGCCGTTCGCTGGCCCGCTTCGAGCTGCGCGGCATCCCGGCCATGGTTGCCGGTGCTGCGAAAATCCGCGTCACCTTCCAGGTGGATGCCGATGGCCTGCTCAGCGTCGCTGCCCGCGAGCTGGGTTCGGGCGTGGAAGCCAGCATTCAGGTCAAGCCGTCCTACGGCCTGACCGACGGCGAAATCGCCCGCATGCTCAAGGACTCCTTCGAACACGCCGGTTCCGACAAGCACGCCCGCCAGCTGCGAGAGCATCAGGTAGATGGCGAGCGGCTGCTCGAGGCGGTACAGGGCGCCCTGGACGCCGACGGCGAGCGCCTGCTCAGCAGTGACGAGCGCGACGCCATCGAATTCCAGATGCAAGAACTACGTGATTTGCTGGCCGGCACCGATGGCGCAGCCATCGAGCAACAGACCAAGCGTCTGTCGCAGGTGACCGATGCATTTGCCGCCCGTCGCCTTGATTCGACGGTCAAAGCCGCACTGGCCGGGCGCAACCTGAATGAGATCGAGGAGTAATCGATGCCGCTGGTGACATTCCTGCCGCATGAGAAGTTCTGCCCCGAGGGGCTGACCGTGGAGGTCAAGCCCGGGACCAACATCCTGGAGCTGGCCCACGACCATCACATCGAGATGGAAAGTGCCTGCGGCGGCGTCAAGGCCTGTACCACTTGCCACTGCATCGTGCGCAAGGGCTTCGATTCGCTCGAAGAGGCTGACGAGCTGGAAGAGGACATGCTGGACAAAGCCTGGGGCCTGGAAGCGCAATCGCGGCTGGGTTGCCAGGTTTTCGTCGCTGACGAAGACCTGACCATCGAGATCCCCAAGTATTCGCTCAACCATGCTGCCGAAGCACCGCACTGAGGGCCTGTACATGAGTCTGAAATGGGTTGATGTACTTGAGATCGCAATCCAGCTTGCAGAAAGCAAGCCTGAGGTCGATCCTCGTTATGTGAATTTCGTGGACCTGCACCGCTGGGTGCTGGCATTGCCAGAGTTCAGCGACGATCCGTCACGCGGCGGTGAGAAAGTGCTCGAGGCAATCCAGGCCGCCTGGATCGACGAAGCCGACTAAGCGTCACTTGCAGGTTAGGCAATCCCCCGGAACCCGCGTATAATTCGCGGGTTTAATTTTTCGTAACACTCATATTCTGGAGTTTTCCATGGCTGTTCAACGTACTTTCTCCATCATCAAGCCTGACGCTGTTGCCAAAAACGTCATCGGCAAGATCACCACTCGCTTCGAAGAAGCCGGCCTGAAAATCGTTGCCTCGAAAATGAAGCAACTGTCCAAAGCCGAAGCCGAAGGCTTCTACGCTGAGCACAGCGAGCGCGGCTTCTTCGGTGACCTGGTTGCCTTCATGACTTCCGGTCCGGTCGTTGTCCAGGTTCTGGAAGGCGAGAACGCCATTGCCAAGAACCGTGAGCTGATGGGTGCTACCAACCCTAAAGAAGCTGCTGCCGGCACCATCCGCGCTGACTTCGCCGAGTCGATCGACGCCAACGCCGTTCACGGTTCGGACTCCGAAGCTGCTGCTGCTCGCGAAATCGCTTACTTCTTCGCTGCTACCGAGGTAACCACTCGCTAAGCGAAAGCTTACGGGTGAGGGTGAATCCATGACGACATCTACTGGCAAAATCAACCTGTTGGGTCTGACCCAGCCGGAAATGGAACAATTCTTCGACTCTATTGGGGAGAAGCGCTTCCGTGCCGGCCAGGTGATGAAATGGATTCACCATTTTGGCGTGTCCGACTTTGCGGCCATGACCAACGTAGGCAAGGTCTTGCGCGAAAAGCTCGAGGCCGTTGCCGAAATTCGCCCACCGGAAGTGGTCAGTGAAGACATTTCCGCCGACGGCACCCGTAAATGGGTGATCCGCGTTGCCTCCGGCAGCTGCGTTGAGACCGTCTATATTCCAACCGACGACCGCGGCACCCTGTGCGTATCGTCGCAAGCCGGCTGTGCCCTGGACTGCAGCTTCTGCTCCACCGGCAAGCAAGGCTTCAACAGCAACCTCACTGCCGCCGAAGTGATCGGCCAGGTGTGGCTTGCCAACAAATCCTTCGGGACCGTTCCTGCCAAAGTCGACCGCGCGATTACCAACGTGGTCATGATGGGCATGGGCGAGCCCTTGCTGAACTTCGACAACGTCATTGCCGCCATGAAAATCATGATGGATGACCTTGGCTATGGCATTTCCAAGCGCCGTGTCACCTTGTCCACCTCGGGCGTGGTGCCCATGATCGACGAACTCGCCAAGCACATCGACGTGTCGCTGGCCCTGTCGCTGCATGCGCCGAACGACGAACTGCGCAACAAGCTGGTACCGATCAACAAGAAGTACCCGCTGAAGGTGCTGCTGGAATCGTGCATGGGCTACATGTCCACCCTGGGTGGCAAGCGCGTGCTCACCGTCGAGTACACCCTGCTCAAGGACGTCAACGACCAGCCCGAGCATGCCGCGCAGATGATCGAACTGTTGCGCGATGTACCCTGCAAGATCAACCTGATCCCGTTCAACCCGTTCCCGCATTCGGGCTACGAGCGACCGAGCAACAACGCCATTCGTCGCTTCCAGGACCTGCTGCACCACGGAGGCTTCAACGTCACCACCCGTACCACGCGCGGCGACGACATCGACGCTGCCTGTGGTCAGCTGGTCGGCCAGGTCAATGACCGTACTCGCCGCAGTGAGCGCTACATCGCTGTTCGCCAGCTTTCTGCGGACGTCGAACTGCCAGACAGCGCCGCCAGCCACTGACAGGTACCTTGCCCATGAGCCTGCGTGCCGCGCTGTCGATCCTTGCGCTTTCGCTGCTGGCCGGCTGCGTGTCGGGTGGCGCGAGCGACCCCTTGGCCAGCCGCCAGGGCAGGGTGGAGGCAGGGCGGGCTTATGTGCAGCTTGGCTTGGGTTATTTGCAACAAGGTTTGACCGAACAGGCCAAGGCGCCGCTGGGAAAGGCCCTGGCGCTGGATGACCAGGATGTCGATGCGCACGCCGCGCTGGCGGTAGTGTTTCAAGCCGAAGGCGAGCCGGCGTTGGCCGAAGCACATTTTCGCAAGGCCTTGCTGATAAGCCGCGGTGACACGCGAATTCGCAACAATTACGGCAGTTTCCTTTATGCTCAGGGGCGATTTGCCGAGGCCAAGCAGATGTTTCGCCTGGCCAGTGCCGATACCCTGTATCCTGAGCGCTCACGCGTATACGAGAATCTGGGCCTGACCGCCCTGAAGCTCGAACGCCGCGATCAGGCGCACGCGTATCTGTTGAAAGCGTTACAACTCAACCAGCGGCAACCAAAAGCGTTGCTGGAAATGGCTGAGTTGTCCTACGAAAACAGGCATTATGTGCCGGCCCGGGACTACTACGATCGTTTCAGCCAGTTGAGCGACCACGACGCCCGTAGCCTGCTGCTGGGCAGCCGCCTTGCCAGGGTGTTCGACGAGCAGGGCGCACTGGCCGAATTGGGCCAGCAATTACAACGACTTTATCCCGGTACGCCGGAATATCAGCAATACCTGTCGGAGCAACGATGAACGCCGCGCATCCCGAAGTAGCAGTAGCGCCTGGCCAGAACCCCGGTGAGCTTTTGCGCCTGGCCCGTGAGAAACGGGACTGGTCTCAAGCCGAGGTGGCCCGCAAGCTCAACCTCACTGTCAGTTCGTTGAACCACGTGGAAACCGGCGCCTTCGACAAGCTGCCCGGGCATACTTTCGCTCGTGGCTACATTCGCGCCTACGCCAAGCTGATGGACCTCGACCAGGCCGCCCTGGTAGATGCCTTCGACCGCTACACCGGTACCCACGCCAAAGGCAGCGACGTGCATTCGCTGGGCCGTATCGAAGAGCCTGTGCGGTTGTCGCACAACATCCTGCGCGGCGTCAGCCTGCTGTTGCTGGTGGCTGTGGTCGGTGGTGGCTTTTTCTGGTGGCAGGACCAGGGCAGCCTGCGGGGCAAGGAGTTGGCCAAGATCGCCTTGGAACATGTCGAGGTCGAAAGCGCCGACGGCACCACACAGATTCACCCGCTCGATGAGCCTGAAGACCAGGCCGTTTCCGCTGGCCAGCAAGCTGAAAGTGCGCCGCTGGCGCTGGAGCAGGGCGCTGCCGAGCAGCCTGCTGCCGCTGAACAGGCGCCGGTAACCTCTGAGGCAGCCATTGCCACAGCGCCTGCTCCAGCACAACAAGCGCCTGTGCAACCCGCACCTGCTGCTTCGCCTGCACCGGTTACTCCTCCAGTGCAGGCCACTGCTGCACCTGCACCGGCAGTGGCGGCCGCCGAGCCTTCCGCGGTGCCAGCTGGCAGCGCCAAGGTCGCCATCCAGTTCACTGCCGATTGCTGGACCCAGGTCAGCGACGGCAACGGCAAGGTGCTGTTCAGCGCCATCAAGCGCAAGGGGGACAACCTCGAGCTGACCGGCAAGCCGCCATTCGCGGTACGCCTGGGCTTTGCCCGGGGCGCCCAGGTAAGCTACAACGGCCAGGCCGTCGATGTTGCCCCGTTCACCAGTGGCGAGACTGCTCGCCTGAAGTTGGGACAGTAAGTCATGCACGGCGAATCTCCGATCAAACGTCGCGAATCCCGCAAAATCTGGGTTGGCAATGTGCCGGTGGGTGGTGATGCGCCCATCGCGGTGCAGAGCATGACCAACACCGACACCAACGATGTCGCTGCTACCGTGGCGCAAATCCAGCGTCTGGTCGACGCCGGCGTGGACATCGTGCGGGTCTCGGTGCCGGACATGGACGCGGCCGAAGCGTTTGGCAAGATCAAGCAACGGGTCAGCGTGCCGCTGGTCGCCGACATCCATTTCGACTACAAGATCGCCCTGCGCGTTGCCGAGCTGGGCGTTGATTGCCTGCGGATCAACCCGGGCAACATCGGCCGTGAAGACCGCGTGCGCGCCGTGGTCGATGCCGCCCGCGACCGCGGCATTCCGATTCGTATCGGGGTCAACGCCGGTTCGCTGGAAAAAGACCTGCAGAAGAAGTATGGCGAACCGACCCCGGCCGCACTGGTCGAGTCGGCCCTGCGCCACGTCGAGCATCTCGATCGCCTGGATTTCCAGGACTTCAAGGTCAGCGTCAAGGCCTCGGACGTGTTCATGGCTGTCGAAGCCTACCGTCTGCTGGCCAAGCAGATCGTGCAACCGCTGCACCTGGGCATCACTGAAGCCGGTGGCCTGCGTTCGGGCACCGTGAAGTCCGCCGTCGGCCTCGGTATGCTGCTGGCCGAAGGTATTGGCGATACCATCCGCATCTCGCTGGCGGCCGATCCGGTCGAAGAAGTGAAAGTCGGCTACGACATCCTCAAGTCGCTGCATCTGCGCTCGCGTGGCATCAACTTCATCGCCTGCCCGAGCTGCTCGCGGCAGAACTTCGATGTGGTCAAGACCATGAACGAGCTGGAAGGGCGCCTGGAAGACCTGCTGGTGCCGCTGGATGTGGCGGTGATCGGTTGCGTGGTCAACGGCCCGGGTGAAGCCAAGGAAGCCCATGTAGGCCTGACCGGCGGTACGCCGAACCTGATCTACATCGACGGCAAGCCGGCGCAGAAGCTGACCAATGACAACCTGGTCGATGAGCTTGAAAAACTCATCCGCCAGAAAGCGGCCGAAAAGGCCGAGGCCGACGCGGCGTTGATCGCTCGTGGCTGACACACAGAATTCGTAAGGACTTTTCGTGAGCAAATCGCTGCAAGCCATCCGTGGCATGAACGACATCCTGCCAGAACAGTCGCCGCTGTGGCGCTACTTCGAAGGCACCGTGGCCGGGCTGCTGGACTCCTACGGGTACAGCCAGATCCGCACGCCGATCGTCGAGTTCACCGAGCTGTTCAAACGCTCGATCGGTGAAGTGACCGACATCGTCGAAAAAGAGATGTACACCTTCGAGGACCGCAACGGCGATTCACTGACCCTGCGCCCTGAAGGCACCGCGGCCTGTGTGCGAGCAGTGCTCGAGCACGGCATCACCGGCAACGGTCAGGTGCAGAAGCTGTGGTACATCGGCCAGATGTTCCGCCACGAGCGCCCACAGAAGGGCCGCTACCGCCAGTTCCACCAGATTGGCGTGGAAGTGTTCAACCTGGACGGCCCGGACATCGATGCCGAGCTGATCATGCTGACCTGGCGCCTGTGGGGCCTGCTGGGCATTCAGGACGCGGTCAAGCTGGAGCTCAACAGCCTGGGCACCAGTGAAGCCCGCGCACGCTACCGTGACGCGCTGGTCGAGTTCCTCTCGGCGCGCCTGGAGCAACTGGACGAAGACAGCCAGCGCCGCCTGAAGAGCAACCCGCTGCGTATCCTCGACAGCAAGGACCAGAACACCCAGGCGGTGCTGGTTGGGGCGCCGAAGCTGGAAGACTATCTGGACGAAGAATCGCGCGTGCACTTCGAGGGCCTGAAGGCCCGCCTGGACGCTGCCGGTATTCCGTTCGTGATCAATACCAAGCTGGTACGCGGCCTGGACTACTACAGCAAGACCGTGTTCGAGTGGGTAACCGACAAGCTCGGTGCCCAGGGCACGGTGTGCGCGGGTGGCCGTTACGACGGCCTGGTCGAACAGATGGGTGGCAAGCCGACCACTGGCGTTGGTTTCGCCATGGGCATCGAGCGCCTGATCCTGCTGTTGGAAACCCTGGGCAAGGTGCCGGAGTCCATCAGCCGCCAGATCGACGTTTACCTGTGCGCCTTTGGCGAGCAGGCGGAGCTGGCAGGCCTGCGCCTGTCCGAAGGCTTGCGCGACCGCTTGCCGGGCCTGCGCCTGGCTGTCAACGCCGGTGGTGGCAGCTTCAAGAGCCAGTTCAAGAAAGCCGACAAGAGCGGTGCACTGTTCGCCCTGATCCTCGGCGACGACGAGCTGGCCAAGCAAGAAATCGGCTTGAAGCCCCTGCGTGGCCAGGGCGAACAACAGAACATTGCCTGGGATGCTCTTGCGGAGCACCTGGAAACCGCGATCGCGCAAGCGTAACGCGGTTCAACAAGCGAATAGGCGAAAAGGAGTATTGGGGTGTCGAGTACCGATGATGATGACCTGGCAGGCGTCAAGGACTGGTGGAGCCGCAACGGCAAGCCGCTGCTGACCGGTGCATTGCTGGCTGGCGTGGTGGTGTTGGGCTGGAATACCTGGCACAAATACCAGAACAACCAGTCGCAAGGTGCCTCGCAGTTGTATCAGGCGTTGATTGAAACCAGCCTGACACCGACCGGCCAGCCGGACGCCACCAAGGTCGCGGAACTGGCCGGCAAGCTCAAGAGCGAGTTTGGCGGCACCGCTTACGCCCAGTACGGCAGCCTGTTCGTGGCCAAGGTCGCGGTTGACAGCGGCAAGCTCGATGACGCCGCAGCCGAGCTGAAAAGCGTGTTGGACAATCCGGCCGACGTCACCCTGGGCGAGATTTCGCGTCAGCGTCTGGCGCGCGTACTGGCAGCCCAGGATAAGGCCGAGGATGCCCTCAAGCTGCTCGACGGTGACGCCGATAAAGCCTTCCTGGCAAGCCGTGAAGAGTTGAAGGGTGACCTGCTGGTGCAGCTGGGTCGCACCAACGACGCCCACAGCGCTTACGAAAAAGCCAAGGCCGCGCTGTCCGATGACGCGGCGGTCGGTGGCCTGCAATTGAAGCTGGATGACCTGGCTAAAGGGGACGCGTAAGTGATCGGTTGGAAACATGCAGCAGTGCTGACCCTGGCCGTACTGGCCGCAGGTTGCAGCAGCAACAGCAAGAAGGAACTGCCCCCGGCCGAGCTGACCAAGTTCACCGAGGAAGTGGTGCTGAAGAAGCAGTGGAGCCGTTCGATCGGTGATGGCCAGGGTGAAACCTACAACACCCTGGTACCGGCCATCGAGAACGACCGTATCTACGCTTCCGACGTCAACGGCGAAGTCTTCGCCCTCGACCGCATTACCGGTGACGTGGTGTGGAAGAAGGACCTGGAGCTGCAGGTTTCCGGTGCAGTTGGCGTAGGCTATGGCCTGGTCATGCTCGGTACCCTCAAGGGTGAAGTCATTGCCCTGGACTCCAGCACCGGTGAGGAGCGTTGGCGCTCGCGCGTGACCAGCGAAGTGCTCGCCCCACCTGCCAACAACGGTGACGTGGTGGTGGTGCAGACCCAGGACGACCGCCTGATCGGCCTGGATGCCGCCACTGGCGACCGCCGTTGGATCTACGAGAACTCCCCGGCCGTGCTGACGCTGCGTGGTACCGGTGCGCCGATCGCCACCAACCGCCTGGCGGTTGCCGGCCTGTCTACCGGCAAGGTAGTGGCGGTGGACATCAACAACGGTGTGCCGGTGTGGGAAAGCCGCGTGGCCATCCCGAAGGGCCGTTCCGAGCTGGACCGTGTGGTTGATATCGACGGCGGCTTGCTGCTATCTGGTGGTACCCTGTACGTCAGCACCTACCAGGGCCGTGTAGCGGGCCTGGACCTGGAAAGCGGCCGCGAGCTGTGGCAGCGCGATGCTTCCAGCTATGTGGGTGTTGCTCAGGGCTTCGGTAACGTCTACGTCAGCGAAGCCTCGGGTACCGTGGAAGGTGTGGATGAGCGCTCTTCCAGTGCCCTGTGGAGCAACGACAGCATGGCTCGCCGCCAGTTGACCGCCCCTGAAGTGTTCAGCAGCTACGTGGCTGTGGGTGACTTTGAAGGTTACCTGCACCTGCTGAGCCAGGTGGATGGCCGCTTCGTCGGCCGTGAGCGCATCGACAGCGATGGCCTGCGCGCCCGCCCACTTGTGGTCGGCGACACCATCTATGTCTTCGGCAACAGCGGCAAGCTCGAGGCACTGACCATCCGCTGAAGCTATGCTTGAAGCCTTGGCGGGCTTCAAGTCGCGGCGTACACGCCGCCCGTACTCCGGCCGCTGCCTTGCAGCGGCCTTTGCATTTTCAAGAATTCGAGAGTGGAGAGCCGATGGTTCCCGTAATTGCCCTGGTGGGCCGCCCGAACGTCGGCAAATCCACCATGTTCAACCGCCTGACCAAGACCCGCGATGCCATCGTCGGTGACCTGTCTGGCCTGACCCGTGACCGCCAGTATGGTGATGCCAGCTGGCAGGGTCGTTCCTTCATCCTGATCGACACCGGTGGTATCACCGGTGACGAAGTGGGCATGGACGAAAAAATGGCCGAGCAGTCGCTCATGGCCATCGAAGAAGCCGACTATGTGCTGTTCCTGGTTGATGCCCGAGCGGGCATGACCGCAGCAGACCAGATGATCGCCGAGCACCTGCGCAAGCGGAACAAGGCGGCGATCCTGGTTGCCAACAAGATCGACAACATCGACCCCGACGTTGCACGCGCCGAATTCTCGCCAATGGGCATGGGTAACGCCATTCCGGTGGCGGGCTCCCAGGGCCGTGGTATCAACGCCTTGATGGAGGCCGTGCTCGGTCACCTGCCGCGTGATGCCGAAGACGAGGCCCTCGAACAGGACGTCGCTGAAGGTGAGGAAGCCGTGCGCATTCCTGGCCCAAGCGAGAAGGATGGCATCAAGATCGCCATCATCGGCCGCCCGAACGTTGGCAAGTCGACGCTGGTCAACCGCATGCTCGGTGAAGAGCGAGTGGTGGTCTACGACGAGCCGGGCACCACCCGTGACAGTATCTACATCCCGTTCGAGCGCGATGGCGAGAAGTACACCTTCATCGACACCGCCGGTGTGCGCAAGCGAGGCAAGATCCACGAGGAAGTCGAAAAGTTCTCGGTGGTGAAGACGCTGCAGGCGATCAAGGACGCCAACGTCGTGATCTTCGTCATGGATGCCCGCGAAGGTGTGGTCGACCATGACCTTAACCTGCTGGGCTTCGCCCTTGAAGCCGGTCGCGCCATCGTCATTGCCCTGAACAAGTGGGATGGCATGGAGCCGGGTGAGCGCGCCTACGTGAAGACCGAGCTGGAGCGCCGGCTGTTCTTCGTCGACTTTGCTGACATCCACTTTATTTCCGCGCTGCATGGCACGGGCGTGGGCAACTTGTACAAGTCGGTACAGGCTGCATTCCAGTCCGCGGTCACTCGCTGGCCGACCAGCCGCCTGACGCAGATCCTCGAAGATGCCGTGAGCGAGCACCAGCCGCCGATGGTCAATGGTCGCCGCATCAAGCTGCGCTATGCCCACCTCGGCGGTGCCAACCCGCCACTGATCGTGATCCACGGCAACCAGACTGACAGCATTCCCAAGTCGTACTCGCGTTACCTGGAAAACACCTATCGCCGCGTGCTCAAGCTGGTCGGTACGCCGATTCGTATTGAGTACAAGGGCGGCGAGAACCCGTATGAGGGCAAGAAAAACACCCTTACCGATCGCCAGGTCAACAAGAAACGCCGCCTGATGTCGCACCACAAGAAGGCCGAGAAGAAGCGTCGCGACAAACGCTAAGTAGCGCCATGTGGGGGCGGGCAAGGCCGCCCCCACAGACGCCCTTTGATCCAGAGCAATCCCCCTATTGTTTCAACCTTTTTCCTGACCGCTCGATCCGCTATGCTCGGACTCCACCCCGTGCCGGATATACCCCAGGAAAGAGGGCTCCATGATCCGCAGCAAACTGCCGAATGTCGGCACGACCATCTTCACCACCATGTCCCAGCTCGCCGTGCAGACCGGCGCGCTCAACCTGTCCCAGGGCTTTCCTGACTTCAATGGCCCGCAGGCCCTGCTCGATGCAGTGGGCCGGCACGTGGCTGCCGGGCATAACCAGTATTCGCCGATGACCGGCCTTCCGGCCTTGCGCCAGCAGGTAGCGGCCAAGGTCGAGCGGCTGTATGGGGCCAGGGTGGATGCCGATCAGGAAGTGACTATCACCCCCGGCGCCACCGAGGCTATTTTCTGTGCCATCCAGGCGGTGGTGCATGCCGGTGACGAAGTGATCGTCTTCGACCCCTGCTACGACAGTTACGAGCCGTCCGTGGAGCTGGCCGGGGGCCGCTGTGTACATGTGCAGTTGAGCGACGGCGATTTCCGTATCGACTGGCAGAAATTCAGCGATGCTTTGAGCCCGCGCACGCGCATGGTCATCCTCAACTCGCCACACAACCCCAGCGGCGCGTTGATCACCCGCGAAGACCTCGACCAGTTGTCCGCACTTATTGCCGACCGCGATATCTACCTGGTCAGCGATGAAGTGTACGAGCACTTGGTCTATGACGGCGTACGCCACGCCAGTGTGCTGGCCCATGAGCAGTTGTACTCCCGTGCCTTCGTGGTCAGTTCCTTCGGCAAGACGTACCACGTTACCGGTTGGAAGACCGGTTACGTGATCGCGCCGCCTGCCCTGAGCGCCGAGCTGCGCAAAGTGCACCAGTACGTCAACTTCTGTGGCGTGACGCCGCTGCAGTGTGCCTTGGCCGATTTCATGGCCGGGCATCCCGAGCATATTGATGAGTTGCCGGCCTTTTACCAGGCTAAGCGCGACCTGTTCTGCGGTTTGCTGGACGGCTCGCGTTTCAACTTTACCCGCACGACGGGCACTTATTTCCAGCTGGTGGACTATTCGCAAATCCGTCCTGACCTGAACGATGTCGACATGTCGCTGTGGCTGACGCGTGAGCACGGCGTGGCGACCATCCCGGTATCGGTGTTCTACCAGCAACCCATCCCCGAGCAACGCCTGGTACGCCTGTGCTTTGCCAAACGAGAGGAGACGCTGCGTCAGGCAGCGGAAAGACTATGCGCGATCTGAGTAAACTGCCGAACCTGAAAGTCGCACTGGTGCAAACCACCTTGGCCTGGCACGACCGCGAGGCCAACTACGCGCACTTCGAGGTGCTGCTGGAGCAGGTGGGCGAGGTCGACCTGGTGATCCTGCCGGAAATGTTTACCACCGGTTTTTCGATGCAATCGGAAAGCCTGTGCGAACTGGAGAACGGTCCGACCTACAAATGGCTGAAGGCGCAGGCGAAGAAGCATAACGCGGTGATTACCGGCAGTGTGATCATCCAGGCCGCCGATGGCAGCCACCGCAACCGCCTGTTGTGGGCGCGACCGGACGGCGAGATTCTGCACTACGACAAGCGCCACCTGTTCCGCATGGCCGGTGAGCACAAACATTACACCCCAGGCGAGCGGCAGGTGCAGTTCGAGCTCATGGGCTGGCGGATTCGCCCGCTGATCTGCTACGACCTGCGCTTCCCGGTGTGGAGCCGTGACGCCCAGGACACTGACCTGCTGCTGTACACCGCCAACTGGCCGGCGGCGCGTCGCCAGCACTGGAACCGCCTGCTGCCGGCGCGGGGGATCGAGAACCTGTGCTATGTGGCGGCGGTGAACCGGGTGGGCACGGACGGTAAAGGCTTTGCTTATTCTGGTGACAGCCAGGTGCTGGACTTCCAGGGTGAGAGCCTGCTCAGTGCCGGGGAGGCGGACGGGGTGTTCACTGCAGTACTGAGCGCGGCGGAACTGGCGGCGTACCGGGCCAAGTTCCCGGCCAACCTGGATGCCGATACCTTCGAGCTGCACTGACAGCAGGCCCGGCCCTTTCGCGGGTAAACCCGCTCCTACACAGATTGGTGGTGGACACACATCGGTGGTTGGGCACGGGCCCCCGTAGGAGCGGGTTTACCCGCGAAGAGGCCGGCCCTGCTGACTAATTTCCACCCGCTGTTCACCGTTGCCACCGCCACCGTATTCGCGGGTAAACCCACGCCTACCCCGGTGGTGGACACACATCTGGGGTTGGACACAGGCCACCGTAGGAGCGGGTTTACCCGCGAAGAGGCCAGCCCTGCTGGCCAATTTCCACCCGCCGTTCACCGTTGCCGCCGCCACCGTATTCGCGGGTAAACCCGCTCCTACACA
>NZ_JAUHUI010000031.1:0-73054 GCF_030418155.1 Pseudomonas sp. 2,4-D
CGCTCTTCCGATCTGGTTCACCCGCGAAGAGGCCGGACAAGGCAATAAACCTCCTGAATACCTCCCCAAACCCCCGCCCCAGCCCCTGTCCATCAGCCATGTTGCTTTTTGTCGCAGTCTTTTCCATGCCTATTGCGCCCATCATCTTCAAATGCGCAGCGTTAACGGCTAGTCTCGCAAACATCCATACCGCCGTTGTCTTCCAACCAGAACGAGCCGGCCATGACAGATCTGTCCCGCACCCATGGATTCGCAAGTCAGGCCCTTGGCCTGCGGGACGGGCGTTTCTTCCGGCCGCCGCTGCCGGACGGCCATGTGCCGCGCCTGCGTTTGTGCCAGCGGCTGGAAGCCGGTTTGGGCGGGCGGCTGCTGCTGGTCAATGCGCCGGCGGGTTTCGGCAAAAGCTCCCTGGCCATCGAGTTTTGCGAAACACTGCCCGAGCACTGGCGCAGCCTGTGGCTTGGCCTGAGCCAGCGGGACGCCGACCCTGGCCGCTTCCTTGAGCGCTTGCTTGAAGGCCTGCAGCAATACTGCCCGGCACTGGGTGGCCAGGCCATGGGCCTGCTGAAAATGCGACAGCGCCACCAGCCGTTTGCCTTTGAAGAGTGGCTTGACGGCCTGCTCGACGAGCTGGCGCTGTACCTGCAAGCTGATACGCCGCTGCTGCTGGTGCTTGACGACTATCACCTGGCCCAGGGGCCGGTGCTCGACCGTTGCCTGCAGTTCTTCCTCAATCATCTGCCACCCGGTCTGGTATTGCTGGTGACCAGCCGCCAGCGGCCAGACTGGCACCTGGCGCGCCTGCGCCTGTCCCGGCAGTTGGTCGAGCTTAACGAACAGGACCTGCGCCTCACCGCGGATGAGTCGCTGGCGGTGATCGGTCGCCAGCCTACCGGCCTGCGCGGCCAGGCACTGGACAACCTGATCCAGCGCAGCGACGGCTGGGTGGCCGGCTTGCGTTTCTGGCAGTTGGCGGCCAGCGACAGCGCTGACGAGCAAGCCTTGCCCCAGGCGCTGCATGGTGGCGAGGGCCTGATCCGCGACTACCTGCTTGAAGAAGTCATCGACAGGCTACCTGCGGACGTGCAGGCCTTCTTGGACGAAACCGCCTGCCAGGAGCGATTCTGCGCTCCGCTTTGCGATGCGATGCGTGGCCGCCACGACAGTGCCGCCGTCCTGAGCTTCCTGCAGGCGCATCAGGTGTTCCTTGTGCCGCTGGACGAGCATGGCCACTGGTTCCGCTATCACCATTTGTTCTCCGACCTGCTGCGCAGCCGCCAGGCGAGCGAATCTCAGGTCGCTCTGCATTTGCGGGCCTGCCGCTGGTTTGAAGCTCAAGACCTGCTGGACGAGGCGGTGGAGCAGGCTTTGCGTGCCGGCCACCTCGATGTTGCCGCCGACCTGGTGCAAAGTCTGTCCGAGGAGCAACTGCTGGCCGAGCAGAATGTCGGCATGTTGCTGCGCTGGAAGATGGACCTGCCCGACAGTCTGTTGATCAGTACGCCGCGGCTGATCGTGCTGTACAGCTGGGCGTTGGGGCTGGCTTGCCAGCTGGATGCTGCCGAGGAACTGGCTGGCTACCTCAGTCGCTTTCTGCCCGCGCCTTCGGCGACCGCGCAAAAGTCGATGCTGGCCCAATGGCTGGCTCTCAGTGGGGTCATTGCCCGTGGCCGTGGCGACCGCGAGCGCACCCTGGCCTATTGCGGCGAAGCGCTGCAGAGCCTGCCGAGCAAGCGCTATGGCCAGCGGCTGGTGTGTTTGTCGACGCTGTCCAACCTGGCCATTGCCGATGGCGACTTCTGGCGGGCCCGAGGCTGGAACCGCGAGGCCCTGGAGCTAGCCCAGCGGGTCGGTAACCCCTTGTTCGAGGCGCTGGCGCATTACGACCGGGCGCGGGTGCTGCATGCCCGTGGCGAGGTGCTGCGCGCGCTGGACGAAGTGCGCCAGGGGCTGCAACGTCTGCAAGGGCTTTCGGCGCAGCGGCTGTATGCCGTGCGTGCGCGGCTGACGCTTTACGAAGGTTACCTGCTGGTCTCGCGTTTGCAGCCAGCTCAGGGCCGCGCGCGTTTGCGCGCAGGGCTGGGCGAGGCGCGAGCGTGCCGGGACATCAGTGTGCTCATCGGCCATTGCGTGATTGCCACGCTCGATGGCCGGGAAGGCCACTTTGCCGAGGCCTTTGCCGAACTGGCCGAGGCCGAGCGCTTGATGCACATCTGGGATGTGCCCCCGGTCTACTACCTGGCCATGATTACCCTGGTCAAATGCGAACTGTGGCTGGCCCAGGGGCGTACCGACCTGGCGGAGTCCTGGCTGCAGCGCCTGGGCCAGACCTATGGCGGCGAGCAGCCGGCGGCGGCACCGGAGTTCCATCCGCTGCTGCCATTGCACATTGCGTTGCAGCAGGCATCGCTCGATCGCATCCAGTTGCGTAGCGACGATGCCGTGCAACGCCTGGCATGCCTGGTAAAGCGCGGCCAGGCCAATGGCGGCATGATGCTCACCGTCAGCGCCCTGAGCCAATGGCTTTCCCTGCTGTTGGACGAAGGCAAGGAAGGGCAGGCCGCGCAGTTGCTGCCAAGCTTGCTGGAAGCGGCGCATGGCGGCGTGATGCAGCCGATGCAGCCCCTGCTGGAAAAACACCCGCAATGGCTTCATGAACAACTGCAGGCAGGTGCCGCTTGCCCGGTTCAGGCTGAACTGCTCAAGCACCTGCCGCCAGTGCCAGTCGCCAGTACGGGCAACGGCGAAGCGCTGAGTGGCCGCGAAATGGCTGTGCTCGAACTGATTGCCCAAGGCTGTTCCAATCAACAGATCAGCGAGCGGCTGTTCATTTCCCTGCACACGGTGAAGACCCACGCCAGCCATATCAACAGCAAGTTGGGCGTGGAGCGGCGCACCCAGGCGGTGGCCAAGGCCAAATTCCTGGGGTTGCTGGCGTGATACTGGCCCTGTAAGTCATTGCTCGTTAAAGTGATGGCCTGGCGCCATAATTTCTGGCCGACAATGCTCTACCCTCATCTTTCCCGACCAGCTGCCGATACAGCTATCGGTGGCATCGCCTCGCGCGATTTTTCAATCATTCCAAGGCAGGTCGTGTTGATGCTGCAGTACGGGCAAAAGAGCTTTCTGATCGTCGACGACTTTACCGACTTTCGTACGTCGACCCGTTCCATGCTGCGCGAGTTGGGCGTGCGCGACGTGGACACCGCTGACAGCGGCGAGCAGGCGCTGCGCATGTGCGCGCAGAAGCGCTATGACTTCATCCTGCAGGACTTCCATCTGGGTGATGGCAAGAAGAACGGGCAGCAGGTGCTTGAAGACCTGATCATCGACAAGCACATCAGCCATGAGTGCGTGTTCATCATGGTCACTGCCGAGAGCAGTCAGGCGATTGTCCTTAGCGCCATCGAGCACGAGCCCGATGCCTACCTGACCAAACCGTTCAACCGGGTTGGCCTTGCCCAGCGCGTCGAGAAACTGTTCCAGCGCAAGACGTTGCTAAAGCCGATCCTGCAGGCGCTGGACCGCAACCGTCCGGCCGAAGTACTGGCGGCCTGCGCCGAGCTGTGCAAGAAGGATCCGCGCCTGGCACCCTTGTGCTTGCGCTACCGGGCCGATGCCCTGCGCAACCTCAACCGTTTCGAGGAACTGGAAAAATTCCTCAAGGCCATCCTGGCCAGCCGTCCGCAGCCGTGGGTATATGCCGCATTGGGCGCATTGATGCACAAGCGTGGTCAGAATGCCCAGGCCCAGGGAGTATACGAGCAGGCGCTCAAGGCGTTCCCGATCATGCCAGGCCTTTACGATGGCATGGCCGAGGTGCTGGTGGCTCAGGGGGATACCCGGCGCGCGCAGAACTTGCTTGAAGAAGCCGTGCGCCTGTCGCCTTTGTCGGTGCGTCGGCAGTCGACGCTGGGCAAGCTGGCGCTGGAGAACGAAGACTTCGAGAGCGCATCGAAGGCGTTCCGTCATGCGGTGAACCAGGGGCAGAGTTCGCGCTACAAAGATGCCGAAAACAACCTTGGCCTGGTGCAGGCGTTGATGAGCAAGAATGCAGGCTTCGGCCTGGACGCCCGTACCCGGGTCGAGATCAACACCACGCTCAGCGAAGTGGCCAAGGAAAACCCCGAGGACCAAGGCCTGCAGGTGCGTGCGCGGATGATGAAGGCTGCCAGCCTGCAGCAGGCCGGCGACCCGGAAACGGCCGGCAAACTGACAGAACAGGCGATTCAGCGCCTGGACAAGATGAACCAGTTCTTCTCTGTCGATTCGGCCCTGACCGTCGCTGCGCAATTGCAGGCAATGGGGCAGGACGCCGCTGCCATCGGCGTGCTGAAGGGCTGTGTGGAAAGTTATGGCGATGACCCCAAGGTCATGGAGAAAGTGGGCAAGCTGACGGATGACCCCAGCGTGCTCAACGCCATTACCGAAGCGGTCACCCTCAATCGTCAGGGTGTGCGCAGTTACCAGGGAGGGCAGCTTGGCGAGGCGTTGCAACTGTTCCGAAAGGCATTGGGTTTACAGCCGAAGAACATCAGTATCGCCCTCAACACCGCCCAGGCGCTGCTGCGCATCGGCGGTGACAACCCTCAGCCTGCGATCATGCAGGAGTGCCGCGACGCCTTGACCAGCGTGGCCGGTATCCCTGCCAGCGACAATCGCTACGACCGTTACCGCAAACTGCACATCCGAGTGTTCGGCGCATGAATCAAGAGAATCAGGGGCTGGATTTTTCCACGGTGATCGCCTCCACCGTGCACGACCTCAAAAGTTCGTTGTCGGCGCTGATCCAGTCCCACAGCCAGTGGGTGGAACGCTTGCCCGAGGAGCTGCGCGGCGGTGCCGAACAGGGGATCATGGAGCATGAGTTTCGT
Source organism: Pseudomonas sp. 2,4-D (assembly GCF_030418155.1). Classification (NCBI taxonomy): domain Bacteria; kingdom Pseudomonadati; phylum Pseudomonadota; class Gammaproteobacteria; order Pseudomonadales; family Pseudomonadaceae; genus Pseudomonas; species Pseudomonas sp. 2,4-D. Next base: position 4,875 of record NZ_JAUHUI010000031.1, read on the forward strand.
CACCTCAACGGCATGCTGGTGCAGTTGCTGGGCTTATACAAACTGGGTGTGAACCAGTTGCCGGTATGCCCGGATTACCATGAGCTGGATGATTTCATCGAAGCTCAGCTTGCGGCGCACGAGGAAGTACTCAAGCACAACGACATACTCGCCACCTGGCGTATCGACACCGACAACCCGCTGGGTTTCTTCGACCGTGAACTGGTGGCCTCGGTGATCGCCAACGTTATCACCAACGCCACCCGCTTTGCCGGGCACGCCTTGCTGATCACCATCGAAGAGGCCGACAACCAGTTGGCCATTTGCGTCAACGATGACGGCCCGGGTTATCCAAAGCACATGCTCGAGCGCCAGGAGGAGTACATTCAGGGCATCGACTCGACCAGCGGCAGTACCGGCCTTGGGCTGTATTTTGCGGCGCGGATCGCAGCGTTGCATGAAAGCGGCGGGGTGCGCGGGCGGATCGAGATCTCCAACGGCGGGGCGCTTGGGGGCGGGTTGTTCAGGTTGTTCCTGCCTTGAGGTATTTGGCGCCTGTGAGATCGAGCGCCGCGCGGGCGGCGCTCGATTTCACAGACGCCACTTCGCCCAAGACATGAACCTCGTGCACCCACCCCATTTTCCTGTCAGGCTCCCGGTGTATTCACCAGCTTTCCCTTGAAGAAGACAAAGTGTGGAGGCCAGAACGAATGCTTGCTCACCAGCGACAAGAGTAGCTCGATCGTCGCCACCTGGTCGGAGCGCTTCAGCCGGAAGAAGAACATGCTGCCCCAGTCATCGCTGAAGTACTCTTTGAGGTCACTCGGATCTAGCGTCTCCGAAATCGGTCTTTCCTCAGGATCTTCTTCGTCAAGCTGACTGGCATAGTTTTCAAACAGTCGATCTTGCAGAAGCTCGAAGGCGTAAGGCTCCCACCTGAGAGGGGAGTCCTTATCCTCTGTGTCAGGCACTTCTGATGGGTCGAAAGCCAGCAGATATCCGTGGTAGTAGGCATCCTCAATTGGCTTGCACTTCTCCGCAGCTTCGGCTGCTTGATGCCAGTTATCAAAACCAGCAGCTCTCGCTGTGATCTCAAGGGCTTCGTGATGCGGGATATCTTTTTCTCGCTTCATGCGACGAGCACGCTGCTTCAGGCGAGAGATGGCTTTTTGCGAAACTAGGAAAATACGTTGCATGTTGAGGCTCCTCTGTTCGCGGAGTGCCGGTGCCCACTGCCGAGATCCGCACAGGGAATCCCAAACGCATTAAGTAAGAAGAGAATCGTCCCATTCGGGTTTGCCAAGGTGGGCAGCAGGCTTCGATCTAGCCCACATTGATCGTATAAGATTGTTCGCTGCTCATTCAAGATCACTCCTTTACCCTAGCGAGTTGAGAGCTTCCGAAGGCAGTCATGCTTGAGGAAGCTTTTAGGACGAGACGATAAGAGGCACGGACAAGCATGACTTCGCCTGAACTTACTGGTGGTGCCGGATTTACCTACGAGGACGCCGTTACGGCGCAGTACCTCGTGGCCATGGTCGGTGACACAACGGCAGCCGCCCTTGATGGGAGGGTCGTGCAGCGGGTCGCACAGCAGCAGGCTGACTTTGGCGAGCCGCTCGACGACGTAATTGTCGATGCGGCCTCCTTGGCGGACGGAACCGTCATGCGCTTATCGCTGCAGGTCAAGCGTTCGCTCACTGTCTCGGGGGCGGAGACCAACACCGACTTCCGAGATGTTGTCCTGCACAGTTGGCAAACGTTGCAGAAGCCTGACTTTCGCGAGCACATAGATCGCGTTGGAGTGGTGACGGGGGCTGTGGCGGAAGAGACATCCCGGGCTTTCGTGACCGTTTGTGAATGGGCGCGGGGTTCCGATACAACCGCGTCCTTCATACATCGGTTTGGCGATGAAGGGAGTGCCTCGGCCACTCACCGTGCTGTAGTCGCGGCGGTTCGAATGATCGCTCTGAACACAGGCACACCTCTGTCAGACGATCAGCTGTATCGCCTTTTTTCGCATTTGGTACTGATCCGATTTGACTTCCTTCACGTCGGGTCGACGCACGAAGCGGAGGCAATTGTCAGCCTGCAGCGTGCGCTTGCGCCGGGGCAAGTGGCGCGTGCAAATGATTTGTGGGGTCTGCTGCGCCAGATTGCTCGCGATGGTGCGGGTAGCAGCGCCGTGCATACCCGAGCATCGCTGGTGCGCGCGTTGGCTGGCTGGCGTTTCACGGGAGCCCCCGCGTTTGCCGGCGACATGCAGGTTTTGCGCGACAGCACGCGCCACTGGCTCGATCAACAGGCCAACGACATAGGAGGGACGCACCTAACTCGTCAGGTGCTACGCGACCAGCTCGGTGATCAGATTGCGGCCCACCGCCTGACGCTGATCAAAGGTCTTCCGGGCACCGGAAAGACAGTTCTGTTACGCGACCTCGTGCACGAGCTGGCCGCCGATGGAACCACCTTGTTCCTCACTGCTAACCGGCTTTCTAGCCGCAGCTGGTCGGAGCATGCTCGCGCGATAGGCTTAACGACAACCTCGATCGAGCCGCTGCTCATAGAGATTGCGGCCACCGGCCATGCCTTGCTGCTCATCGATGGTCTGGACCGTATTGCGCCGGAACAGCGATCTATTGTGACCGACTTGTTTGGCCAGCTTCTGACGAATCCGACGCTTTCTAATTGGCGCGTTGTCGCTACTGCGCGCGATGCCGGTATCGAGCCTCTGCGCAACTGGGTTCCTTCTGCGCTGCTCGCAAGTAGTGGTGTGGGTTATGTCGATGTGGAGAACCTGACGGACGAAGAGGCGAGATCGCTCGCGGATTCGCTACCGGCGTTGCAGCCCCTCCTTATTGGCGGAAACGAGCGTGTACGCACACTGGCACGCCGCCCGTTCTTTGCAGCTGTGCTGGCACGAGGATTCTCGCAGGCGGCCTATCCATCAGGATTCGCGCCTCAGTCGGAGGTGGATCTCGTAGATGCTTGGTGGGCTCGCGGTGGCTACGACGCACATGTGCCCCAGGCGCTAGCGAGGCAGCGGGGGCTAATTGAGCTAGCACAGCGCAGCGCGCCGGATTTGGGGCGCAATATCCGCATACGTGACCTTTCATCTGCGACGCAAGAGGTACTTCCGGCGTTAGAGGAGGACGGCCTGGTGCAGCAGGTGCGCAAGGGGCATACAGCGCAGTTCAGTCACGACATATTCTTCGAATGGTCGTTTCTCCACCTGTTGCTGGATCAGGGGGATGATTGGATCGCGGCCCTGACCGCGGCCGGTGAACCGCCTGCCTTGGCTCGGGTGGTAGAACTGCTGTCGCAGGCGACTTATCTGATACCTGATCAGTGGTCGCGCGAACTCCGCGCGCTTGAGCAGGCTCAGGTGCGGCCGCAGTGGTTGCGTGCTTGGCTCATATCGCCTGTGTTCAGTCCACGCTTCGCTGAGCACGTCGACATGTTTGCTGCGACATTGGCAGGCAACACCCATCAGCTCTTCGGGAAGCTCTTGGTGTGGATGCAGGCCGAGAAGACAACGCCCAATCCTATGGTGTTGTCCGGAGTCCTTGGGGGCGAACTTGATGCTGTCGCACGCATTCGTATTGCGGATTCGCTAGGGTGGCCATCGGACTTCGCGGCATGGCGTCGCTTGCTGGTGTGGGTCATCCAAGAGATCGACTCGATCCCGGATGCATACTTAAGCGACCTCGTCACACTGTTCGAAACTTGGCAGATCGCTTGCGCGGACTATCCCAACGCAGTGTCGCAGCGCATCGTCACGCAGTGTGCAGCCTGGTTGAATGCGATTGAGGATGAAGAGGTGGATCGCCGGGGCAGGTACAGCAAGCCGACGAGCAATTCTGCGCCGTGCGCGCCCCGAGAACTACAGACTGAACTGCGGGCGTTGATCCTGCGCGCGGCACGGGCCTACCCGGATGTGGTGGCCGATTATCTTGCTAGGGTTGAGACAGTTGAACGCTGGTCCGATAGTGCGTTCTGCGAGCTCATGACCTACGCGCCGGTGTTGGCAGAAACACACCCGGCACAACTAGCGAGAGTTGCCTGCCAATGGTTTTTGGAGGAGCTGCCCGATGACACGATGGCAAGGTGGCGCCGCGAAGCGATCCAGCAGAGCCGCCGGCGCAAAGAAATCGAGGCGATTCCACCAGAGAAACGGACTCGATTCGACGAGCTAGAGATTTCGAGCCCCTTCCTAGGGCACTCGTTCTCCCATCACGATTGGGATCGGTTATCGATCGGCGCTGATCATCAGGGCTACTTCCCTGCCTCGCCTCTGCGCGAACCGTTCCATTCATTGCTGATGCGCGATCCAGAAGTGGCGCTCGCGCTGATCCGCGATCTGGTTAACCACGCCACCACGGCATGGAGTCAGCTGCATAGGCACTGGCATCACAGTAATACACCGTTACCGCTCGTACTGGAGTTTCCGTGGGGAAGGCACGAATTTTGGGGAAGTGACCGGCACTACGTTTGGTTCCGTGGCCATGGTGGGCCGCAGGTTGTGGAATGTGCGCTTATGGCGCTGGAGCGTTGGGCCATCGCTCAGCTCGATGCCGGTCGCCCGCTGGAAGATGTGTTGCAACAGATCCTGGATGGGCACAACAGTATTGGCGTTCTGGGCATTGCAGTACACCTCGCTCTGCGAGCCAAGGAAGCTTCGACTACTACGTTGGCACTGATAAGCAGCCTTCGGCTGTGTCGGCTCGACTTGCAGCGCAAGGTTCAAGAGCACCAATTGCAGAGTGCCGGACTTATCGGCTTTGAGAAGGGAAGCATTGATGCAACGCACCGACAAGCTGTTGCTGACAACATGCAGATGTCATCGCGCGCTTTGGAGCTGCGCGACCTGGTGCCGTTCTTCGTTCTTGGTGGTGATGCGATGCTGCGGGATGCATGTCGTAAGGCACTAGATGATTTCCCGAATAGGCTGGAGTTCGCTTCTCAGGAAGAGGCGCAGGATCCCGAGCACGTGGCTGAGCTTCGGCGTATGGCCGAACTCTGGTCTGAGCTGGGCCATATCGAAAACTACAAAGTTGAGCCAATCCCCGGCCGCAGCGACGCGGTCCAGATTTCGATGAGCAGTCCCCGGCATGAAGCTGCTGAAGTGCAAGAGGCTCTGCAGCGCCATGCGCAGGTGGGCCGCGAGACGGAGTTGTGGCTGTGGGTGGAGAAGTGCTTCAGCTCGCATCAATGGGCGGTAGGATTCACGGCGGATGAGGCGGTCGAGCGTGCCATGGAGCTGGCTGAAGCAGCTGCTGCAGGACGGTCAATTTCGCTGATGCCAGGCAGCGGGCTGACCGAAGGCGCAATCGCAGGAACGGCTGCGGCCGTAATCTGCTTTTCCGATGCGGGCGAGCATAGGGCTTGGGCTGACTCCACGATAGAGAGTTTCTGCCTCATGCGTGAGGAGGAGGCCGACGACATATTTGCCAGATCCGTGATTCCTTGGCACCCGAAGATCTTTGTGGTGCGTGCATTGGCCGCGCGTATTAAGTCGGGGAGCGAATATCCTGGTGACCGCGAGGAGCTCTATCGTCTCATCACCCATCCCCTCGACTCGATCTCCTTAGTTGCGCTCGAAGAAGTCGCCAGCTGCTGGGAGTGCGATGCACGCTTTGCCTGGTGCGGTATGAACCTCGGGCTGCGGTTGGCACAACTCGTAGGCAGGCGAGACATGTACCGACTCGACACCGATGCGAGGCGGCAAATGGAAACAGATCGCCGAGTCATTGCATTAGCAGCTGCGCTCGATGAGTACAGGGGGCAAGGGCCATTGCCTGTTTGGATACGCCCCCTGCCTTCTTGGCAGCAGATCGCCTCGGATGCCGAGAGTTTGTCGGTTTTTGATGAGGACGAAGAAGACGGTTGGGCAAGCACCGATGATCTTTGGGATGGCCAATACGCCGCGAATGTCCTAAAGAACGTCCCGGTGGGGGCTGTTATGGCGAGCTCGTATCGAGCGCATTATGTAGATGCTCTTGAGGCGTTTGTCAGCTGGACGCTAGACACGATCAATCCGGCATGGCGAACCGAACGGCGCCGGGGGCGCGAGCGTGGCGACGGAAACCTCTATGAGTGGAAGGATCAGTTGGGAAGGATGTTGGCAAGCGTTGTACCCCATCTTCCTGGCGACGAGACCTTGCGGAGACTTCTACGGCCGATCCTTGAGCAGCCCGATGAGATTGCAATGCGGCTGCTCGCCCCATTCACTGTATCGCTGGTTTGTAGTGAAGTTCTTGATGCGCTGGAGATCCGGGATGACACGCTACAGTTACTGCAGGTCGTGCTCGAACGAACGCTAGAGAGCGATGACCTGCGACGCTCGCGGTATAACGATGGGCGCATCGGTGGATTCGACCTCCCGAAGCTGATCAAGTCACTACTCTTCGTGATTGTGGAGCACGCCTCTGGGGCTGCGCGCTTTGCCAACGGCAATTGGGGCGACGTTTCCCATGTCATGCCATTGATCGACCGTATGGTGCGTGCCGCTGGTTGGAATCCCTACGTCGCGTGTCGGTTCGTCACGCTATGTGAACGTGCCGGCGCTGCCTACCCGGTCGATATGTTCGCTGACCAGGTGCTCGCACAGATCGTTGATGGACGATTGCCCACGGGCTGGAAGGGTAGCTCGATACCGGCCGCGATTGCTGCTCTCGTGCAGGCGCATGCTGATCGCTTGCATCCGCTGCCCGCCCCCCTGGCTCGTAAGCTGCTGCAGGTGCTTGATGCGCTGGTCGACCTTGGCGATCGCCGCAGCGCAGCCTTGCAGCAAAGCGAGTCATTTCGCGGTGTGTCTCGCTGGGGCAGTTTGAGTCCACGGCTAGACTGAAGGCTTTTCGTGAGCGTCTCCATCTGGGCAATCAAAAGATCGTCATTTTCGATAACGCCACGTCTGTGGCAAAAACTGTGAGCGATAAAATGGCACAAGGATTGAAGCTGTTATTGAATGGCTATGACTCAGGCCATGGCGACGAGATCATCGGGCTACTAGCTAATGCTGAACACTTGGAGTGCATGGTTGCGTTTGCTAAGTCTTCCGCGAGCGAGGCTATCCTAGAGCCTCTTAAGCAGGCGATTGCTCGCGGGATGACAGCTCGGGTGGCGGTTGGCCTGAGTCTGTTTGTGACCGATCCCGCGATGCTGTATGAGCTGTTCAAGGTGGAAAAGAATTCCCAGAACAAACTTGAGCTCTACCTGAGTTCAGCGGAAGAAACCTTCCATCCCAAGATCTACGCAGTGCGCGAGCCTGGAGGTCACAGAGTAATCGTCGGCTCCGCCAACCTGACTGCTGGTGGCTTCTCCAACAACTACGAGGCATCGGTCGTCGTCAATGATCGCGACGGTGCATTGATGGCATCTGTCCAAGAGCACTTTGGTGGCTTGATCGAAGAGGGCGCGCTCACTCGTGCAACGACGGCGCGCATTGATGGGTATGCAAAACTCCATGCCGTTCACGAGGCTTGGCGGAAAATGGCAAGTCGACGTGCGGAAAAAATCAGCCGCGGTGACTTGCACAGCTTGGAGGTGTTGACTGACCGGCTGGCTGACATGCAGGCTGACGATTCGCCTTATGGGTTTGCGGCCCAACAAACTTACCGTGCTAGGGATCGGCTCATGGCGAGGCGGCGAATCAAAGATATCGCTGGATTAGGTAAGGTCACCCGCGATAATTTTCTCGAAACTTACGAAGGCCTGATCGAATGCTTTCATTCCGGAGGACTGCATCGCGGGAAGCGTATCGTGTCGCAGAACTCAAGTATCTTCATCTGCGCCCTTGCAGAGGTCTTGGAGCTGAACCGCGCAACACCCGCCCAAGCATTTGAGTTATTGCACAGGCACTTCGTGGGTATTGATCGAGCGGGTATTAATGTCCTGACGGAGATCCTCCATGCCTTGGACAACAAGCGATATGCGGTGATGAACCAGAATGCGGTGAGCGGGTTGATAGTCGCCGGTTACGATCAATATCCCCTGCGGCCGTTGAAAACCAATGTTACCCCCGAGCTTTACGAGCAATTCTGCCGAGACGCCAGGGAGGTTCAAACTCAATTAGAGTTGGAAAATCTCTCTGAGGTAGACGCTCTGTTCAACTACGTCTACTGGCTTGACGAGTAGATGCGTGCATTGTGCTCGTGTGTTGAGGTCGCTCAAACGCCCAGGCCTGCCACACGGATCACCCGCGAGAATGGGCCAAATCACTAGCCCTTTCTTGAAGCTATTCAAAGCAGTCACAATCAGCTGCCCCGCACCCTCCAGGCATGTAACACTCAAAGGCTACCGGGGGATTACTGAGATCGCTTGCCTCATATGGCTTGTTCTCGCCGCCTCGAAGCACCCTATCATTTTCCCACGATTTGACGACATACATATCGCGATCAAAGCAGTGATAGCCATCCATGAAAGAGCTGTGATGGTTAGAGAGGAATTCATTGCAAGCTTCCCTAAGCTCACCCGGCGAGGCCATAAACCACTCAGAAACTTTACCTGAGCCCTTGTGTTTGATGCGCGCGAACCGCCGCTCAAGCTCGCAGATAGTTTCGGCCTCGATCCTACGAATCGCTTCGCGGCTAACCCCCTCTTTGATTTTGAAACCACAATAGGGCATGTAGTCTGGGTTATGGCTGCTGCTGGCCCTTGTCGCTAGCCCATTCTTCGTTAGGCCGACCTTTGCTCGATCATCAGAGCGGCTATCCATTCCGACGTAAATCCAACCGTTTTCAGAGTTTTCCTGCCTGAGCCGCTCCTTTTCGACCCAAGCCATTTTGTAATCATCAAAATCATCAGGGTCGAATTTGTCTTCCCAGTATTTGTCGATCGCCATTCAAAGCCCTCCAAATGATAATGATTTGAGCAAGCAGCACCGACTGTTGGCGCTGATTGAAAACTGATCCACCCTGCCGATTGAAAATTGACCCAGGGCGGATTGCTGATTTTGCATCAGCAGTTGTGGATAAGCTTAGCAATCACTCAAGCGTGAACACGCGTACATGGATGGCCACTGCAGGCATTCGACTTGACCAAGACACGCCGAAGAGGTGGCCGGCAGAGAGTGGCCAAAGCTGCCATCGTGTGTCTAAGCAAGCTCTTCTTGTCCATCGGTAGTTTGACGATACGGACAGGCGTCTCCTTCGTGCTCTGTTCTCCGAACTGCTTCTCTGTTGTCATTCCAGATCTCTGAACTATCCAACCATGGCATTGGGACTACACACCACCAGCTTCATCGATCCGCGGGTCATGGCCACGTATAGGTGCTGTGCGCTCATGCCCTCTGTGTTCAGCACCACGGCCACCTCCGCTTCCAGCCCCTTAAGTAGTAGAGTGCTGCCCACTGCACGCTTGGGCAGCGGTCGGCCCAACAGTCGTTTTTCTTCCCGCACACGCCTGGCGGTCTCCGCCAGCGGTACGGTTCCTGGCGCGGCCTCTCGCAATGCCTTGAGCGCGCCGTAGAGAATGGCGGGCCGGTGTACGCGTACATTCGGCATGCCGCGCAGGTCCGACAACAGCGTAGCGGCGGCAGCAATAGACGGTGCGCGCAGGAATGCCAAGGCGCTGCTCTCCGCTTCGGACGGCGGATTCCTGGCGGTTCCTCGCGCTAACGAATCCAGACGCCGTGTGAGCTCGGGTACACCTACGTTGGTCATGACGCCCTGCGCCAGTGTCAGGAGCTGTCCCAGGGCATCCGGCGAAGCCACGTCGAAGCTGCTACCGAAGGCAATGAGGTCTTGCAGGTCAACGGCCTCGACTGTCGACGCTCCCGGAGTATGGCTCGCGAAATTATGTTGGATCGCACGGTTGCGGCTGTCGGCGATTAGCAGCACGCAGCCGTCAGGTGTGGGCGATGGCGTCCGAGCTGCAACTAGCCGCTGTGCGTGATCGTTGGGTGGTGTGACTTGAATCCACGTCACATGTCCTGCCGGTCCGCTACGCAGGTCTACCTGTTGCCCGGCGGCTAGCAAGCGCCGGGCTTCTAGCAGCCACAGCCCGAGCGCTTCAGAGCCTGCATTGCGCCATCGCCAGGGCGTAGCCAGCTCGGCCACGACCGGGAAGTGCGCGCACACCTGCTGGTTCCAATCAGCCAGGGCATTGCCGCGAAACCCGAAGATGGCCTGCATCGGGTCGCCGAGCACGCAGGTTGGCAGGATCAGCGAGAGGAAGTAGACGATGTAGTGCTGGGGCACCGAGCAGTCTTGGTATTCATCGACGATGAGTTGCGTATAGGACGCTTTCAGCACCTCGCTGACGTGTCCGGTCTGCAGCAACCTCCAGGCCGCCTCTCGGATCGCCGGGTAGTCGCGAGCCGGTGTGGCGAGCCGCAGGATGTCGGGGTTGTGGCCGCTACGGCCCGGAAAGCTCGCGATCAAGCGGATGGCCCAGCCGTCGATCGTGCTCAATCGATAGGCACTGTGCGGCACGCCTGCTCGATCGAGCCTGCCGCGTAGGGCTGCCACACCGGCGTTCGTGTGCGTGAGCACGAGAATGGGTTTGCTGCCTCGGTGGCCGGCCAGCGCGTGGGCGATCAATTGCGTCTTACCGCAGCCGGCCGGTGCCGTGACCGTGCCGCGGGTGATCGCACGCAGGTCGATCTCAACGGGGCCCATGAGCAGCCCACCCTGATACCTGGGTCATCAATGCGTTGAAGCCTGGGTCGCACAGAGGTAGGTCAGGCGCCACGATGGTTCTCGCCACGTCCTCCATCCAGGAGATGGATTTGAACCAGCCAGCCTTACGGATGCGTGCCGCCTGCCCGAGTAGGGTTCGGCTTGGCACCGAAAGCGCGTTGGTATTCTGAATCTCGTCCCAGACGGCTTGGATGGTGAGCGTGTTGTTCGAGACCGTCCGAAGGTGCTCGTGAATCAGGTCGCCATGTAGCTCATATGCGTAGTTGATCAGCTTCTGGCAGGCCACTGGCGTGAGACTGCCGAACAACTCGTCCTCTAACGCCCTGCCTGCGCGGTAGGCAACGACGGCACCGCCGCCCTGACGGAATGCCAGTTCGATGGCGGCCGTGGGCTGTTTGTCGTCATCGCGCACGACCATGACCCGGTAGCCCAAGGACTGGAAAACCGCTGCGCGCGCGTATGGACGATCTGCATCGCCGCCACCGCAGTCGACCATGGCAACGCCCTGCGCCGCCAAGGACACGCCTCCCTGTTCTATTCGGTGCAGATCCAGGCCTCGAAGGAGCCCGATCTCGCTTGCTCCCTCACACACGATCACAGAACGTGCCAGGAAAGCCTCGGGGTACAGGCGAATGGTGCTCTGGATGTCATTGTCGGTCCCGACCACCCGAGCCTCGTGGCCGTGGGGGGCGCTGCGCAGCACGAAGAGTTGACTCCCCGAGAGTTCTCTGAGTGCCACAGGCGAATGCGTGGTTAGGAATACCTGCAGCGGAGCCGCCTCCTTCGCACCGAGGGAGCCTAGGAACCGCGCGATGCGGTGCGGCTCCAGGCCGTATTCCAGCTCATCCGACAGCACGATCGACGCCTGACTGGCCGCCTTGCGCTGCAGTCCAGCGACTAACAGACGGGTGGAACCGACCCCCAAGCTGCGAAGCGGAATACCGCCCTCGTTGTGCAGGGAAATGGTGCCGCCGCCGAACGACACGGAATGCGAATCGAGTAGCGCTCTGGCCTTCGCGCCGATGTGGACGCCCAGTTCCTGGGCGGTCATAGCGACGATACCCAACGCCTCGCCCAACTGCTGTTCGGCCTGGTCGCCAAAGGTGGATCGCGCATCCCGTGCTGCCTTGACCAGAGCTGCCGAGGCATCGGCCCGCTCCTCCGAGATGCGGTTCAGAACCGAGCCCCGTTGCCAACTCAGGTTGTAGTCCGCAAGAGCCCCGATCCGAGTGGGCGCTAGCGCCACGCGATCTTTCCACGCTAGTGACTTCACCAGGCCCTGCTGGGCGGCGCGGCTGGAGATGAGGGTCCAAGACGGCTCCAGGTCACTGGCAACCTCCAGGTTCAGGCAGAGCACAACCTCCGCGCCAGCGGAGGGCTCGTCTTCGACGACACCAGTGGAGGTGTGGTAGCCGCGGAGAAAGGCACCGAAGCTCTCTAGCGTCCTCATGCTGTCGTCGAGGTCGCCCAGCGTTAGCGTGATGCTGATCGAGTTCGTGATGTCCAGACCGAAGAAGTCGGCGTCGGATATCTGGATATTTCGCCTAGCACCCAAACATAGGTCGATTGCGTCCAACACAGTGGACTTGCCACTGTCGCCCGGGCCGATCAAGCAGTTGATACCGGGCGTCGGGCACCAAACCAACCGCTGAATGCTGCGAAAGTTGGCGATCTCGATTTTCCTGATTCTTGCCATTGGGTGCTCCTGTGATGGTATGCGCCTTAGGAAGTTTTGGTGCCAAAGTGTTTGGCGAAGTAATCGATCATTTCCGCCGCCTGAGTCCCCTCACGGAATCGTTTCTGTTCATCGAAGTTGATCGACGGCAACATGTGGATAAATTGATCCTCTGCGTAGAGCGACATCACGGCCTCTGGGTCTAGCAGGGGCGTGCGCCGGCCGGTCAATCCGTTTGCTGCCTCGATGGCAGCCCCGATCATGACGTCAGCGATCTGGACGGCGGGGCTGGTCTTCGAATCGACCTGGGTCACGGAAGACAGTTTGAGCGGAAAGCGGATGCCCGCGATCTGCGTCTGCCTGAATTCGACCTCATCTTGGTGGTCGATATAGCGCTGCAGAAGCTCGTGGTACGTGAGTAGGTTCTTCGATTGGTCGTGCTCGACTCGGTACGGTCCCGCCGCCATCACCTCCATCCGGCTGATAAGAGATTGAAGTACCACCATCGCCGCGTCGGTCGAAACGCCCGGTGTGGCAATCGCAGACAGGCATTCAGGTGCCGCTAGTGCGAGCGGGCCGAGCGCTTCGGGTAATTGCTGCCAGTCCAGTTCTCTGACTGCCCTAACCAACGCCTCCAGGGCTTGTGGAGTCTTCGATTTGATAGCCTGCTGGAAGGCTGCGAGCATTGCATCGAAGCCCTCTTTGCCTAGCAAGGTGGGGCCGACTGTGTACAACAGCGAAGCCAGTGCATAGTTCTGGCCGTCTTGGTAGAAGTCCATTCCACGCTCGTAGTAGAACGGCTCGACTGCGTAGTCCATGAACATGAGCAGCAGCAGGTAGCGCTTGTCGCAGATGTAGGTTACGCATTTCTGCTGTGCTAGCACGGCCCGCTGCAGGTCTAGCAGGGGTTGCCGATAGCCAGGCCGCTTTGCCAGCGCGTGGTACTTGAGCTCCGGCGCCTGCAGCTTGGGGAAATGATTGCGAATCAGCCGCGCCGCCTCGTCATCGGTAATGGCCACGGCGGTGGCACCCTGAAAGCGCTGTTCAGGGTTGAGTAAATCGAACCCGGTGTAACCACTCTCGTCGATATGGAAGCATTCCATGCGTGTTCTCCCTGGCGTCACAGATGGAGCAACGTGGCTGTAGTCGCGAACTGATCATGCCCAAGGCTGGTGCGGAGTCGCCCAGTCCACTGGGCGCAACCCAACACCCGGACTTAGCGCAACCTGGGCTAGTCTGCGACCACATTTTTCTTTCCTGGAAGCAGCTCTAGCATAAGCCTCTAGGTCGTCTTACCACTCGCGCAAAGCCGCTACGCTTTGGGGCGCAATCGATTTGGTAGGCTGTCAATGGAGTTGACGTCACCTAACTCGATCTCTAGTATTGAACCCAACACGGCCCCTCTCGGTTGACTCACTTTGGTGATGAAGCTGCTGAGGGGTTTTTTATTGCCTGAAATTTTCACCAATCGGTGTCCCAGCCTTGGTGCGTCCCCATACCAGCATGGTTGAGCCCCAAGTGGGACAACTGTGGGAACTGCTGCAGGTGCTGCTTCATCCGCTGCGGCCAAGTGGAACGAGGATTTACCGTTCGCAACAGATGGCGCGTTATGCAAAGTAGCAGGTAGCACCGTGCCAGGGCATGTGCGTTCCCTACAAAGGGAGCGACCCAGGGGACCTCTCCCACCGGCGGCAGTTTCGGCTGGTCGATAATGTTTCTATTCCATAGCCGGCTGTGGTGAGCGCAGACGTTGCGAAGGTAGTTAAGGCTTCGCAGCCAGGACGCAAAGGTTCGCCCGTTTGAGATGCCGTACTTTGCCGAGATTGCATCTTGGTCGGCTTCTCGCATCCCGCTGAACAGAGTGGACATCGTGCCAAAGTCCCAAACCTCCGCAACAATCCATAGCGGTAGTGGAAGTCCGTACTTTGCTTTGCAGTGCTGAATGAAGTCCTCTTTGGAGCGGGAGATCAGCTGGTTATGGCGGGTCAGCCAATCTTGATGACGGCTGATTCCCGTACTCGCAAGGATCCTCCCGCAAAAGTCCTTATGGAGCAGGCCAGGTTGCATGTAGGCGAACGGATCCAGGCCGCCGAGGCCGTGGGTAATATCTACCCTCAAACCGATTTCGATTCGCTCCAGAGCATCCATTGCTAGGAGGCGCAGTTGTTTATCGAAGACGTAAAGGTCCACGGCATTTTGGAAAGTGGCGCCCGGCTTGAAATCGTCCGTGAGGACTTTCGTCACCTTCAGCTTGCTCGGTTTCTTTCCTCCATCGAGCATAACCACGTCGTTTCGCTCTCTGAAGGCATACCAGTACCCACTCAGCCGGTAATAGCCTATTCGGCTAAGGCATTCCAGTGCCAGCGCTCGGTCGGTGATGGTCATGCCCCGCTGGATTAGCTGGTTCAGCTGGTCTTCGAAGCTCATCCAGGGTTTGAGGTATCCCGTCATTAGCTACTTCCTTTCGCCTACTTCTTCCACAGCACCGTCGGCAGCACCGAAGAAGCTGCGATTGTTGCCCAGGGACAGCTCTGACGGGGTCTGAGTGCACGTTTGAATCGCGGCTGTATTGGTGAGGTTCTGATCGATCATGCTTGTTGTATTTGCCTCGCAGGCGCTTGGGCTAGATGGTTCGTGAGGCCAGGTTTGGATGGAGATCAGGCGTCGAGATACACACAAGTGGAAGTGGTCGTGGCAGCGCTGTGCTCTAAGCATGGCCGGCCTCCTTCAGCAGGATCGCTAGCTTTTCTTCCAGGCGCTTCAACTCAGATTTGAGTGTGGCGCGCTCAGCCCTCAAACTCGCAAGATCAAGTTCTTCTTCTTCCTCAAGAATCTCTACGTAGCGCGCGACTGAGAGGTTGTAGTCGTTGCCAGCTACCTCAGTCTGAGAGGCCAGCTTCGAATATTGGTCGACATCTATCCGAGCCTGGTAGGTCGTTTCGATCTGATCCAGATCTGGCTCGCGCAAGACGTTCAGAATCTTCCCTTGCTGGTAGCTACGGCTGGCATCAATAAACAAGATTCCGTCATCTGCCTTTTTCCTACGCAGTACCAGAATCGCCGTCTGAATGCCTGTGTTGGCGAGCATCTTGGGCGGTAGGGCAATTACCGCATCAATTAGGTTTTCCTTAACAAGGTGCTCCCGAATTTGGCGCTCTGCACCGCCCCGGAACAGAACGCCGAGAGAGACAATCACAGCCATGCGACCGCGCTCAGGCGCAAGGCTCGCAATCATGTGACTAATGCACGCGAAGTCGCCTGATGCCCGAGGGGGAATGCCGCGCCAGTAGCGGCCAAATGGATCATTCTCTGCCCATTCATGCCCCCATTCGCGTAGCGAGAAAGGCGGATGAGACACGACAACGTCGAACCGACTCAACTGGCTATCCGCGTCGAGAAGACTAGGGTTGCGTAGGGTATCTCCCCAAGCGAGCAAGCAGTCTGTTTCGCCATGAAGGAGCAAGTTCATCTTGGCTAGGCCCAATGTGTTGCCGTTCGCGTCCTGGCCGTACAACAAGCAGCCTCTACCACTCGAATTCTGGCGCGCAAATTGATTGCAGGCGGTCAGGGTCCAGGCAGCGCCACAGAAGGGATCATAGATTTTCTCCCCCTCCGTTGGCTGCATCAGACGGGCGATCAACTGCGAAAGCTCAGGTGGCGTTAAGTACTCACCGCCACGTTTACCGCTAGCTTCTCCGGTATGTCTGAGAATGGCTTCAGACGCAGCTGCAGCGGCGATCTGTATGCCACCACGGCCCACGCGAAAGTCGAGTGCTGGGGTGTTGAATGCCTCAAGCAACCGCCAAAGGATGCGGTCTTTCTGGTCTGCGCTACCGAGCCTGGGCGAGTCGAATGAGACGAACAGAAACATCTTTTCCAACCCACTGTTGGAGGCTTCGATCAGTTCGAGAGCTTTATCAATACGTGCCCCATTGCCAGGCTGATTTCTCGCTGCATGCAAGCCGTAGAAGTTCGCCTTTTCGGGTACGAAATAGTGCACTCCACTAGGAAGTTTCTTGTTCTCAGGAGAGTCTTCTAGGCCCGTGTCGGCGAGGTACTTGAGCATGAGCATTGCCATAGAAAACTCTGCGCTGTCATGAGGGTCACAAACCCCTCGGAAGACGCTCAACACGCTCGATATGGCTGCGTTAATGGCATTCAGCATTTGCAGATCAGACATGACGGCCTCCGTCTTGCAAAAGCTGCTTTGTCACGTGGGCGATCTCTGCCTGATCCAACTCGCTCAAGCGATGCCGGATGGCGACAATTTGCTGCTTGGTGTGATCCAACTCTGAGATCTGCTTCTGCTTGAGCAGGGGAGGTATCTCCACTTCCAGAGTAAGCAGCGCAGCCTTTGTGAGTGCCTTGATACTAGTGCCGGTCAGCATCAAGCCAATCCTGGCCTGCGTCGATTTCTGGTTGAGGTGCCAAACGAGGTAGCGAGCATCCAGTTGCGGCCCTGGCGTGATCACGTTCAATTGCCCTAGGGGAAACACGGGCTCGCTAGCGCCCTCAAAAAGCCACGCTTTGTAGTAGTCGCCCCGCGAAGGTATTACGACGTCACCTGGTTGCAGGCAATGGGAGAGGTGCCCTTCATCTAGGAGGATCCGCGGTAGTTCATTCCATTGAAGCGGCTTGCTTGCGACCAAGTCCCTGATCGCCAAGGCACGCACATTGCCATTCTGCTGCTCTTGGGGCGGCTGGCTGCGGAACACAACAGCTGTACGGACATGGGCAAGCTTGGAAAGATTCATGCAGAAGAGCTCTACAGTTTCTGGGTGGGGGAAGTATATGCACCCAGCGGGGGAATGCGCAAGCAGAAGAATTCTACTGTTGATGGCGACGGCTTCTGGGTCTGTGATCGGTCTAAAGTATGGGGATGGTTTGAGGTTGACGGTTGCTCTAATAGATCCGAGGCGGACGGCGCTTGCTCAGCATCCGGCTTGCGAGTCTGGTTCCAAGGCTTGGTACTGATCGCCGGTCTCACCTTCGATCAGTTTCCAGCCAAGATCGCCGTTTTCCGGGGGGGGCGGCAGCAAAAAGAAATGGAGACTAAAGCGGGGGCTAAAAATGCCGTAAACGAAAAAGCCCATCATTGATACGAGCTTAAATCTTTGATTTATATGGTTATCCAGCACGGATTCGAACCGTTGGCCAAAGGATTATGAAGACGTTGTTTTGACTATCCAAGCTTCTTGGCTAGATCTTCGGCCCTTGGATGGTAATAGCGCATGAGCATTCTCGTGTCTTGGTGGCCAGTGATTTTGGTCAGCTCATGCAGTGGGAATATCTCAGCCAGGCGCGAGGTAGCCTCATGGCGTAGATCGTGAAACCGAAGGTCGAGCAGGAATGGATCTCTGGCGGTTTGCTCTGCAACCTGCTCCGGCGTTAGTCCCCCGGATTTGAGATGCAGCTCAAGCCCCCACTCATAAGCATTCCTAGCACCACTCAGAGCATCCAGGAACGCCTTAGTGATGGTGTCCGGCTGGCTTTTGAATACTCGGCCGCCCTCTAATTTAGGTTGGTTTTCAATGATCGCTGCGGCTCGGCTGGATAGCGGTACGCCGCGTGAAGAACCATTTTTCGTCATTGGGAGGAGGGCTGTCCGCTTTTTCAGATCTACGTTGGCGCGTAGCAGGCCGGTTATCTCACTACGGCGCATTGCTGTTTCCACTGCGAAGGCGACGATTTTCGGCAGCTCGGCCGAGCGCGAGTGGCGGCAGATCATTTCCAGCTCATCCAAGTGCTCGCTTATCAGCTTCCCGTCTTTGCATGTCCATACGTCTGCTCTGAGGATTCGTCGTTCGCGGGCGTCATCAACGCTCGGTTGGCGGATCAGTTCGACGGGGTTGCTTAGCGACTCCATACGCCACTCTTTGCGGGCTATGGTGAAAACGTGAGAGATCAGGGCCAGCTCGCGGCGCACGGTGGAGGGAGCCAGGCCCTCTTCGAGGCGCATGTCCCGGTAAGTCGCCATGTCTGAGCCACGAATGCTGGCGAGCGAGCGAAGGGCGAGAGGGTGGCGTTGCATGGCCTGGATGCGTGACAGCTCTGAGGCGCTGCTGCGCTTCTTGCTGGTCACCTCCTTGGCATACAACTCCAGTGCGCTGGAGAAGGAGGTGGCTTCGGCTTCGTTGCGGCTGACGAACACGCCAGCGTCCATTTCGCGCTCGATCATGGTCGCCCAGGTTTTTGCCTCTGCCTGGGTATTGAACGTCTTGCTTTGCAGGGGCCATCCTTTACGTCTGACTTGCACTTGCCATTGGAATGGGCCGCGCTTGCGAAAGGTCGCCATTTCTAATCTCAGTGTGACAAAATTGTGCCAAATATCATAAAGGAATACCCATGGAAGCCGCAAAGCCCCAGTTATTACGCGAAACCTTCCCCGTCGGGCCTTTGCAGTGCAACTGCACGCTGATCGGCGACCCCCTGACCAAGAAAGCCATTGTCGTCGACCCGGGTGGTGATGTGGACAAGATCCTTGCTCGCCTGCAGGTCCACGGCCTGACGCTGGTGAGCATCATCCACACCCATGCGCACTTCGACCACTTCCTCGCGTCAGGCAAGCTCAAGGAGCTGACGGGTGCCACGCTGCACCTGCACAAGGACGACCAGGTGTTGTGGGACAACCTTGAGATGCAGTGTCAGATGTTCGGCGTACCTTACACCCCGGTACCGGCACCGGACCGCTGGCTGGGCGATGACGAAGAACTGGCCTGCGGCTGCGGTGTGGCGTTGCATACGCCAGGCCATACCCCGGGCTCGATGAGCTTCTGGTTCGCCGACGCCAAGTTGTTGATTGCCGGTGACACCCTGTTCCGCCGTGGGATTGGCCGCACCGATTTGTGGGGTGGCGACCAGCGGGCAATCGTGCGTTCCATCAAGGAGCGGCTGTACCGGCTGGACGAAGAGGCCATCGTGGTAACCGGCCACGGGCCCGACACCCGTTTGGGCGACGAGATGCGTGAAAACCCATTCGTGCGTGCCTGATGGCACATGAAGGCACTTTCATGGAATTTTTCGTTGCCGATGCGATCCAAGGCTGGCATAGAACCCCTTGGGATCTGCCGCATTTATGAATTTCAGTAGGAGCTTGTCCATGTTCACCATGCGTCGTCTGATTATCGTCGCAACCGCCGCTGCACTGATGACCGGCTGTGCCGGCCAGAACCCCTACGACAACCAGGGTCAGGCGCAGGGCTCCACAGGGATGAGCAAGACTGCCAAGTATGGCGGTTTGGGCGCGCTGGCCGGTGCCATCGCGGGTGCCGCCATCGACCACAACAACCGTGGCAAGGGGGCCCTGATCGGTGCCGCAGCAGTGGGTGCTGCCGCTGCAGGTTACGGCTACTACGCCGACAAGCAGGAAGCCGAGCTGCGCGCACAGATGGCCAACACGGGTGTGGAAGTGCAGCGTCAGGGTGACCAGATCAAGCTGATCATGCCGGGCAACATCACCTTCGCCACCGACTCTGCCAACATCGCCCCAAGCTTCTACTCGCCGCTGAACAACCTGGCTGGCTCGTTCAAGCAGTTCAACCAGAACACCATCGAAGTGGTTGGCTTTACCGACAGCACGGGCAGCCGCCAGCACAACATGGACCTGTCCCAGCGCCGTGCGCAGGCGGTCAGCACCTACCTGACTTCGCAGGGTGTGGATGCCTCGCGTATCTCTGTACGTGGCATGGGCCCGGACCAGCCGATCGCCAGCAACGCTGACGCCAATGGTCGTGCGCAGAACCGCCGTGTGGAAGTGAACCTGAAGCCGATTCCGGGTCAGCAGTATGAGCAGCAAGGTCAGGTTCAGCAGTATCCCTGATTGAATTTCAGGGCCGCTTTGCGGCTCTGAGGGAGCGGGCAGTCCCGCTCCCTCACGCTTGCAAAGAAGCCTCTGCTTTTAGCGCGCCACGCTGGCCTGAATCGCCGTCAGGGCAATGGTATGCACGATATCGTCAACCTGCGCCCCTCGAGGCAAGTCGTTCACCGGCTTGCGCAAACCCTGCAGCATCGGCCCCAGGCTGACCCCGTCGGCACTGCGCTGCACCGCCTTGTGCGTGGTATTGCCGGTATTCAGGTCGGGGAACACGAACACCGTGGCCCGCCCGGCCACCGGGCTAGCCGGCGCCAGCTCTCGGGCGATCGCCGGGTTGGCCGCTGCGTCATACTGCAACGGCCCATCGATCAGTAGCTCCTGCGCCGCGTCCTGTGCCAGGCGTGTCGCTTCGCGCACTTTCTCGACTTCTTCATCGCTGGCCGAATCGCTTGAATAACTGATCATCGCCACCCGTGGCGCGATGCCGAAGGCCTGCGCCGAGGCAGCACTCTGTTGGGCAATCTCCGCCAGCTCGGCAGCGCTTGGGTGCGGGTTCATCACGCAGTCGCCGTACACCAGCACCTGCTCGGGGAACAGCATGAAGAACACCGATGAGACCAGGCTCGAGCCGGGTGCGGTCTTGATCAGCTGCAGGGCCGGGCGGATGGTGTTGGCCGTGGAGTGCACCAGGCCCGAGACCAGGCCGTCCACTTCGTCCAGGGCCAGCATCATGGTGCCGATCACCACGGGGTCTTCCAGTTGCTGCTCGGCCATCGGTGCGTTGAGGTTCTTGCTTTTGCGCAGCTCGACCATGGGTTCCACGTAGCGCCCGCGAATCAGTTCGGGGTCGAGAATCTCCAGCCCCGGCGGCAATGTGATGCCCTGGGCACGGGCCACGGCGTCGACGTCTTCGGGTTTGGCCAGCAGCACGCAGCGGGCGATGCCGCGGGCTTGGCAGATGGCTGCAGCCTGCACCAGCAGTGGCTCGGCGCCTTCTGGCAGGACGATGCGCTTGTTGGCCTGCTGCGCACGCTGGATCAGCTGGTAGCGGAACACTGCCGGCGACAGGCGCAGTTCGCGTGGCGTGCCGCAGCGTTGGTGCAGCCAGGCCGCGTCGAGGTGGCTGGCGACGAAGTCGGTGATGAACTCGGCACGCTCGCGGTCGTCCACCGGGATTTCGCGGTTCAGCGAGTTGAGCTGGTTGGCGGTGTCGTACGAGCCGGTGCTGACCGAAAGGATCGGCAGGCCGGCCTGCAGGGCACCGCGGCACAGGCCGAGGATACGCACGTCAGGCTTGCTGTCGCTGGTCAGCAGCAAGCCGGCCAGGGGTACGCCATTGATCGCTGCCAGGCTGACAGCGAGGATGATGTCGTCGCGGTCGCCCGGGGTTACCACCAGGGTGCCCGAGGTCAGTAGCGGGACCGTGTTGGCCACCGTGCGTGCACAGATGATGATCTTGCTCATGCGCCGCTGCTCGTAATCGCCGGCATTGAGCACCTGGGCGCCGAGCAGCTCGGCCACATCGCGGGTCCGCGGGGCGTTCAGCTCTGGCTGGTAGGGGATGCAGCCAAGCAGGCGGAAGTCACTACCGCGCAGCAATGGCGAGTGCTCGCGCAGGCGGGTGGCGAAGTCCGCCATGCTCTCGTCGGTACGCACCTTGTTGAGGATCACCCCGAGCACTTTCGGGTCGCGTGGGCCGCCAAACAGTTGGGCCTGCAGTTCGACCCGCCCAGACAGCTCGCTGAGCACTTCGTTTTCCGGGGCCGATACCAGGATTACTTCGGCATCCAGGCTCTTGGCCAGGTGCAGGTTGACCCGCGCCGCGTAGCTGGCGTGGCGCGTGGGCACCATTCCCTCGACCACAACCACGTCATTGCCGACGCAGGCTTGCTGGTAGAGGCGGATGATTTCTTCGAGCAGCTCGTCCAGCTGGCCATCGCCGAGCATGCGCTCGACGTGGGCCAGGCTCAGTGGGACCGGTGGCTTGATGCCGTGGGTGCGGGCGACCAGTTCGGTGGAGCGCTCGGGGCCGGTGTCACCCGGGTGGGGCTGGGCGATAGGCTTGAAGAAGCCGACCTTCAGGCCGGCACGCTCCAAGGTGCGCACCAGGCCCAGGCTGATCGAAGTCAGGCCGACACCAAAGTCGGTCGGCGCAATGAAAAATGTCTGCATGCGTGCTTCTCGAAATAAGCGGTGCAAGAAATTAACGGTCAAGGGTAGCGCTATCGGCCCCTTGTGCGCACCAGCCGCAAGCGAAAGGTTGGCCGATGTGTTGCGCACGTTGTGCCGGGTCGAGCACCCAGGGGCGTTCCTGCCACGGCGGCTGGTGGCGCAGGTGCTGGGTATGGCCGCACGAAAGTTCCGCCACCCAGTGGCCTTCTTCGTCCTGATGAAAGCCGTTGATCCGACTGATGGGCCGTTGCTCGTCTGCACCGCGTTCGCAATCGGACGATGGCAAGGTTACACTTGTCCGCTCTACATTCTTTTGCAAAAGGTCTTGCCCCATGCTGATCGCCGCCAACAAGGCTGTCTCCATCGACTATACCCTGACCAACGACGCCGGGGAGACCATCGACAGCTCCGCCGGTGGCGCGCCGCTGGTTTACCTGCACGGTGCCGGCAACATCATCCCGGGCCTGGAAAAAGCCCTGGAAGGCAAACAGGCTGGCGACGAACTGAACGTTTCCATTGAACCTGAAGAGGCCTACGGCGAGTACCTGGCCGAACTGGTCAGCACCCTGAACCGTAGCCTGTTCGAAGGTGTCGACGAGCTGGAAGTAGGCATGCAGTTCCACGCTTCGGCGCCGGACGGCCAGATGCAGATCGTCACCATCCGCGACATCGACGGCGACGACGTCACCGTTGATGGCAACCACCCGCTGGCCGGTCAGCGTCTGACCTTCCAGGTCAAGGTTGTCAACGTGCGTGACGCCAGCGACGAAGAAATCGCTCACCGTCACATCCACGGTGAAGGTGGCCATCACCACTGATTTTCTGCGCTAAGCTCAGAAAGTCGCCAGGCGCTCGGGCAAGCCGATTTGCCTTCCTACGGGAGGTGAACGGTTTGGACGAGCGCCTTTTTAGTGGGCGGAATTCGCCTGCACGGCAACCGGGAACCTGAGAGGGGATTTCATCATGAGTGCATTTCACGACCTGAAACTGGAAGCGCTGAACGGCGGAGAGCTGCCCCTCGCACCCTTCAAGGGCCAAGTGGTGCTGGTGGTCAACGTTGCCTCCAAATGTGGCCTGACGCCGCAATACAAGGCCCTGGAGAACCTCTACCAGATCTACAAGGACAAGGGCTTCAATGTGCTTGGCCTGCCGTGCAACCAGTTTGCCGGGCAGGAACCGGGTAGCGAAAAGGAAATCCAGGACTTCTGCAGCCTCAACTACGGGGTCAGCTTCCCGCTGGGGGGCAAGCTGGAGGTCAACGGGCCGCAGCGCCATTCGTTGTACCGCCTGCTGGCAGGTGAGGGGGCCGAGTTCCCCGGTGACATTACCTGGAATTTCGAGAAGTTTCTGGTGGGCAAGGATGGCCGGGTGCTGGCGCGTTTCTCGCCGCGCACGGCGCCGGATGACCCGGCGGTGGTGCAGGCCATCGAAAAAGCCCTGGCCTGAAGAGTGCCTGACGCGATGTTTTGGCATCTGTGAGATCGAGTGCCGCGCGGGCGGCGCTCGATCTCACAGGCGCTGCAAACATTGCGCAGAACGCCCAGCCGTAGCACCAGGTTGCCGGCATGCGCTGTTCAGATACTCCTCGAACTGTTCGACAATCGCCGGCCAGCCCTGGCGGCTGGCATGCTGTCGCGCATTCAGGCGCACCCTGCGCAAGGTCTCCACTTCTTCCAGCAACCAGCACGCTGCATCGACAAACGCCGCCTGGTCCCCCGGCATGGCCAGCGCGCCACTGTGGCCATGGCGAATATGCTGCGCTGCGGCCGCCTCGTCATAAGCAACTACCGCCAACCCTGAGGCCATGGCTTCGAGCACCACATTGCCGAAGGTCTCGGTCAGGCTCGGGAACAGGAACAGGTCGCCGCTGGCATAGTGCTCGGCCAGTCGTTCACCGCGCTGGGCGCCGCAAAACACGGCGTCCGGTATCTCTTGTTCAAGCCTGGCGCGCTGAGGCCCGTCGCCGACCATGATCAGGCGCAGGCGCTTTTGTGGATACGTCTTGCGTAATGCCTCGAAGCAAGGCCGTAGCAAGCCAAGGTTCTTTTCCGCCGCCAGTCGCCCGACATGCAGTACGGCGATGTCCTCCGGGCCTAGCCCCCAGCTTTCGCGCAGGGCCTGGCTGCGCCGGGCCGGATGGAACAGGCAGGCATCGACTCCTCGGGCCAGCAGCTCCAGGCGTTCGAAACCGCGACGCTCCAGCTCCAGGCGCTGGCTGGCACTTGGCACCAAGGTGATTGCCGTGCGCCGATGGAACCAGCGCAAGTAGTGGGTGAGCAGGCGCGCCAGCAGGCCAAGGCCGTACTGGCCGGAATACTGCGGGAAGTTGGTGTGGAAGCCACTGACCACCGCCACCCCCAGGCGTCGGGCCGCGCGTAGTGCGCTGAGCCCCAGCGGCCCCTCGGTGGCGATGTACAGTACATCCGGGCGATGCCGGCGCCAGCGGCGCAACAGCTTGTGCATCGACACCTCGCCCCACTGCAAACCCGGGTAGCCCGGCAGCGCCCAGCCACGGCACAGCATCAGCTGCGGATCGTTGTGCACGTGCCCTTCGCCGGCCTGGCGCGGGCGCACCACCTCGACCTCGTGCCCGCGTTGGCGCAACCCATCACTGAGGCGGCCAAGGGTGTTGGCCACGCCATTGATCTCGGGTGGGAAGGTTTCGCTGACCAGGGTAATGCGTAGGGCGGGTGTATTCATGACAAAAAGTTTCCGCCTGCCGGGTTGCGCTAATGTGACCGCCTTGTGACGTAAAGATGACGCCTGACTGCCGGCACTTTTGCCTTCATGAATATTTCCTCGCACAGCACTCAAGAAGGTGTCCCCGGCAGCCGATGAAGATGCATTCGACTACGTGATGCGCTCCAGGAGAGCGGTGATGTTCAACAACAAGCTCAAGCAAGAAATCCGGCAACTGCGCGAAGACCTGATGTCCATCGAACAGGTCAAGAGTAGTCTCGACAGCGAGATGCTGGTGCTGCAGCTCGACCCTCAGGGACGGATCGAGATGGTCAACGGCAACTTCGAGAGCGAGATGCTCTACCGTGCCGAACAATTGCTTGGACGCAATATCGAGGACATCGTCCCCGCCCACGTAAAGTCGCTGGACTTCTACCAGCGCATGAAAAGTGCGATCAGCCGTGGCGAACACCTGAACGGTGCGTTCCGTCTTCTGCGGGGCAATGGTCAGGAAGCCTGGCTACGCTCGATCCTGCAGCCGGTGAAGAACAGCGAGGGGCGCATCAAGTACTTCACCCTGCATTCCAGCGACCTCACGCGAACCATCGAGACCTCACGCGAGCACGAAAGCCTGATCAAGGCCCTGATGCGCTCTACTGCGGTGATTGAGTTCGACCTCGACGGCATCATTCTCACTGCCAACGATCGTTTCCTGGCCACCGTCGGCTATCGCCTGGAGCAGATTCGCGGTAAGCACCACCGCATGTTCTGCGAACCGCAGGAGGTCAACTCGGCTGGCTACCAAGCGTTCTGGGACAGGCTGCGCCGTGGCGAATATGTTGCCGAGCGCTTCAAGCGCATCGATGCCCATGGCCGGGTGATCTGGCTGGAGGCCTCGTACAACCCGATCTTCGATGCCCACGATGTGCTGTACAAGGTGGTCAAGTTCGCCACCGTGATCACCGATCAGGTCAATCAGGAGCTGGCAGTGGCTGAGGCGGCAGATGTCGCCTACAACACCTCGCTGGGTACCGATGTCAGTGCTCGCAAGGCCACCGAAGTGGTCACCCAGACTGTCACCGTGATGCGTGGACTGGAGGCTTCGATGCAAGAGGCGGCCGACGGGATCCAGGCGCTGGATACCCAGTCGCGGGTGATCGGTTCGATCATCAAGACCATCAGCGACATTGCCGGGCAGACCAACCTGTTGGCCCTTAACGCGGCCATCGAAGCCGCCCGTGCCGGTGAGCAAGGGCGGGGCTTTGCCGTCGTTGCCGACGAAGTGCGCCAACTGGCCTCTCGCACCAGCACCGCCACCGAAGAAATCGCCCGGGTGGTACAGCAGAACGAACAACTGGCGCAGGCAGCAGTGTCGATCATCGACACCAGCAAGCGCCAGGCCGAACAGGGGTTGGCGCTGGCGGATGAGACGGGCAGCGTGATTGTCGAGATCCAGGACGGGGCGAAGCGGGTAGTGGACGTAGTGGGGCAGTTTTCCAGCCGGTTGAGTCTTTGATTTGGCTTGGGGTTTGTAATGGCCATGGGATCGAGCTTCACCTGCGCGGCGCTCGATCTCAAGAACGATAAAAATTTCCAGCCTTACCCACGGTAACGACTGAACAGCTGAACTTCGCCGAGCATGCCGGAAACGAAGTTGCATTTTCCTACAACTGACTCAGAAACCTCCGATCCGAATCCATGATGGGATTTCCCCCTGCACACGTTGTCAGGGAGACACCTCATGTACCTGGATTACCTCGTGCCCTCCTGGCACGAGATCGAGACACGTGTCATCGCCATGGTGGGCTACCAAAGCGGTGGCCAGTTCCGCACCAGCCTCAATGAAGAGGTCGCCTCACTGGGCCTTAACCTGCGCCGGATCGAAGCTGTCCGCACAGCCTTCTATTACGCCGAATGGCAGGCGGCGCACATGCTACGCCAGCGCTTCGCCGACCTTGACATCAACAGCATCGTCGACGAACTGCTGAGGGTCGTGCAGCAGATGGCGATGATCGTCGTCGGCAGCACCATTACCGGTGGCCTGCTTGGCGCAGGGGTCGGCGCATTCGCCGGCGGCGCCGGAACCATTCCGTTCGCTGGCGCAGGCGCGGCCATGGGCCTCAAGGTCAGTGGTTGGATCCTTGGCGCGCTGGGGCTGGCTTCCATTGCCGAGTTCTTCATCGAGGGCTTGCCGCGTATCGGCGAGTACTACGTCGATGGCATCCGCTTCGCCTGGGAAGGCACCTGCGGCAATGAAGGCACCGGCCCGTTCTGCCGGGACGACCCCTATGCGATACCTCGGGCCACGCATCAGATTGCTCAAGGCCATGTGGAAGTCGTGGTGCTGTTGTTGGGGGCGATCGTGTCGTACCTCACCCGCGGACGCGGCGATGCCCGAGTGCTGGCCCAGGAGATGGCGGCCAGCCGCAAAGGCGCGCGGCTGGGGCAATGGATGCTCAAGCATGAGGAAGGGTTGAAGAAACGGCCGGATCTGCAAGTGCCGGAGCGGCGCAAGGGGGCGATGGGTGATCCGCAGCCAGTTCAGCCGAATCGGCGGGCAGAAGAAGACAAGGAGCCGTCAACAGGTAAGCCCGGTAGCATGTCTTTGCATACGGTGGCATGTTTCAAGGCGGATAAATTGCCAGCATCGAAGCATGGCGAGTTTGAACGGCAGCTGAAGGGACAGCAGGATGGGTTGAATCGGCTAACGGTTGAAGAGTTTCTCGAAAATATCGCTAATCCGGCGAAGCGAGATCCGCGCATTGCAAAAATAGCGAGAAAGTAACTTTATGATAAGTTACAGGAGAGAATTCAGAGGGATCTGATGAAAACTATGAATGCCATTGAAGCTAGAAAGCTCTCGGTGAAGCAGGCAAAGGAAACCCTGTCATCTCTCGCAGCTTTGCATAATCCTGACTTGATCGCCGGTGGACGGGATACTATTTCTGATTTTGGCGACAGGCAAGTTAACTCGAGCATAGGCCCACAATGGAAAAGCAGAGTTGAGGGCTTGAAAGCTGCTGCCGAGAAAGCTTCAAAATCGGGCGTGGGATCAGGCTTGTTGAACGTAAAACTGCATAAATGCTAGTCGCTTGAGGGTTTCGCCGTGGATGAGGTTTTTTCCCTGTTTGTAGAGCAAGTTGGTGAGCCGTTTTTTCGACAGGAGGTTCCTCCCTCAAGTCTGGATCGATACAGAGGGATCTTGCCGAACAAATTGTTAGCGTATTGGAGTGAGCACGGTTGGTGCGGGTATGGTGACGGGATATTTTGGACTGTCAATCCCCAGGAATATGAAGGGGTAACTGCCTCGCTTATCGAAGGCACAATATTGGAGAAGCGGGATAGATACCACCTGATCGCTCGCGGCGCATTTGGTGACCTGTATCTCTTTGGAGAGCAAACGGGTTTCTCAGTAAAGATTTTGGCTCATATTTCACGATACAGGGGCAGTGAATATGAGTTGACGGCGGCGGATATGGACAGGGAAGTGCAAGGTTTCTTCCTTGGCAAAGAGAAGGCGTCTGTTGACTTTGATGGTATGTTCGAGCCCGCAAAGAAGAAATTGGGCATGCTAAAGCATGATGAAATGTATGGGTTCGTTCCAGCCTTGGCGTTCGGCGGGTCAAGCGACCTTGCTAATCTCGAGAAGGTTAAGGCAGTGGAACATCTAATACTGCTTTCTCAGATTGCCACCCTCGAACCCTACAGTTTCTCCGACTTCTAAAAAGCAATCCGCAAAAAGGGGCTGCCCTGCAGCCCCTCGCTCCTTCAGCTCCGCTCCCGCACCCA
Source organism: Pseudomonas sp. 2,4-D (assembly GCF_030418155.1). Classification (NCBI taxonomy): domain Bacteria; kingdom Pseudomonadati; phylum Pseudomonadota; class Gammaproteobacteria; order Pseudomonadales; family Pseudomonadaceae; genus Pseudomonas; species Pseudomonas sp. 2,4-D. Next base: position 33,622 of record NZ_JAUHUI010000031.1, read on the forward strand.
GAACAGCGTAGCCCCGGCCACCGCCGCCGGCATCATCAGCACGTTCACCACGGGAATCATCAGCGCCAGGTAGGTGATGCCGCCAAAGCCCAGGCTTTGCCAGCGCTTCTGCCGCAGCCAGGCGAGCATGTCCTGCCAGCTCATCTTGTTGTTGTCCGCCGGGTAGTCGATGTACTGGATGGCCATCATCCACACGCCGAAGATCAGCCATAGCGGCGCAGCCACCACGTTGACCACCGGGATCAGCGACAGGACGAACAGGCCGATGGCGCGTGGCAGGAAGTAGCCCAGCTTGCGCATTTCGCGGCTGAAGGTGCGCGGTACCATGGCTGCCAGCTCGCCCCAGCTGAAGGCTGGGAAGGTGTCTTCGCCACGCACTACCACCTCGACCTTTTCCGCCAGAAAACCGTTGAACGGCGCGGCAATGATGTTGGCCACCAAGGTGAAGGTGAAGAACACCATCAGCACCAGCAACGCAACGAACAGCGGCCAGAGGATGTAGCTGAGGAAGCTCAGCCAGTCAGGCAGTGTGGGCATCAGGGCATCGAGCCACAGGCCGAACTGGTGGCCGGCGAAGTAGATCAGGCCACCGAACAGCAACAGGTTGACCGCCAGGGGCAGCAGCACGAACAACCGCAGGTTGGGGCTCAGCACCAGTTTCAGGCCTTCGCGCAGGTATTGGGGGCCAGAGAGGACAGGGGCTTGCATCTAGATACTCCGCAGAGAAGGAAAACGCGCTGACCTTACCGAGTTTGCCGCGCCGACGAAAGGCACGCAGTCGGCGGGAAACGGGATGTAACAAAAGCGCCCGGGGGTGTTTATCGATGAAATCGCAGCATAGGCGATGCCTATGAGGTGGATTGTCTAAGGATATTTCCTTAATCTTTGCGACCTCGCTACAGTGCGCTCAACTTTTCGCTTTGCGGGCCTGCGCGTTTTAGCCTTCCCCAAGTGCTGCGTGGGTCCTTTTTAATTTCTTGGCTGGCGCAGCCGGTACACCGATGCCGGCCCTGCGGCCCGCTCGACAGGAGTTCGACATGTCTGAAGTACGTCATTCGCGCGTCATCATTCTCGGTTCCGGCCCTGCCGGTTACAGCGCTGCGGTGTATGCCGCCCGTGCCAACCTCAAGCCGCTGCTGATCACCGGCATGCAGGCTGGTGGCCAGCTGACCACCACCACCGAAGTCGACAACTGGCCGGGCGACCCCCACGGCCTGACCGGCCCGGCCCTGATGCAGCGTATGCAAGAGCACGCCGAGCGTTTTGAAACCGAGATCGTCTTTGACCACATCAACGCTGTCGACCTGGCCAACAAGCCGTTCACCCTGCAGGGTGACAGCGGCAAGTACACCTGTGATGCGCTGATCATCGCCACTGGCGCCAGCGCTCGCTACCTGGGCCTGCCGTCGGAAGAAACCTTCATGGGCAAGGGTGTTTCGGCCTGTGCCACCTGTGACGGTTTCTTCTACCGCAACAAGCCGGTCGCCGTGGTCGGTGGTGGTAACACTGCCGTGGAAGAGGCACTGTACCTGGCCAACATCGCCAGCAAAGTGACCCTGGTACACCGTCGCGAAACCTTCCGCGCCGAGAAGATCCTGGTCGACAAGCTGAACGCCCGTGTGGCCGAAGGCAAGATCGAGCTCAAGCTCAACGCCACCCTGGACGAAGTGCTGGGTGACAACATGGGCGTAACCGGTGCACGCCTGAAGAACAACGACGGCAGCAGCGACGAAATCAAGGTCGACGGCGTGTTCATCGCCATTGGCCACACCCCGAACACTTCGCTGTTCGAAGGCCAGCTGACCCTGAAAGACGGCTACCTGGTAGTCAACGGCGGCCGCGAAGGCAACGCCACCGCTACCAACGTCGAGGGTGTGTTTGCCGCTGGCGACGTGGCTGACCACGTTTACCGCCAGGCCATCACTTCGGCCGGTGCGGGTTGCATGGCAGCGCTGGATGTCGAGCGCTACCTGGACGGTTTGGCCAACGCCTCGTTCTGATCTGAGAAAAGGGGGCAAAGCGCCCCCAATCAAAAACCGGCCAAGCGCCGGTTTTTTATTGCCTGCTATCAGCTCACAGGCTCAGTCGCATCGACAGGTCCACCGCTTTCACATCCTTGGTCATGGCGCCAATCGAGATGTAGTCCACCCCTGTCTCGGCAATCACCCGCAGGGTCGTTTCGTTGACCCCGCCGCTGGCTTCAAGTTTGGCTTTGCCCGCGGTAATGCGCACGGCTTCGCGCATTTCGTCCAGGTTCAGCTCGTCGAGCATGATGATGTCCGCGCCAGCGGCCAGCGCCTGGCGCAGTTCGTCCAGGCTTTCGACCTCGATTTCCACCGGCTTGCCCGGCGCAATGCGGTGCGCTGCGGCCACAGCCTCGGCTACGCCGCCGCTGGCGGCGATGTGGTTTTCCTTGATCAGGAAGGCGTCGTACAGGCCTATGCGGTGGTTGTCGCACCCACCGCAGGTCACTGCGTATTTTTGCGCCAGGCGCAGGCCCGGCAGGGTTTTGCGGGTGTCCAGCAGGCGCACCTGGGTGCCGGCTACCAGGTCGGCGAGAAAGCGCGCACGGGTGGCGACCCCCGACAGCATCTGCAGGAAGTTCAGTGCGCTGCGCTCACCACTGAGCAGCGAACGGGCCGGGCCTTCCAGGTGGAACAACGGCTGATTGGCAGTGGCCTGCTCACCGTCGGCCACCTGCCAGTGCACTGCAACGCGCGGGTCGAGCTGGCGGAATACGGCATCGACCCAGGCGGTACCGGCGACCACGCAGTTTTCACGGGTGATGATGGTCGCCTTGGCCAGGCGCTCGGCCGGGATCAGTTGCGCGGTGATATCGCCACTGCCGATGTCCTCCAACAGCGCGCGGCGCACGTTGGCTTCAATTTCAGCGGTCAGGTCGGCAAGGCGTAGGTTCGGCATGGTCGGCTCCACAAGCTAGGTGCCCGCGATTATAGGGCAGGGGGCCGGTGTGTACAGCCGCCTTGGCGCTGACCTTTGGTCGGACGTCGTGAGTAATCGGAGCAGATCAGGGTCTTTAGCCAGCCAGCGAAACGACGCTGGTAGCTATGCGATTTTTTACCGATAATGGCGACTAGTATTTGGCGCCATGGCTTTGACGATTTTCCAGCCCTTTCGGGCAAGACACCCTGCAAGGAGTCCAGGATGCAAAAAGAAGGCAAGGTGGTGCCCTTGGCGGCAGCCATCGACCGAGGGGGGCGTACGCCTCATCCTTGCCTTCCGGTCTTGTTGCTGCAGGTGCGCGACAAGGCCGCGTTGCAGTTGCGTCAGGGCCTGCAGGACTTGTTCGACAATGCCGATGACACGCTCTTCGAAATGGCCGACAAGGCCTTGGACCGCAGTGACCAGAACCTGTACTTCGAGGCCATGCGTGACCTGCGCCTGAAGCGCAAGAGCATCGAGCGTGGTTTTCTGGATACGTTCCATGATGCTTTCCTCCGAGCCGGCCAGGTGGACTTGCTGGCAAACCTGGCCCAGCCGGGTAACCCGCGCAGCAAGGCTCAAATGGAGCGGGCCGCCGCTATCGAGAGCATGGTAGCGCGGGTGCTGTCACGCGATGGCATCGCCCTGCAGCAACTGGGTCTGCGCCTGCAGGCATTGCTCGACCGCCCCCTGTACGAGCAGTACAACCCATTGGGGCCAGCCGCGCTGTGTCGTTACTTTCTCGACGCCGGGCGTAATCTGGGCGTTGGCCTGCGGGTCAAGCTGGTGCTGCTGAAGCTGTTCGAGCGTTATGTGCTGCGCGATGTCGATGTGATCTATGGCGAAGCCAACCAGTTGCTGGCCGCTGCCGGCGTGCTGCCCGAGCTGCAACCGGCGCCGCGCCGGCGTGCCGAAGACCGGCGCATGCGTGCGCGACCCGGGCCGGCGAACCTTGGCCAGGAGGAGGGGGCGGACGCCGCAGGGCAGACGTTGTTTGCCTCGTTGCAGGCACTGCTGGCGCCGGTGCGCGGGCAGTTCGCTCCGCGCTTGCAAGCGGTGGCTGCCGCCCAGCCGATCAGTACCGCCGACCTGCTCCGGCTACTTTCGCATTTGCAGCGCTATGTGCCCGCCACGTACGAGGCCGATGACTTCGAGCTCGGCCAGCAGCTTGAGCAGCTGCTGTTGCGGGTCAGTGTGCGCAGCGGTACGCGTCGGCGCCTTCAGGTGGCTGACGAAGACATGATCAACCTGGTTGGCCTGCTGTTCGCGTTCATCCACAACGATGACAACCTGCCGGCCAGCCTGCGGGCGCTGATTGCGCGCCTTCATATTCCCTTGCTCAAGGTGGCATTACTGGACAAGGGGCTGTTTAGCCGGAGTAACCACCCGGCGCGCCGTTTGCTCAACGAAATCGCCGGCGCCGCGATTGGCTGGGAGTGCGGCAGCGAGTGCCAGCGTGACAGCTTGCACATGCGGGTAGAGCGTATCGTCCAGCGCTTGCTCAATGATTTTGCCGACGATGCCAGCTTGTTCGCCGAGTTGCTCGACGACTTCCTGGCATTCAATCAGGACGAACGGCGACGTAACGAGTTGCTGGAGCAACGCACTCGCGACGCCGAAGAAGGCCGTGCCCGGGCAATGCAGGCCAGGCAGCAGGTGCAGCACGTGCTCAACCAGCGCCTGCGCGGCCGGGTATTGCCGCAGGTGGTGGTGCAAATGCTGGTGCAGGCCTGGAGCCAGGTACTGCTGTTGGCTTGGCTGAAACAGGGTGAGGCCTCACAGGCCTGGCGCGACGCAGTGCAGACGATGGACATGCTGCTGGCCAGCATCACGCCGCCACATGAGCCACAAACCTTGCTGCAGCAGGTGCCAGGCCTGCTCAAGGCGCTGCGCGATGGCCTGGCCAGCGTAGCCCTGGACGCGGTGGCGACCCGCGAGTTCTTCCTGCAACTGGAACAGTTGCACTTGCGCGCCTGCGCAGGTAATGAGGCGCTGCCGGGAGGGGAGGGCCAATCCTTGGGCGATGTGCGGGTGGCCCAAGAGATTGTGCTGGCGATTGCCGAAGAGCCCGCCTGCGTGCCCCTGCACGCTGCCGACGGGCAGGCTGCAGTGCTGCGCCAGGCGCAACGCCTGCGCATCGGCACTTGGGTCGAGGTTCTCGACGAAGATGAGCCGCTGCGCTGCAAGCTGGTCGCGCGTATCGACAGCAGTGACAGGCTGGTGTTCGCCAACCGCACCGGCATGAAAGTGCGCGAGTGGAGCAGCGCCAGCCTGGCCCAGGCACTGCAGCGGCACGAAGTGCGCGTGCTGGATGATCGCCTGTTGTTCGAACGGGCGCTGGAGGCGGTACTTGAAAGCTTGCGGCAAGGGCAGGCGCAATAGGCCGACGCATTACAATCATTCACATGCACACGGCGTTGGCCGCAGGGCATACTGTGGGCATGTTCACGGCGTTTTTCAGGATCTGCCCATGCAATTGGACCGTGCCACTGGCTGGTTCCACGGAATCGGAATCACCCACTGCCCCTCGCCGAACTTCAATTCGCGCCCCGAAGGCGAATCGATTTCCCTGCTGGTGATCCACAACATCAGCCTGCCCCCGGCCTGTTTCGGCACGGGCAAGGTGCAGCAATTCTTCCAGAACCGCCTGGCCCTTGATGAACACCCGTATTTTGCCAGCATCAACCACCTGACCGTGTCGGCGCACCTGTTCGTCGAGCGTGACGGCGCGGTGACGCAGTTCGTGTCGTTGCATGATCGTGCCTGGCATGCGGGTGTGTCGAGCTTTGACGGGCGCGAAGGCTGTAACGACTTTTCCATCGGCATCGAACTGGAAGGCACCGACGACCTGCCCTATACCGATGCCCAGTATGCGGTGCTGGAACAACTCACCCGGCACATCCGCGCTGCCTGGCCGGCCATCGACCTGAGCCGCATTCAGGGCCACAGTGACATTGCCCCGCAGCGCAAGACCGACCCCGGCCCGGCCTTCGACTGGTCGCGCTACCGCCAGGCGCTGCAGCACAACGAGGACAAGGCATGAGTTTTCTGGTGTTGTTGCTGGCGCTGTGGGTCGAGAAGTTTTCGGCCCTGCGCCATCAGGTGCAGCGCGATGGGTTCTTTCTTGGCGAACTGGTGCGTCTGGAACGCAACGGCAAGGTCCACCCCTGGTGGACGTTGGCCATCCTGGTGTTGGCACCGGTAGCGCTGCTGGTGTTGCTGCTGCATGTGCTGGAGCCGGTGGCCTATGGTTTGCTGGCGTTGCCGGTGCACTTGCTGGTGCTGATCTACAGCCTGGGCCGCGGCGATGCCAAGGCATCGCTGGGGGCGTTTCGTGATGCCTGGCGGCGGGGGGATGATCAGGCGGCGCTGCACGCGGCCGAGCGCGACCTGGGCCTGGTGGCCGATGAACCGCACAGCTTGCTGGTGCGGGTGCAGGGTAACTTGCTGAGGCAGGTGTACCAGGGCTTTTTTGCGGTGATCTTCTGGTATTTCGTACTGGGCCCTGGCGCTGCGCTGGCTTATCGATTGTTGGCGCTGTGTAGTGAGCACAGCAAGCAGCCGGCTTTGAAGGCGCGTGCCGAGCAGTTGCGGCACATCATGGACTGGTTGCCGGTGCGGGCGCTGGCATTGAGCTTTGCCCTGGTGGGCAACTTCCTCGCGGTGACACGGGTGATGCTGCACGAAGTGCTCAACTGGCACATCAGCGCCGGGCACCTGGTGGCTCGGGTAGGGCGGATTGCCGATGACATTCCCGAGGAAGAGGACAGCCAGCGCGGGTTGGGGCGGCTGGACAGTCTGTGGGAATTGCTGTTGCGCTGTGCAGTGCTGTGGTATGCCGGGTTCGCGCTGTGGACCGTGCTGGTCTGATTCGGGGCCGATCGCATCCCACGGGAATCCCGGTCACCCGAGTTTCACCAGCCGAACAACGTGCAAGCATTGCGGGTGCTGGCCTGTGCCAGCACCTCCACATCCAGCCCCATTACGTGCGCCAGCGCCGCTGCAATTTCCGGCAGGTGCTCCGGGCTGTTGCGAACCCCCGGGTACATCGCCGGTGCCATGTCCGGTGCATCAGTCTCCAGCACCACACTGTCCAGTGGCAGCCGCGCCAAGGTCTTGCGCAGCCGCAGCGCCTGCGGCCAGGTACCCGCACCGCCCAACCCCAGCAGGAACCCCAGCTTGATGTACTCGCGGGCCTCTTCGTAGCTGCCGGCAAACGCATGAATCACCCCCGCCCGCGCTGGCTTGTAGCGCTTGAGTGTGGCAATCACCTGGGCATGGCTGCGGCGCACGTGCAGCAGGGCCGGTAGTTCGAAGTCGCAAGCCATCTGCAGTTGCGCTTCGAACAGCGCCTGCTGGCGGGTCTTGTCAATGTCTGCGAGGTAATAGTCCAGGCCAAACTCACCTACGGCACATAGCCGCGGGTTGTCGCGCAGGCGCTCCAGCCACTCGCGCAGTTGCACCAGGTGCTCAGGGCGATGCTGGTCGAGGTAGACCGGGTGCAGGCCAAGCGCGGCGAACAGGCGCGGCTCGGCGCAGGCCAGTTCCCACACCCGCTGGAAATTCGCCTGGTACACCCCCAGCACCACCATTCGCTCCAGCCCACGCGCCGCCGCGTTGGCCAGCAGGCGCGGTCGGTCGGCGTCGAAGTCGGGGAAGTCCAGGTGGGTGTGGGTGTCGATCAGGCGCATGTTCAGGCCGCTGAGATGCGTTGCTTGAAGGTGCGGCCAACAGCGTGCACGCCGGGTTCATAGCGTTTTTCCTCGATGGCGGCCAGTGCCAGTTCAAGCGCGGTGGCCGCAATCTGGCCATGCTGCTGGGCCATGGCATTGACCGGCAGCGGCAGGAAGTCGAGCAACTGGTTGTCGCCAAAGGTACCCAACTGCAGTTGGCGCGAGTCGACCGGGCGCGCCTGGAGGGTGTCGAACACGCCCTGCAACAGCACGTACGAAGTAGTCACCAGAGCATCCGGCAGGCCACCCAGGTCGTCGATCAGTTGCTGCATCAGGCGTTGGCCGCACTCACGGCTGAAGGCTTCGCCCTGATAGCGGCGTACTTCGCCGGTATAGCCTTGCAGGGCTTCGTCGAATCCGCCGGCACGTGCCTGGCTAACCGACAGCTCGGGGCGTGCGCCTATCAGGGCGATGCTGCGTGGGGCCGAGCTGAGCAGGCTGGTGGCCAGCTGGCGGCTGGCATCGCGGTCGTCGCTGATCACCGAGCAGAAGTGTGCGGGGTCCAGACGGCGGTCGATGGCAATCACCGGCAGGCCTTTGTCCTGCAGCTCGCGGTAGCTGTCATCTTCTGGCGGCAGGCAACTGGCAACGAACAGCGCATCACATCGGCGCGCACGGAACAGTTGCTGCAGTTGGCGCTCGCTGTCTGGCTGGTCATCGCTGCTGGCGATCAGCAGCTGGTAGCCGCGGGCGCGTGCGCCTTGCTCCAGTTGCTTGGCAATGCGGGCGTAGCTGGGGTTCTCCAGATCCGGGAGAATGAAGCCCAGGGTGCGGGTATGCCGGCTGCGCAGCCCAGCAGCCTGCGGGTTGGGGGTGAAGCCGTGGGCTTCGACCACCGCGCGTACCCGCTCGACAGTACTGTTACTGATGCGCTGCTGTTCAGCCTTGCCATTGATGACGTAGCTGGCAGTGGTCACGGACACACCGGCCAGACGGGCGATATCGCTGAGTTTCACCGAATTTTCCTTGTTATTACCGGGGCTGGCTGTAAGGCCGGACCGGGTAGTTTGACCCGGTACAGGCATCACGCGCAGACGACCATTGTCGCAATTGTCCGACAGGATGGGGCTTTTTACTGGGCAGATTATCGAGTAACGTGGCCGTCTGGTCAGATTAAACGTTTCAGCTGCCGAATTTTCTGCCTCGGCTGCCACCCGCGCGAGGCTGCTGAACTGGCCCTTTATGTGAATTTCACAACAATACTCCAGTACCCGAACGGGAACTGCAAAAGGAGAAGGTCATGCTCGAGCTCGCCAATGAGCAGATAGCCATGGGCCAGAAGGCCGCCGACAAGGCCGAGGCGTTACGCCTTCTGGCGGATCGGCTGGTTGCGGACGGTCTGGTCGCCGAGGGTTACCTGCAAGGGCTGCAGGCCCGGGAAGCACAAGGCTCCACGTTCCTTGGCCAGGGCATCGCCATTCCCCATGGTACGCCGCAAACACGTGACCTGGTGTATGCCACCGGCGTACGCCTGCTGCAGTTCCCCGAGGGGGTAGACTGGGGTGACGGGCAAATGGTCTACCTGGCCATTGGTATTGCCGCCCGCTCCGACGAACACCTGCGCCTGCTGCAGCTGTTGACCCGGGCGTTGGGCGAGACCGACCTGGCCGAAGCCTTGCGCCGGGCCAGCTCTGCCGAAGCGCTGCTCAAGCTGCTGCAGGGCGCGCCCCAGGCGCTGGCGCTGGATGCGCAGCTGGTCGGGCTGAACGTGCCGGCAGAAGACTTCGACGAACTGGCCTGGCGCGGTGCCCGCCTGCTGCAACGTGCCGACTGTGTCGACAGTGGCTTTGCCGCCGTGCTGCAGCAGGCCGAGCCGCTGCCGCTGGGTGAGGGCCTGTGGTGGCTGCACAGCGAGCGCCAGGTTCGTCAGCCGGGCCTCGCCTTCATCACCCCGCAGCAGCCGCTGCGTTACCGCGACCAGCCGCTCAACGGTCTGTTCTGCCTGGCCAGCCTTGGCGCCGCTCACGAGGCCCTGCTTGAGCGGCTGTGCGAAGTGCTGATCGAAGGCCGTGGGCAGATGCTCTACCAAGCCACCAGCAGCCGTGCGGTGCTGGAAGTGCTGGGCGGCGAAGTGCCGGCGGACTGGCCTAGCGCACGTGTCGTGCTGGCCAATCCACATGGTTTGCATGCGCGACCGGCCAAGGTGCTTGCACAACTGGCCAAAGGCTTTGAAGGGGAAATCCGTGTGCGCCTGGTCGATAGCGCGCAGCCAGCCGTATCGGTGAAGAGCCTGAGCAAGCTGCTCAGCCTCGGCGCACGCCGTGGTCAGGCACTGGAACTGGTCGCCGAACCGAGCATCGCTGCCGATGCCTTGCCGGTGCTGCTGGCTGCTATCGAACAAGGCTTGGGTGAAGAGGTAGAACCGCTACCGCAGAGCGTCGCGCCCATTGCCGATGACGTACCCGAAGTACTGCAAGCGCCAGCGGCCGGCAGCCGTATCCAGGGTGTGGGCGCCGCCCCCGGCATTGCCAGCGGCCCGGCGCATGTCTGTGTCGAGCGTGAGTTCGACTATCCCTTGCGGGGTGAATCGTGCGCCTTGGAGCGGCAGAAACTGCGCGAAGCCTTGGCTACCGTCAACGGCGAACTGCAGGCTTTGGTCCTGCGCAGCGACAAAGCCATTGGCGAAATTTTCGTCACCCACCAGGAAATGCTTGCCGACCCGGCCCTGACCGACGATGTCGAACAGCGCCTGGCCCAGGGCGAAAGCGCTGCGGCCGCATGGATGGCCGTGATCGAAGCTGCGGCCCGTCAGCAAGAGGCGTTGCACGATGCGCTGCTCGCCGAGCGCGCCGCCGACCTGCGCGATATTGGCCGCCGCGTGCTGGCGCAGTTGTGTGGTGTGCAGGCGCAGGTTGAACCCGAGCAACCCTATGTGCTGGTGATGACCGAAGTCGGTCCATCCGATGTCGCTCGCCTGGATCCCAACCGGGTTGCCGGCATTGTCACCGCCCAGGGCGGCGCCACGGCCCACAGTGCCATCGTCGCCCGGGCGTTGGGCATACCAGCAGTGGTCGGCGCGGGTGCATCGATACTGCTGTTGGAGAGTGGTACGCCGCTGCTGCTCGATGGCCAGCGTGGTGTGGTCAGCGTCGCACCGCCAGCGGATGAGCTGCAGCGGGCGCTGGCCGAGCGTGACCTGCGCGAGCAACGCCTGCAGGCCGCCTGGGCCAACCGCTTCGAGCCGGCTATCACCCGTGATGGGCATGCCGTTGAGGTGTTTGCCAACATCGGCGATAGCAACGGCATCGCCAAGGTGGTGGAGCAGGGCGCCGAAGGTGTCGGCCTGCTGCGCACCGAACTGATTTTCATGGCCCACCCTCAAGCGCCGGATGTGGCTACCCAGGAAGCCGAGTACCGCCGCGTGCTCGATGGCCTCGATGGGCGCCCGCTGGTGGTGCGAACCCTTGACGTTGGCGGCGACAAACCGTTGCCTTACTGGCCGATCGCTGCCGAGGAAAATCCCTTCCTCGGCGTGCGCGGCGTGCGTTTGACCCTGCAGCGCCCGCAAGTGATGGAAGACCAGTTGCGCGCGTTGCTGCGGGCCGCCGACCAGCGCCCGTTGCGTATCATGTTTCCCATGGTTGGCCAGGTGCACGAGTGGCGTGAGGCTCGGGCCATGGTGGAGCGCCTGCGTGCAGAAATCCCGGTAGCCGACCTGCAACTGGGCATTATGGTCGAGGTCCCTTCAGCGGCCCTGCTGGCAGCGCAATTGGCGCGCGAAGTGGACTTCTTCAGCATCGGCACCAACGACCTGACTCAATACACCTTGGCCATCGACCGTGGCCACCCCAGCCTCTCGGCACAGGCCGATGGCCTGCACCCGGCGGTATTGAGCCTGATCGACATGACCGTGCGCGCCGCCCATGCCCACGGCAAGTGGGTGGGCGTGTGTGGCGAGCTGGCGGCCGACCCGCAGGCGGTGGCCGTGCTGCTGGGGCTGGACGTGGACGAACTCAGCGTCTCCGCGCGCAGCATCGCCGAAGTCAAGGCACTGGTTCGCCAGGCCGATCATCAGGCAGCCCGCGCCCTGGCGCGCGAGGCCCTGCAACAGGACAGCGCCGCAGCAGTTCGCGCGCTGGTGGAGCGTTACTGAATGGCCAAGATCCTCACTCTTACCCTGAACCCTGCGCTGGATATCACCATCGGCCTGGACACTCTGCGCCCAGGGCAGGTCAACCGTAGCCAGGCGCAGCACAGTCACGCCGCAGGCAAGGGGCTGAACGTTGCCCAGGTACTGGCCGACCTGGGGCACAGCGTAACCGTGGGCGGTTTCCTCGGGCGCGACAATCTGCAGCCCTTCGAGGCGCTGATCGACGGCCGCGGTTTTACCGACTGCTTTGTCCGTGTGCCGGGCGAAACCCGCAGCAATATCAAGCTGGTCGAGGCCGATGGCCGCGTGACCGACATCAACGGGCAGGGCCCGGAGGTCGACGAGGCGGCACGCAGCGCCTTGCTGCACAGGCTGGAACAGATTGCCCCCGGTCACGATGCCGTGGTGGTGGCCGGTAGCCTGCCGCGTGGAATCAGTGCCGACTGGTTCCGCCAGTTGCTCGAACGGTTGAAGGCCCAAGGCCTCAAGGTAGTCCTGGACAGCAGTGGTGAAGCCCTGCGTGTCGGCTTGCAAAGCGCGCCCTGGTTGGTCAAGCCCAATACCGAAGAACTGGGCGAAGTGTTGGGCCTGGCTGTGGATAACCTGGCGCAACAGCGCGCCGCCGCCAAGCGCCTGCTGGACAGTGGCGTTGAACACGTGGTGGTGTCTGCGGGCGAGCAGGGCGTCAGTTGGTTCAGTCGCGATCTGGCCCTGCAGGCCCGCCCACCCAAGGTGCGGGTTGCCAGCACGGTGGGGGCGGGGGATTCGCTGGTGGCCGGCATGGTCCACGGCCTGCTGCTGGCCGAGGCGCCTGCGCAGACGTTGACCCGGGCCACTGCCATCGCCGCCCAGGCCGTTACCCAGGTTGGCTTCGGCATCCATGACCGCGAGCACCTGGCGCAGTTGGAGGCGGCCGTGCAACTGACAGAACAACAAGAGGGTTGCCGATGAACATTGCCATAGTCACCGCCTGCCCCAATGGCCAGGTATCGAGTGTACTGAGTGCACGCTTGCTGTCCGCCGCTGCCCAGCGTCGCGGCTGGAGCACCAGCGTCGAAGTGCAGAATACTGAACACCCCGAGCGGCAACTGAGCGCCGCACAGATCGCCGAGGCTGACTGGGTGCTTGTGGTCAGCACCGGGCCGGTGGATCTGGCCCGCTTCGTCGGCAAGCGCCTGTACCAAAGCACGCCGTCCCAGGCGCTGGCTGATCGCGAAGGCTTTCTCGACGAAGCAGCGGCCAACGCCGAGCTGCTGGCCGCAGTGACAGACACCCCTGCCGCAACTGGCAGTGCTGGCGCTCGCATCGTTGCCGTCACTGCATGCCCGACCGGCGTAGCCCATACCTTCATGGCCGCAGAGGCCTTGCAGCAAGCCGCACAACAACTGGGCTACCAGCTTACCGTCGAGACCCAGGGCTCGGTCGGTGCGCGCAACCCCTTGTCCGCTGACGCCATCGCTGCGGCCGACGTGGTGCTGCTGGCCGCCGACATTGAAGTACCCACTGCACGTTTCGCCGGCAAACGTATTTACCGTTGTGGTACCGGCATTGCCCTCAAGCAGGCCCGCGCTACCCTGGACAAAGCCCTGGCGCAAGCCACGGTGGAAAACGCTGCCGACGCCGCAGCGGCGACCACACCGACCAAGGGCGAGAAAACCGGCGTGTACAAGCACTTGCTGACCGGCGTGTCGTTCATGCTGCCGATGGTGGTGGCCGGCGGCCTGCTGATTGCCCTGTCGTTCGTGTTCGGTATCGAGGCCTACAAAGAGGCGGGTACCTTGCCGGCGGCGTTGATGCAGATTGGCGGTGAAGCCGCCTTCAAACTGATGGTTCCGCTACTGGCGGGCTATATCGCCTGGTCCATCGCCGACCGCCCCGGGCTGGCCCCGGGCATGATCGGCGGCCTGTTGGCCAGCACCTTGGGGGCCGGCTTCATCGGTGGCATCGTCGCCGGTTTCCTCGCCGGTTACAGCGCCAAGGCCATTGCCCGATGGGCGCGCTTGCCCAGCAGCCTGGAGGCGCTCAAGCCGATCCTGATCATTCCATTGCTGGCCAGTCTGTTCACCGGGCTGGTGATGATCTACGTGGTCGGCCAGCCGGTAGCGGCGATGCTCGAAGGCCTGACGCACTTCCTCGACAGCATGGGCACCACCAATGCGATCCTGCTGGGGCTGTTGCTGGGCGGCATGATGTGCGTCGACCTTGGCGGGCCGATCAACAAGGCCGCCTATGCGTTCTCGGTGGGGCTGCTGGCATCGTCGAGCTACGCGCCAATGGCGGCCACCATGGCCGCCGGCATGGTGCCGCCGATTGGCTTGGGGATTGCCACCTTCCTGGCCCGGCGCAAGTTCGCCCAGAGCGAGCGCGAGGCGGGCAAGGCGGCGCTGGCGCTGGGGCTGTGCTTCATCTCCGAGGGGGCGATTCCGTTTGCCGCCAAGGACCCGTTACGGGTGATCCCGGCCAGTATCGCCGGTGGTGCGTTGACCGGGGCATTGTCGATGTATTTTGGCTGCAAGCTGATGGCGCCGCATGGCGGCTTGTTCGTGTTGTTGATCCCCAACGCGATCAACCATGCGTTGCTGTATTTGCTGGCGATTGTGGCGGGTAGCCTGGTGACAGCGGTGGTGTATGCGGTTATCAAGAAGAGCGAGCGTGTGGAGTTGGCCGTGGCGCCTGCTAAAAGTGTATGAGCAGACCTCGTTCTGTGGGAGCGGCCTTGTGTGGCGAAAGGGCCGCAAAGCGGCCCCGGCAATCTAAGTTGCGAAGCTGAAAATCTGGGGCTGCTTCGCAGCCCTTTCGCGATACAAGGCCGCTCCCACAGAGCCCGCGTTGGCCTTTCAACGGCGATGTTTCTGCCGCAACGGCACCAGTAGATCACCCAGCCCGTTGTGATCGATCTCATGCATCAACGCCAGCATCCCGCCCAGTTCCCCTGCCGGGAAGCCCTTGCGCGCAAACCATGCCAGGTAGTCACCGGGCAGGTCGGCAATGATCCTTCCCTGGTACTTGCCGAACGGCATGCTGCGGGTCACCAGTAGTTCGAGAGTTTCCGGCTTCATCTTCGCGCACCTGGCTGTGGAAAGGCGCCGACCATACTGCAATCTGCACGAAGCCCCAAGCGGCAATCATGCAGAACGCCGTAACCATCAGTCGTCAATCAAGCTGTAAGTTATTGAATAGTAAGGGTTTTACGTTTTTTGAAAGCGTGGCACGAACACTGCAACTCTCTAGAGGACTATCACCTGCCAAGGAGTTCGACCATGAGCAACCCCAACAAAGACGTGATCGATGTACTCAACGACCTGATCGAGTACAGCAAGGATGGCGAGAAAGGTTTCAAGGCCTCGGCCGATGATGTGAAGAACCCCGAACTGAAAGCGTTCTTCGTCCAGCGTGCGGGCGAGTGCGCCAACGCTGCCAGTGAGCTGCAGAGCGAAGTGCGCCGTCTGGGCGGCGATCCTGAAACCTCTACCAGCATCAGTGGCGACCTGCACCGCGGCTGGGTCAACCTTAAGTCGATGGTCACCGGCAAGGACGAGGAAGCAGTGCTGAACGAGGTGGAGCGGGGCGAGGACCACGCCCTCAAGGCCTACAAGGAAGCCCGCGAAAAGCTGGTGAAACTGGGCCGCACCGCCAGCGACATGACCTACAGCCTGGTGGAAAAGCAGCTGCAAGGCGTGCAGCGCAACCATGACCAGGTCAAGGCCCTGCGCAACGCCGCTCGCGCCCGCTCCTAATCGAGCGGGCCCTCTACCCGATTGCGGCCATTGGCCTTGGCGCGGTAGAGCGCTTCGTCCGCAGCACCCAGCAGCCTGCCAAGGTCCTGCTGGGTGCCGGACAGACCGATACCGATGCTCACGGTCACGGCGTGGGCATCATCCGCAAACGGCGCCAGCGCCTCGACGCTGGCGCGGATGCGTTCAGCCAGTAGCTGGGCACCGGCCAGATCGGTTTCCGGCAACACTACCTGAAACTCCTCCCCACCATAGCGCGCAGCCAGGTCCGCGGGGCGACGAATGCATGTCTCGATGGCCTTGGCCACCTCGCGCAAGGCATGGTCGCCACCGGCATGGCCATGGCGCTGGTTGAATGCCTTGAAGTGGTCCACGTCCACCATCAGTACCGCCAGCGGCTTACGGCTACGTTGAGCACGGGCCCATTCCTGACGCAGCACATGGTCCAGCCTGCGGCGGTTAGCCAGGCCAGTCAGGCTATCGGTGGAAGCGAGCATGGCCAGGTCTTCTTCGGCTTCGTGGCGGCGGCGCAGTTCGCGGCCCAGCAGCAAAGTCAGCCAGAGAATGCCCACGCACAGACCGCCGGTGGCGACGCTGACCAGAATGGCCGTGCGGCGCCAGGACTCGAACACCTCGTCGGCCGAGTGCGCCACCAGCACGATCAGTGGCAACTGCGCGACCCGGGCGAAGGTGAACATGCGCAGCTTGCCGCTGCTGTGGGAGCGGGCGGTGAAGCTACCGCTCTGTTCACTGAGGATGCGTTTGAAATTGGGCCGTTCGGTGTAGTAGGTGCCAATCAGCGGGTCCTGCCCGCGGTAGGGCTGGCGGACGAGCAACTGCCCATCGGTATTGAACAGGTTGATGCTGCTGTCGTGGCCAATGTCCAGGCGCTGGAACAACTCATTGAAGTACGACAGGCGCAGCGCACCCGCTGCCAACCCGGCGAACTCGCCATTGGGGCCGGAGATACGTCGGCTGAAACTGATACACCAGTCCAGGTCGCCAAGCTTGGCCTTGAAAGGGGGGCCCACCAGCAAGCCGAGGTTGGCATTGTGCTGGTGGGCCTTGAACACCCCGGTGTCGCCGAAGTTGGCCTTGCGGGGCACGCTGCTGGTGGAGTCGCCAACGATATTGCCTTGCTTGTCCAGCCACAGCACGTCACCGCGCTTGCGGTCGACGAAGGCTTCATTGAACAGCAGGCGCTGGCGTATCGGGCCGGGGACTTCCGGCAGTTCCTTGCGGCCGACGGCCCAGATCAGGCCTTGCAGTGATTGGTCGTAGAGTTCGACGTTGCGCAGAATGTCGCTTTCGATCAGCTGCACGATGTTGTTCGACGAGCGCACCGCCGACTGCTCGATACTTTCGCGCTCGCGGGCAAGCAAGTAGCTGACGATGGCCACGATGGCGAGCACGGCAAGGCAACTGCCCAGGTTGAGGATCAGCTCGGGGTGCGACCTGTAGACTGCGAAACGCGGGGATTGGGTGGGCATGCTCGCTACTGCGTGGGCAGGGCCATTCGCGGCGGCGATATTCTAGGGAAGCGGGCATTGTCGGACAAGATTTGTCCGACGGAAGCACGGTGTACCGTACTTTTCGATTTGCCGTCGCCTGTAGGAGCGGGTTTACCCGCGAACATCGGCGCAGCCGGTGCCCAACACCGCGGTGCCTTCTTCGCGGTTGAACCCGCTCCCACAGGGTTATTTGCGATGCTTGCAGCGCAAGATCAGAACACGTTCAGTGGGTAATCGACGATTACCCGCAGTTCATCGTTGTCGCTGTTGCTGTCGATCGACGCATAACCCTGGCTGCCGCGGTGAGTGGCATAGCGTACCAGCACCGACAGGTCCTTGAGGTCACCCTCCTGGAACACGTATTTCACGTCCAGGTCGCGCTCCCAGTGCATGGCGTTCTTGCCATCCTCACGGTAGTAGTCGTAGTGAGTGGTGTCCTGAGTGGCCTTGGTCAGGTCAGCCTCGCCGCGCGAGTAGGACAGCGAAGTGGACAAACCAGGCACGCCGACACCGGCGAAGTCATAGCCGTACTGCAGTTTCCACGAACGCTCGTTCGGCGCGTTGAAGTCCGAGTACATGCGCGAGTTGTCCAGGTACACGCTGTCGCCCAGGTTGATGTAGTCGAATGGCGTGTTGCCGTTCACTCGCTGGTAGGCAGCGGTGACGCTGTGGAAGCCTGCGTTGACGGTGAAGTGCACGCTGTAGGTGTTGTTGTCGATCTTGCCTAGCAGGGCCTGGCCGGTGTCCTGGGTGTGATAGAAGTGCACGCCCGGGTTCAGGCTGACCAGGTCATTGACCACATAGGTGTAGTCGAAGTCCGCGTAGTACTGGTTCCAGATGTCCTTCAGCTCGGCGGCGTACAGGTTGGCGGTGATGTGCTCGGTACCGCTCCACGACGCGCCGGCCCAGTTCAGGTGCTTGCTCTTGTCGTGCTCATCCAGTGACCCGTAGTAGGTGTCGATGCGGCGGTGGCCGCTCTGGTTGTACGGGTGGGTGAAACTGACCTGGCCACCTTCGAGCAACAGGCCGTCGATGCTGGTGTTGGTCAGGCTTACACCGCGGAAGGTTTGCGGCAGCATGCGCGTTTCGCCGCCGGCGATCACCGGGTTGGTGAGGAACAGGTCACCGGCTTTCAGCTCGGTGTCGAAGGCTTTCAGCCTGACCGCAGCACCGGCAGTGGAGAACGAATGCGGGGCAGCGCCCAGTTCGCCGTCGTCCTTGATGTGTTCGGGCAGGATGCTGGTGCCGGCATGGCCGCCACCGCCGTCGAGCTTCAGGCCCAGCATGGCATGAGCATCCAGGCCAAAGCCGACTACACCCGGGGTGTAGCCCGACTCGAAACGCGCTACCGCGCCCTGGCCCCACTCGCGGGTGTCGCGCACGCCGGCGTTGTGGTTGTCGCGGTTGAAGTAGGCATTACGAAAATGCAGGTTGAAGGACGAACCTTCGATGAAGCCATCAGCCTTGTCTTCATCTGCCTGGGCGGCGAGAGGGATCGTTGCAGACAACGCAATGAAAAGCGGGGTAAAACGAAACGCGGAAGGCACCGGTACTAGCTCCTTGGGTCTGACGGTGGGGCAGTTTTTATATTTGAATGTGCGTCTTTTTTATAGGTACACGTTACAGCCGGGCTGAGCGTTAAAGCACATAAAAAAAGCCGCTGATCGGCAGCGGCTTTAAAAGGCTAACATATCGGCACCGGGGGTGCCCATGGCGTAGCCAAGGGAAAACGGGAGCAGCGACAGCGCGTGATCAGCTGTCGGCATTGGCATCGACGCTGACTTTGGAAGCTGTCTGTTTCGCGTCTTTTACGGTTTCGGCCTTGTTTGCGGCTACAGCGTCACGGGCCTCTTGATGGACAGCCGCGAACTCTGCATTACGGGCAACGAATGCCGGGGATTCTTCGGCCATGGCCAGGGGCGACAACAACAGGGAAGACAGGACGAAGACGCTGGCAATACCCATACTGTTGGACATTTGAAACTACCTTCTTGCGGTGCAAGTGCTAATGAGGACAGGGGTAAAGTTAGTCCTTTCAGTGCACTCGAAACAGAGCGAAGTGCGATAAGCACTGTTGCGCAAAAGGTAACGATCCTTGGAGGAAACAACGGGGCTTTCGGCGAAAGTCCCGTGCTAGGGCGCCTGCACAGTGCGCCGCCTTGGGCAAAATGGCCAGGCTAGAAACCGATAAAGGCGTAATAAACCGGGGTTTCATGGGTTGTGCGCAAACCCAGTGCCTGCAAGCTTGTCGTCAGCGCTTCATCCTGCACATGCAAGGTCCACTGCGCCCCTTCATTCCCCTGTACCTGCGCCAGCGCCGCAGCAAACGCCCCCATATCCGGCAAGTAGGCGGTAAAACCGTTACCCTTGAGCGCACTGGTCGTCATGCCCAACGCCTGGCACACCGCCACCTTGGCGGCAATGTCATCGCGATCGGCCTGGCGCGAAGCCTGTACCAGCGCCTGCAGTTCCACGTCGACCAGTTGCGTGCCGTGAATCAGCTCCGGCCCCTGTTGCCAGGCCTCCGGCGGGCAGTCCTTGCTGTCTGGCCGCAGTGGAATATGCGGGTTGATTTCTACCGGATAGATGCGACAGACCAGTGGGCGCTGCTCATAGATGGTGCAGAGGTCGTTGGCGTCGAGGTTACGGCAACGTCCTGGGTTGAATGCAGCAAAGGTCACCGAGACGCGTGCCTCGCCTTCGCCGCAATGCACCGGATGGGAGCGTCGCAGCACATGGTCACGTTGATCCAGCGGCATGCCGGGGCCGTCCACGACGAAGGCCTCGATCAGTACCACCACCTGGCCGGCATCGTCCGCCCAGCGACGCGCTTCGGCCAGCGTCAGGGGCACATGGTGGCCGGTGCAGCATTTGCCGCAGCCGGTACAGCCGAAACGTAAGCGGTCGGTCACTTGGCTTCCGGGCTCCATTCACTGACGAAAGCACGCTGGTGCTGGCGGTCGTACAGGCACAGTTCGGTGCCGGCGCGCTGCTGCATGTGCTTCTGTGGGTAGACGCCTTCGATCAGCAGGGCACTCATGCCTGCCTGGTCATCGAACTCGGCGGGCTTGCCGCGGGCATGGGCGTCCTTGAACTGGCTGGCTGTCAGGCAAGCCTTGAGCATCTGCTGGCGCTGCTCGTTCCAGGCCTGGCTACTGGAGGCCTGGGCAATACCGCTGAAGAGGGCGCAGCTGATCAAGATAGAGCTAAGAAGCTTCATACGCGATTCCGGCAATTTTCTTGCGAGGGGCGCGAATTATGCCCGAGTCACCCCCGGCGGTAAGCCGGGGAGTTTGTCGCTGAATATATCAGTGCTCGGCGAACACCACGGTACGCGCCGCCACCACCAGACAATCGGTCAGCTCTGGCGAGGAGAACTTGGTAAGGATGGCATTGGCCCCGGCCTGGGTCGCCTTTTCACTGCTCATGGCACTGTCCAGCGAGGTGTGCAGCAGCACGTACAGGTGCTGGAAGTCAGGAGTTTCACGCAGCGTGCGGGTGAAGGCGTATCCGTCCATTTCGCTCATTTCGATGTCGGAGACGATGATGTTGATCTCCTGCGCGGTGCCTTGCAGCTCCAGCAGCACATTGATGGCGTCTTTGGCGCTGCGCGCGGTGTGGCATTCGATACCGAGGTTGCGCAGGGTGTGCACTGACTGCTGCAGGGCCACCTGGCTGTCGTCCACCACCAGGATATTGGCGGCGGCCAGCAGGCTGGCATCTTCTTCGTTCAAGGTGCTGTGCACTGGCTCGGCGACGGGCGGGGCGATGGCGTGGATGACTTTTTCGATGTCCAGCACCTGCACCAGGGTGTTGTCGACGCGCGTCACACCGGTGATGAACGAGCGGGTGCCCGAGGCGTAAGGCGGCGGTTTGATGTCGGTGCTCAGGCAATGCACGATACGACTGACCGCCTGTACATGCAGGCCTTGGCGCGAGCGGCTGATCTCGGTAACGATCAGGCAGCCACCCTGCGGGTCGACCAGTGGCTGTTCGCCAATGGCGCGAGACAAGTCGATGACCGACAGCGAGTGGCCGCGCAGGGTTGCCACACCTTTTACGTGGGGGTGCGACTCAGGCAGCTTGGTCAGCGGCGGGCAGGGGATGATCTCGCTGACCTTGAGCAGGTTGATTGCCATCAGCTTGCCGCTGCGCAGGGTGAACAGCAGCAGGGATAGCGAATCCGCGCGGGCATTTTGCGTGGCCATGGTGACCTTCGGTGGGGAGCAGGGGATAACCGGTTATCGGCCTGTTTGGGTCAGGCTTTAGGCAATTTGCACAGAACCCAGGAGTACCTGGGCCCCTGCGGGTGCGGGCATGCCCGCGCCCACAGGGGAGGTGTGTAAACGCTTGGATCAGCGTTCACGCAGGGCCTCCTTGGCCCGGTTCAGCGGTTTGATCAGGTAATCGAGGATGGTTTTCTCGCCCGTTCGGATATCCACCGTGGCAATCATCCCTGGCACGATCGCAAAACGCTTGCCGGCCTTGTTCTGCAAGTTGTCCTGTTCGGTGCGGATGAACACGCGGTAGTAGTAGATTTCCGGTTTGACCTCGTCCTGCAGGGTATCCGGCGAGATGCCCACCACCTTGCCGTCCAGCCCGCCGTATACCGAGTAGTCATAGGCACTGATCTTGACCTTGGCCGCCTGGTCGGGGTGAATGAAGGCGATGTCCCGTGGCGCGATGCGGGTTTCGATCAGCAGGCGTTCGTCCATCGGCACGATCTTCATCACCTGGCCACCGGGCTGCACCACGCCACCCAGGGTGTTGACCTCGATGTCCTTCACGATGCCGCGCACCGGCGAGCGCAGGGTCAGGCGGGTGAGCGAGTCGCTGCGCCCGCGGATCACTTCCGACAGGGCGTCCGCTTCGGCGCTGGCCTTGGCCAGTTCTTCCCGGGCGCGCACCAGATAGTCCGAGCGTGCCTCGTTGGCCTTGAGTTCCAGCTCGGAACGCTGGCGGTTCAGGCGGATCACTTCAACCCGGCTGGAGGCACCCATCTTTGCCAGGTTCTCGGTGATCTTCAGCTCGCTGCGCACCAGCTGCAACGAGTCCTGAATACCCGCCAGGGTCTGTTCCAGGCCGCGGCGGCGGGTCTGGTACAACGCGGTTTCGGCATCGATCAGGTCAGGAGAGTCGCGCAGGCTCTCCGGGAAGGTCAGTGGCTTGCCGGTCACCTCTGCTTGCAGGCGGGCCTGACTGGCCCTGGCAGCGCGGTATTTGGCTTCGCTTTCACCAACACTGGAAGCCGTCTTGGTCGGGTCGAGCTGGGCCAGCACCTGGCCGCGCTCGACCAGGTCGCCTTCGGCCACGCTCATCTGCGCGACGATACCGCCCTCGAACGACTGGATGACCTGCTCTCGCGAACTTGGAATGACCTTGCCTGTGCCGGTGGATACCTCGGTCACCTCGAACCAGGCGGCCCAGGCCAGGAACGCCGCCAGCATCAGCGCGCAGAGGGTGATGATGCGGCCGGCGCGGAATACCGCCTGGTCGTCCTGCCCGTCCAGGTAGGAGGCCGGGAGTTCATGGTTGCTCATGCCTGGGCTCCTTGCAGTTTGGCCAGGGCGGCATCGCGCGCGTCATCGATGACGATGCGCCCGGCGTCCAGCACCAGGATGCGGTCGACCCGCTGCAGAACACTCAGTCGATGGGTTGCGATCACCAATGTACGGCCCTGACAGAAGCGCTCCAGGTTATCCAGCAGCTTGCGCTCGGTCATGTCGTCCAGCGACGCGGTCGGTTCGTCCAGCAGCAGCACCTGCGGCTGGCGTACCAGCAGGCGCGACAGCACCAGGGCTTGGCGCTGGCCGCCAGACAAGCCCACGCCCCCTTCGAGGATCAAGTGGTCCATGCCCTTGGGCAGGCGGCGGACGAAGTCCAGTGCGCCAGTGGCGGCCAGCGCGGCCACCAGTTCCTGGTCGCTGGCCTGGCCGGCGCCGAGGGTGAGGTTTTCCCGCAGGGTGCCGTGGAACAGCCTCGCGTACTGCGGCAGCAGGCCGACGTCACGGCGCAGGTCAGCAGGGTCAAGGTGGGCCATGGCGATGCCGTCCAGGCTGATCTCGCCCTGCACCAGGTCCATGGCCCCACCCAGCGCCTGCAGCAAGGTTGATTTGCCGGCGCCGTTGCGGCCCAGCACGGCAATGCGCTCGCCCGGCTGGATGTCCAGCCGGCCAATGTTCAGCACTGGCGGGTAGTCTTCGCTGTAGCGGAAGTTGGCCTGGCGCAGGCGGTACTCGCCGTGAATGGCCGGCAGGTGCACGCGGGCTTCGCCTTCGGGGTGGTCGACCGGCGACTGCATCAGCTTGTCCAGGCCTTGCAGCGCGACCTTGGCCTGCTGCCAGCGGGTCAGCACATGGGTCAGCTGGGCCAGCGGTGCCATCATCCGCGATGAAAGCATGGATGCCGCCACCAGGCTACCCGTGGTGAGGTCGCCGGCGATGACCATGGGGGCGCCGATCACGATGACCACGGCAAACACGGCACCCTGCACGTTCTGCGTCCAGGTCACCAGGCCGTTGGTGAGGGTGCGCAGGCGCAGGTTGGTGTGCGCGCAGGCCGCGTTGTACTGGTTCCACTGTCGTTCGAAGCGTGCCTCTGCCTGCAGTGCCTTGATCTCGTCCAGGCCCTGGATACTTTCCACCAGCATGGCGTTGCGCAGTGCCGACTCACGCATCGAGGCATTGGCCAACCGTGCCAGGCGCCGTTGTGCAAGCAACCCGGGTAACACCATGGCCAGCAGCGCGACCAGCGGGATGAACACCAGTACGCCGCCGATCAGCCAGAACACGAACAGGAACAGCAGGAAGAACGGCAGGTCGGCCAGTACCGTGGCGGTGCTGGACGTGATCAGGTCGCGGATCGACTCCAGCTCGCGCAACTGCGAGATGAATGAGCCGGTGGACTTCGGCCGCACCGAGTTGCGCAGGCGCAGGGCATGGCCGTAGACCAGGTCGCTCACCCGCAGGTCGGCGCGCTTGCCGAGCAGGTCGGTCACCTTTAGCCGCAGCAGGCGCATGCTGAAGTCGAACACCAGTGCCAACACCACACCGCCGAACAGGACGTAGAGGGTGGGCAGGGATTCAGCCGGTATCACTCGGTCGTACACCTGCATCGAGAACAGCACGCCGGCAAGCGCCAGCACGTTGGCCACCAGTGACGCGACCATCACCTGCCCATAGGGACGCAGGTCGCGCAGTACGATGCGGGCGAACCAGTGGCGGTCGTAAGGCGCGGTGTAGTCGTCGGTGCGCACATCGCGCAGTGGCCGGGCCGGGCGCAGCAGGGCCACGCGGTTGATACGGCCTTTCAGGGTGTCGCGGGGCAGGCGCGAAGTCAGGCCCTGGTCACCGGCGAACACCACTGCCAGGTCGTCCTCTTCGGTCACCGACTCGACCACCGCCAGCTGCCCATCGTCCAGCTCCAGCACCAGCGGCGTGCGCCATTGCCGCAGGCCCTTGGCATCGAAGTGCACGAAGCGCAATGCCAGCCCCGCCTGACGTGCCATGTGGCGGAGGATTTCATTCAACGGGCGGGCATCCTCCGCAGCGGCCAGGCGAATACGCTGGGGTGATACGTCCAGGCGGTAGTGGTGTGCCACCTGCAACATCACCTCAAGCCAGGGGCCAAGGTCTGGCCGGTGGGCGGCGGCCTGCTCCGGCGCGGGCGCCTGGTTGGGCAGGGTCACATCGATCGAATCACTCATGGCTGGATCTCCACACCTTGCAGGTTGCGCCCCTCAAGGCCAAAGGCCGTGCGCAGGGCGCCGGTGTTGTACAGGCAGTCGACATCCAGGCGCAGCAGATCGGAGCGGGTGCCGGCAAGTTCGAAGCGTGACTGGTAGATCTCCTGCTCGGCGTTGAGCAGGTCGAGCAGTGGCCGTGTGCCCAGGTCCAGGTACTGACGCCCGTAGAGCATGCGTGCCTCCTGAATGCTGACCTGGCGGGCTTCCAGCGAGGTCAGCCTGCGGCCCAGCCCGGAGGTTTGCGCCTTGGCCTCGGCCAGGCCCCGACGCGCTTGCAGGCGTGCGGCGTCTTCGGCGGAATCGGCGGCGGTCAGCGCGTGGCCGGCAGCGCGGGTGCGGGCGCTGATGGAGCCCCCTTGGTAGATGGGAACTTCGACGTTCAGGTAGATGCCCGCCTGGGTGCGGTCCAGCCGTGCGTTATCGCGGTTGTAGTCGTCGTCCAGGTAATGATTGACCTGCGGTTGCAACGACAGGGTAGGGTAGGCCTCCGCCTTGGCCTGGGCCAGCTCGGCCTGGCCCTGTGCGCGCTGGGCCAGGGCCATCAGCACGGCGGGCAGGCGGTCATCACCCTGTGCAGGGCGCTTGCAGGCCTGGTCCAGCTCGGTGGGTGAGCCCTCGGCCAGTGCCGGAGGGGTAACGCGGCCCATCAGCGCCGCCAGGGTCGAGCGCCAGCGCTCGTACTGCGACTGGTACTCCTCCAGGGTGGCACGGGCGCTTTCCACGCGGGACTCGGCCTGTACCACGTCGGAACGGGTGCTGGCGCCCATGTCGCTGCGCTGGCGCGCCATCCCGGCAATGTCGCCCACGCCGCGAATCTGGTCGCGGGCAATCGTCATCAGTTGCTCGTAGCGGCGGGTTTCGATCCAGGCATAGGCTGTGTCGCGGGCCAGATCGTCGACCACCAGCAGGATATTGGCCTGTGCCCGGGCGGCGGCAGCCTGGGCCGCGTTGACGGCGCTGTCGACCTTGCCGAAGTCATAGAGCATTTGTTTGAGCGACAGGTTCAGGGCCTGGCTATTGCGGTCGCCGCCATAGCCGGTGTCATAACCGGTGCGGATACCGCCGGAAATCTGTGGGTAATACCCCGCACGGGCGACGTTGATGCCTTCGCCCTGCTTGTAAAGGTTGCCGATGGCCTCTGCGATGCTCGGGTGCCATTGCGCTGCCTGCAGCACTGCGTCGGTAAGGCTCAGCCGTTCGCCACTGGCGACCGGGGCCATGCCGATGGGAGGGCGGGCGGGCACCGCTTCGGGCGCATCGCGTAGCAACGACGGCCCGATCTGGCGCAGGTGGGGGTCAATATCATCGGCTGCCTGGGCAACCGGGTGGAAGTTCAGGGCCAGGAGCCCGAAGGCTCCCAGCAACAGCGGTGACAGCGGACTGCTTCGCTTCACATAGTTCCCTTACTGCTGGTCGTCCATGCCGCCGGGCATTCACCCGGCGGGTTTGCAGCGGCCTCAAACCACATGGATACCGTTTTGTACCCACAGGTGATGGCTTGGATCCTCCTGGGCCGTGTACTGGTTATAGTCGATGCCGTCGGCAGTTTGGTTCCCGACCAGCGTCCAGTTGTCCGTCATGTGAACCGAGTCTTTGTCGTCCCCCTTGATGATCAGTGTGTCGGTAGCGGTTTCGGTGATGGCCACCACATCCGCCAGGTTCAGGGTGAGCGCCACCGAACTGGTGTCGTTGAGGTCGAGGATTTCGATGTCGTGTACGCGCCCGGCCAGGTTGCCCAGGTCGATGCTGGCATCACCGCCGCCCCAAAGCAGGGTGTCGGTTCCTGCGCCACCGTCGACGCTGGCGAAGTTCTGGTCGACCACCACCAGCGTGTCGTCACCCGCACCACCCTGCAAGGTGATGTGGCCACCCTGGCTGCCATCGAGCTGGTCGTTACCGTCGGTGCCGGCGATCACATCGGAGGCCGCTGCCTGGCTGGCGAGTGCCTCTGATTCGTCGCCGGTATCGGCCAGCAGCGATGTGGTCGTGGTGAGGCCGGCAGCATCGTCCACGTTGATGGTCAGGGTTGCGGTGTCGGTGGTGCCGTTCGGGTGGCTTAGCTCGTAGGTGAAGGTGTCTTGCTGGCCGACCACCGCCGAGGTGAGCCCCGCGTTGAGGGTGTAGGTGTAGCTGCCGTCGGCATGCACCAGCAACGTGCCGTAGGTGCCGGCCACGCTCACCCCGTTGTAGCCTGGGATGGTGTAGGTATTGGCCGCTGTCAGCACGCTCAGCACGGTCAAGGCCGAACCAATGTTGTCGTCAGTCAGCAGGTTGCCGGTGGCTGCTGTCGCGCCACTGACCACGAACTCGGTCAGGTACGTTGTGGTGGTGTTCAGGCTGGTGGTGATGGAGCTGAGCAAGCCAATGCCGCCGGCGGTGACACGGACTTGGTAGGTACCGGCGCCCTGGTTCTCGAAGGTATACCCGGCGCCACCCCCCAGCACGCTGATCAGCGAACCACCCGGTACCGACTGCACCAGAACGTACTGGCCGGTGGCCGGGTTGAGCTTGAGCAGCTCGATGGTGGTGCCGTTGAGCAGGCTCAACAGGTTGGCGGAGTTGACCACCACCTGCAGGTCGGCCGTGGTGTCGGCGGCAACCGTGGTGGTGTAGGTGGCCTGACGGGTACCGATCAGTGGCAGGTTCAGCGAGCCCAGCGTACTGCTGCTGGTGTCCACGCGGTTGTCCAGGGTGACCTGGCTGCTACCAACGTCGTTGACTGCGTCGACCACCGTGGCCGGTGCACCGTAGTTGCTGTCGCTCCAGATTTCCGTGGCTTGCGGGCTGTCGATGCGCACGTACAGGTTGGCGGTATCGGACAGGCCGTTCGGGTGCACCAACTGGTAGCTGAACACATCTACCTTGCCCACACTGTTCGGGCTGCCGTTGGGCGTGTAGGTGTAGCTGCCGTCCGCACTGATCACCAGGGTGCCGTACTGGCCCTGAACCGTCGTGGCGGTCCCGGCCGAGACGTAGCTGCCGTCTTTCAGCACTTGCAACACGGCGGCGCTGTCCGGGCCACGGGCATCCACCGCGCCATCGGTGCCCACGTCGGTAATGACGTTGCCGGAGGTGGCAATGCCGGTGCCGGTGAATTGGGTCAGGCTGGTGGAGACGATGTCCAGCGTGGTGCTCACTTCGGTGATCAGGCCGATGCCGCCACTGCCCACGGTCAGTCGGTAATCACCGGCTTGCAGCACGCCGATGTCCACCTGCAAGCCGATTGGCAGCACGATCAGGTCGAGCAGGCCTTGGGTGTTGCCGGTGGCGATGGTCACCCAGGCGCCGCTGGCGTCTTTCACCTGCAGGGTGAAGCTGGTGTTGTTGAGCAGTGCCAGCACGCTGTTGGTGGTCAGTGTGAGGGTAGGGTCGGCCGTGGTGCCTGCTGCCACCG
Organism: Pseudomonas sp. 2,4-D; assembly: GCF_030418155.1. NCBI lineage: Bacteria > Pseudomonadati > Pseudomonadota > Gammaproteobacteria > Pseudomonadales > Pseudomonadaceae > Pseudomonas > Pseudomonas sp. 2,4-D. The sequence continues at coordinate 61,771 of NZ_JAUHUI010000031.1, forward strand.
TCCAGGTGTAGGTCTTGGAGAACCCCGACAGCAGCGTGGTGAAGCTGTCGGTGTAGGTCTCCGTGGCGCTGACCGCTGCCAGGTTGACCGTGGCCGTGGCCAGGTTGTCGCTGGCGATGACCGGTGCGTTGGCATCGACATCCGGTGCCGTGACGTTGACGTTACCCGACACGTTGCCGCGCGGGTCGCTGAGGGTCACAGACAGGATCTGGCCGTTGTCCTGAGGCGGGCTCAGGGTCACGGTGAAGGTGCCGTCCGCCTGCACCGTTGCGGTTTGCAGCACGGTACCGCCGGCGCTGCGTACGGTTACGGTGGCACCCACTTCGCCCGTACCGGTGAGGGTACTGCCGTCGGCACTGAACAGCAGGTTGCCGGCAGCCGCAGGCGGGGTCAGGTCCGGTGCGGTCAGCGCAGTGCCTGTGGACACGTTACCGGCGCTGTCGGTGAGGGTGACGCTGAGCGCCTGGTTGTCGATCTGCGCCGCAGTCAGGCTGACCACGAACAGGCCGTTGCTACCCACCGTTGCGGTGCCCAGTACGGTACCGGCGCTGTTGCGCACGGTGACCGTGCTGCCGATCTGGCCAGAACCACTGACCGAGGTGCCGTTGGCGTTGATGGTGGCCAGCGGGGCGGCTGGCGGGGTGATGTCCGGCGCAGTCAGGCTGGTGCTGGCGGACAAGTTGCCGGCAGCATCGGCCTGGCGTACCACCAGCAGTTGCCCGTCGTTCTGTGGCGAGGTCAAGGTAATGCTGAAGGTGCCGTTGGCTTGCACCACACCCGTACCGACCTGGCCGTTCGGGCCTTGGACGGTAATGGTAGCGCCCGCTTCACCGCTACCGGTAAGCACGGTGCCCGCGCCATCGATGGCGACGTTGGTGGGGGCTGCAGGTGCCTGCAGGTCTGCGGCGGTGTAGCTCGTGCTGCCGGACACATTGCCTGCAGCGTCAGCCTGGCTCACGCCCAGGACCTGGCCGTTGAGCTGCGCGGCGTTCAGGTTGACGGTGAACACGCCACCGCCATTCACCACCGCCGTGCCGAGCACATTGTCGCTGGCATCACGCACTGTCACCGTTGCACCGGCTTCACCCGTGCCGCTCAGCACCAGGCCATTGACAGAGAGGCTGGTCACCACCGGGTTGGCCGGTGGCGTGATGTCAGCCGCTTGCAGGAAGGTCGGCTGCGATTCGCCGCCGACCAGTGCCACCGCTGTCACCGAAATGTGCTCGCCGTTGAGCTGGGCTGCGTCCAGTGTCAGAGTGAAGGTGCCGCTCAGGTTTGTGCTGCCTGTACCGATCAGGTTGCCTGCGGCATCGTACACGCGAATGTCCACACCGCTTGGTGCACTGCCTGTCAGGGTCAGGCCGTCGCTGCCCAAGGTCACGTCGGTTGGCGGCACGGGTGGTGCTATCAACGGTGTGAGGTAGGTCGCGACCGCAGACGTATTGATGCCGTCGGACTGCGTCACTTCCAGGGTGGCGAGCGAGCCCACCGCTGGCACCAGTGTTATCTGGAAGTTGCCAGCGCCATCCACCACGCCGGTACCGATCACGTCTCCGTCGAAGCTGACGGTGACCGTGGCATTGGCTTCGCCCTTGCCGGTCAGCACGTTGAAGGTGTTGTTGATCGCCAGGTTGGTCACTAGGTCGGGTGGCGAGGTGTCGTTGGTCTGGTAAGGGACAGCCACCGAAGCGTTGCCAGCATCATCGGTGGACACCACTGTCAGCAACTGGCCGTTGTTCTGTGCCGGGCTGATCGGCACAGTGAACTGGCCGTTCGCATCCACTTCCACCGTGCCCACGATGTTGTTGTTCGGGCCGCGTACCGTGATGGTGCTGCCGGCTTCGGCCGTCCCCGTCATCGACGTACCGGCTGCGTTGAGCAGCAGGTCGGTCGGCTGCACCGGTGGCGTCAGGTCTGGCGCAGTCACCGCCAGCGGTACCGACGGGTTGCCAGTGGCGTCCTGGGCGATGATGGTCAGCGTTTCGCCGTTTATTTGTGGGAGGTTCAGGTCAAGGACGAAGGTGCCGTCCGGTTCCACCGTTACCTGGCCCAGCAGGTCGCCGTTGTTGTTGACCACAGTGACGCGGGTGCCGGCTTCGGCAGAACCGGTCACCTGGGTACCGCTGTCGTTGATGGTGGCGACCACGGTGGCCGGTGGTGTGGCGTCCACGGCCGTGACCGAACTGATTGGCGAGATGTTGCCGGTTGCATCGGTCAGGGTAACCTGCAGCACCTGGCCATCGAGCTGTGCTGCATCCAGCTCGACGATGAACGTCCCGTTGGCGCCTACTGTGCCGGTACCGACCTGCGTGGTACCGACGTACACGCGCACGGTGGCGCCCACTTCGCCGACACCGCCCAGCTCGTCACCTGCCGCATTGAGCCGCAGCTCGGTTGCTGCCGCTGGCGGCGTGAGGTCCGGCGCTTGCACGTTCACCGGCAGGCTGACGTTGCCGGGTGGATCGGCCTGCAGTACCGACAGTGTCTGGTTGTTGATTTGTGCGGGTGACAGTTCGACGCTGAAGCTGCCATCAGCCAGTACGATACCCGTGCCCAGTACGGTACCGGCCGCGTTACTGACGATTACCGTGGCGCCGGCCTCGCCCAGGCCGCTGACCACGCTGCCGTCGGCGTTGATCACCACTTGGGTGAGTGGGTCGGGCGGGGTGAAGTCCGGGGTTTGCAGGGTTGCCACTGCCGACACGTTGCCGGCCGCATCGGCCTGGGTGAAGCTGAGTAGCTCGGCGTTGCCCAGCGCCGGGTTCAGCGTGATGGTGAAGTGGCCACTGGCATCGACCGTGGCGCTGCCGATTTCCTCGCCTGCCGGGTTGGTCACGGTCACCAGCGCGCCCACTTCGCCGCGGCCGGTGAGGGTGACACCATCACCGGAAACGGCCAGTTCGCCGGGTGCCGATGGCGGTGTGGTATCGGGTGCGGTGATAGCGCTTGCGGCAGACTGGTTGCCAGCCGCATCGGCCAGCACCACTTGCACCTGTTGGCCGTTGGCCTGCGGCGATGCGAGGTTGACCTGGAAGGTACCGTCGGCGCGCACCGTTGCACTGCCCAGCACCGAACCATCGGCGGCGAGCACACGCACGGCGGCACCCGCTTCGCCGGTACCGTTCAGCAGGCTGCCACCCCCGGCGAAGGCCAGGTTGCCGGCAGCATCCGGCGCGACGCGGTCAGGGGCTGTCAGGCTGACGCTGTTGGACTCGTTGCCGGCCACATCGGACTGGCTGGCGCTGAGCTGTTCGCCGTTGATTTGAGCGACGCTCAGGTCGACGTTGAAGTCGCCATTGGCATCGACCACGGCAGTGCCCAGTTCGATACCGCCTTCGCCAAGCACGGTAACGGTGGCACCTGCTTCACCGCGGCCACTGAGTACCAGGCCGTCGTTGGACAACACCAGGTTGGTCAGTGGTTGCGGTGCCGTGGTGTCCGGTGCCTGTAGGGTAGCGGGCAGCGATACGGTGCCATCGGGGCCCGTTGCGCTGACCTGCAACACTTCGCCATTGGCCTGTGCACTGCCGAGATTGACAGTGAACGTGCCGTCGTTGGTGACCGGGCTGCTGCCCAGCAATACGCCGTTGGGGCCGTACACCTTGATTGTGCTGCCCGCCTCGGCGGTGCCGCTCACCGACAGGCCGTCGGCGGCCAGTATCAGGTTGTCCGGCGTGGCCGGTGCCAGCGCGCCCGGCGCCGTCACGTTTTGCGCAGGGGAGACATTCTGTGCGGCATCGGCCTGGACCACGCTCAGGCTTTCACCCGTGATCGCTGCCGGTGACAGGGACACGCTGAAGTGACCGTCGGCGGCCACTGTAGCGTTGCCCAGCACGGTACCGTCCGGTGCTCGTACGGTCACGATTGCGCCTGCTTCGCCATCGCCTGTCAGGGTGGCGCCATTGGCGGAGACAGCCAGGTTGGTCACGGCGGCCGGCGGCGTGGTGTCGACTGCGGTGTAAGGTGCGGCCGGCGACACGTTGCCGGCTGCGTCGGTGGCGGTCACCTGCAGCGTCTGGCCATTGGTCTGGGCACTGTTCAAGGTGACCTGGAAGGTGCCGTTGCTGCCGGCTACCGCTGTGCCCAGCACGTTGCCGCTGGCATCGCGCACGGTCACGGTGCTGCCGGCTTCGGCGTTACCGGTCAGTTGCAGCCCGGTACCGGACAGCACGAGTGCTGTCGGTGCCGCAGGCGGGGTGAAGTCCGGCGCGGTGACCGCCACGGCGGTGGAGGTGTTGTTGCCCGCGTCGGTCTGCGTAACGCTCAGGAGCTGGGCGTTGAGCTGGGCGCTGTTCAGGGTGAGGGTAAAGCTGCCATTGGCCGCCACCAGGCCGGTGCCGATGATGGTCCCGTCCGGGCCGTGAACGGTGACCGTGGCACCGGCTTCGCCCAGGCCGGTCAGGGTCAGGCCGTTGTTGTTCAGCACCACGTTGGTCAGCGGTGCGGGTGGGGTCAGGTCCGGGGTTGTCACATTGATTGCCGGCGAGGTGTTGCTGGCGGCATCCACTTGCGTCACGCCGATGACCTGGCCGTTGGTTTGCGGTGTGTCGAACGTCACCGTGAAGCGACCGTCGGCGCCCACCGTGGCGGAGCCGAGCAAGGCACCGGCGGCGTTGCGTACCTGTACCGTGGCGCCCGCTTCACCGCTGCCGGAAAGCTGCCGGCCGTCCTGGCTCAACACCGGATTACTGATGGCCGCTGGCGGCGTGTGGTCTGGCGTGGCCAGGCTGGCCGGGCCGGACACATTGCCTGCGGCATCACTGAGGGTGACCTGTAGCGGGCTACCGGTCACCTGCGCGCTGGGCAGGGTGATCTGGAACTGGCCGCTCTGGTTGACGGTGCCGGTGGCCAGGATGGCGCCGCTGGCGTCGCGCACGGTGACGCTGGCACCGGCTTCGCCCTGGCCGCTGAGCACGGTGGCTGCGCTGTTGAGGCTGAGGTTGCTGGCCGCCAGCGGTGCCTGCAGGTCAGGCGCTTGCAGGGTGGCCGCGAGCGAAACATTACCTGCAGCATCAGCCTGGGTGACGATCAGGTTTTGCCCATTGGCCACGGCCGGCGAGAAGCTGACGCTGAACAGGCCATTGCTGTCGACGGTTGCAGTCCCCAGCAAGGTGCCCTGTACGTCTGTCACGCGCACGGTTGCGCCCGCCTCGCCTTGGCCGGTCAGCGTACTGCCGGTGGCATTGAGGTTCACCTGTGTCGGCGCGTCCGGTGCCGTGGTGTCATTGGCCACGATAATGGCTGGCACCGAAGGCTGGCCGTCGACGGTAGCCTTGGCACTGACCTGCAAGACCTGGGCGTTGAGCTGGGCGTTCTGGAAGAACACACGGAAGGTGCCGTCGCTGCCGACCGTGGCGCTGCCCAGCGTGGTGCCACCGGAGGTTACGGTAATCAGCGAGCCGACCGTACCCTGGCCGGTCAGCAGGAAACCATCGGCGCTGATGGCAAGGGCCGAAGGCGTGGCCACTTCGGTACCGGTCGGGCCAGCCACTGGTATTTCAGGCGATTCGTTGCCGGCAGGGTCGATCACCACCACATCGACGGTTTCGCCTGATGCCAGCGGTGGGTCGACCGGTATCACGAAGGTGCCGTCCGGCCCTGCGGTTACCGTGCCGCGCACGGTGTCATCCGGGTTGCGGACTTCCACTGTGCTGCCAGGCTCGGCTGTGCCGCCGACCGAGCTGCCGTCCGGGCTTACGGTAAGCCCGGTCGCCGGTTCTGGGATGGTCGTGTCCGGAGCGGTGACAGAGACCGGCGCCGAGTCGTTGCCGGTTGCGTCGGTCACTACCACGGTTACGGTCTGGCCGTTGTTCTGCGGTGTATCCAGCGGCACGCTGAAACTGCCATCCGGGTTGACCGCAACGGTGATCACATTGCCGGCCCCATCGCTCACGGTCACCGAACTGGCGCCAGGTGCGTTACCGGTCACAGCCGTGCCATCGCTGCTGACTGCAACGTCGGTGGGCAGTGCCGGTGGCGTGATGTCAGGCGCAAGGATCTGGCTGGGCTGCGAAATGTTGCCGGCCGCATCGGTCAGCGTCACATCCAGGGCCTGGCCGTCCAACTGGGCGGGCGATAGTGGGACCGTGAAGTTGCCGCCTGCGGGCACGACGACGGTGCCTACCAACGTGCCGTCGGCAAGCTTCACTTCCACCGTGGAGCCAGCTTCACCGGTACCCTGGATGGCACTGCCGCCCGGGGTGATCGTGAGGCCGGCAGGCGCAGCTGGCGCGGTGCTGTCGTCAGCGGTGAACGTGGCCGACGGCGAGGCATTGCCGCCGCCATCGATCAGCACCACCGACAGCACTTCACCGTTGGTCTGGGCCGGGGAGAGTGCCACTTCGAACGTCCCGTCTGCATTCACCGGGCTGGTGCCTAGCAGGTTGCCCGCAGTATCGCGTACCTCTACGGTGCTGCCTGCCTCGCCCTGCCCGCTGAGCAGTGTGCCGGCAGGATCAAGGCCCAGCCCTTGCGCCGGCAGCGGTGCCTCGAAGTCAGGTGCGATCACAGTGCCAGCGGGCGAGCCGTTGCCGCTATTGTCCGCCTGAGTGACAGACAGCGTCTGGCCATTGAGCTGTGGCGGGTCGATGGCCACCTGGAAGGTGCCATCGGGCTGGACCGTTGCGGTGCCCAGTACTGTGCCGCCAGTGCCGGTCACGGTCACCTGCGCACCCGGCTCACCGCTGCCGCTCAGGCTGCTGCCGTCGCCGGCCAGGACCAGCCCGGTGGGGCTATCGGGTGCCTGGGTATCCGGTGCCGACAAATCGACCGCCGCTGACAGGTTGCCGGCAGCGTCGCGTTGCTCCACGGTCAGTGCCTGGCCGTTGGTTTGCGGCTCGTCGAGGGTAATTTCGAAAGCGCCACCCGCGCCGACCACGGTGCTGCCCAGCACGCTGCCATCCGGCCCGCGCACGGTTACGGTGGCGCCCGGTTCGCCGTTGCCGGTGATCGTGGTACCGGTGCCGTCGATGGCCGGGTTGGTGACCACTTGCGGCGGGGTAGAGTCGGGGGCAGTGAAGTCCACGGGCCCTGCGCTGTTGCCCAGGTTGTCGGTCGCTTCGACGGTCAGGCTTTCGCCATTGCGCTGTGGCGCGTTGAGGGTGACGTCGAAACGGCCGTCGCCGCCCACGGTGGCAGTGCCCAGCACAGTGCCGTCGGCGTCACGCACGGTGACGATGGAGCCGCTTTGACCCTGGCCGGTAAGGTGGATGCCAGCGGTATCGATGGCCAGCCCGTAGGGTTGCAGCGGGCCGTCGGTATCTGGCGCCACGATGGTGGCGGTCGAGGTGTTGCCAGCGGGGTCGCGCAGGACCACGTCCAGTTCCTGGCCGTCGGTCTGCGCTGGGTTCAGGACCACGCTGATCACACCGTCGGCACCGACCTGGGCGTTGCCCAGCACAGTCCCGTCGGCGCTGATGACCTGCACGGTGGTGCCCGGTTCGCCGCGACCAGTGAGCAGGCTGCCATCGGCACTCAGTTGCAGTTCGCTGGCTTCATTGGGCGGGGTGATATCGGGGGCGGTGATCTGGGTAGGCAGCGAACTGTTGCCAGCGCCGTCAACCGCCACGACATCCAGGGTCTCGCCGTTGGCCTGGGCCGGGGTCAGGCCGACGGTGAAGCTGCCATCCGGACCGGCCTGGGCGCTGCCCAGGACATTGCCCTGTGCGTCACGCACTTGCACCTGCGTATCTGCCGGTGCGGTACCGGAAACGCTGGAGCCGTCACCGGCCACCACCACGCCGCTCGGGCTTTCGGGCAGCGGTGTATCGGCAACGGTCACGCTGACCCCTGCCGAGGTATTGCCAGCGGCATCGGTCTGTACCAGCACGAGGTTCTCACCTGCGGCCAGCGGTGCCTCCAGGTCAATCACGAAGGTGCCATTTGGCGCCACGGTGCCAGTACCGATGACTGCACCCTGGGCATCACGCACTTCCACTGTGGCACCGGGCTCGCCACGGCCAGACACGGCCAGGCTGCCATCGCTTGCCACCACGTCGGCGACGATCGCTGGCGCGGTGATGTCCGGGGCCACGTAGCTCAGCGGCACCGAAGTGTTACCTGCCGCATCGGTCACGGTGATGGACAGGGTTTCGCCATTGGCCTGTGGCGGGTCGAGGGTCAGGCTGAAACTGCCATCCGGCTCGGCAATGGCGCTGCCGATCAGGTTGCCCGAGGCATCTTTGACCTCTACTCGTGCGCCCCCTTCTGCAGTACCGGCCAGGCTGTCGCCATTGCTCAGCACCAGGTCGGTTGGTTGCAGCGGTGCTACCTGGTCGGGCGCCGTCAGCGGGCTAGGTGTAGAGACGTTGCCGGCGGCGTCGGTCAGGGTCACTTGCAGGGACGAGCCATCCACCACCGGGGTTGGCAGTTGCACATTGAAGCTGCCATCGGGCTGAACGGTGCCGCTCACCAGCACTTGCCCCTGATCGTTGCGCACCTCCACGGTGGCACCCGCTTCGCCTCGCCCGGAGACTGTGCGGCCATCGTTACTGATGGCCAGCTCGGTAGCGGGTTCCGGCGGTGTGGTGTCACCCCCATTGTCCACGATCGGTGCGGTGACGCTGCCGGCCGTGGAGGTGTTGCCTGCGACATCGGTGGCCGTCACCTGCAACTGCTCGCCTGCCACTTGTGGCGGGGTGAGGCCGATGCTGAAGGCGCCGCTGGCCCCCACCACGACACTGCCCAGTACAGTGGTGCCGTCGGCGGCCAGCACGCGGACGGTGCTGCCTGCTTCGGCGCGGCCGCTGACAACGGTACCGTCGCCACTGATTGCCAGATCGCTTGGCGCCGCAGGCGCGGTGATGTCTGGTGCGGCGACCTGCACCGGCAACGACGAGGTGCCGTTGTTGTCGATCGCCACAACGTCCAGCAACTCGCCATTGGCCTGGGCCGGTGTAAGCACCACGGTGAAGGTGCCCTCGGCACCCACCACGATGCTACCGACCAGCGTGCCGTTGGCATCATGCACTTCCACGCGGCTACCAGCAGGAGCAGAACCGCTGATGCTGCTGCCATCGGCGGCGACGACCAGTTCGCTCGGGCTGGTCGGGGTGACCACCAGTGGCACGTCGTAGGTCAGCGCTTCAGAGGCGTTGCCGCTCTGGTCGGTCTGTACCAGGCTCAGGCGTTCACCCGGCAGTGCAGCCGGATCGAGGTCTATCAGGAAAGTACCGTTCGCGGTCACTGTGCCGGTGCCGATCAGCGTGCCATTGGCATCGCGCACCTCGACGGTAGCACCGGCTTCGCCGCGACCGCCCAAGGTCAGGCCGTCGGCGCCGACGACAATGTTGCTGACTACGGCAGGCACGGTGATGTCCGGAGCCTCGAACTGCAGGGGTGAAGAGACATTGCCGGCGGCATCGATCAGACGGATGTCGAGGATTTCGCCATTGGCCTGGGCCGGCGACAGGGTGATGCTGAAACTGCCGGTTTCAGTGACCAGGCCAGTGCCGAGCAAGTTGCCCAAGGCATCGCGTACCTGCACGGTCGCGCCTGGCTCGCCGTTGCCGCTCAGGGTCACGCCGTCGGCCAAGGCTACACCGGTCGGTTGAGCCGGGGCCTGCAAGTCCGGGGTAACCACCGACGCCGGGGCAGAAGCATTGCCGCTGGCATCGGTCAGCACCACTTGCAGGTTACTGCCATCTTTCACCGGTGGGTCGAGGGTGATCTGGAAGGTGCCGTCCGGGTTGACCGAGCCGTTGGCCAGTACATTGCCCTGGGCATCGCGCACCTGCACGCTGGCCCCGGCTTCTCCGCGGCCATTGAGCTGGGCGCCGGCCAGGCCGACTACCAGGTTGGTTGCGGCATCCGGCGGTGTGGTGTCGCCACCGTCGATGTCCGGCGCGGTGATGTCGCCGGCCGTGGAGATGTTGCCAGCGGCGTCGGTGGCGGTGACTTGCAGTACCTCGCCGTTTACCTGTGGCGGGTCGAGGGTGATGCTGAAACTGCCAGTGGCGTCGACCACCACACTACCCAGCACGGTGGTGCCATCGGCGGCCACCACACGCACGGTGCTGCCCACTTCGGCGCGGCCGGTGACCTCGCTGCCGTTGGCACTGATCGCCAGCTCGCCTGGGGTGACCGGTGGGGTGATATCCGGTGCGGTGACCTGCGCGGGTAGCGAAGTAGCACCGCTGCCGTCGATAGCCACCACGTCCAGCAGTTCGCCATTGGCCTGGGCCGGGTTGAGGATGACGGTGAAGGTGCCATCGGCACCTACCACCACACTGCCGACCAGTGTGCCGTTGGCATCGTGTACTTCCACACGGCTGCCCGTCGGGGCTGTACCGGTGATGCTGGCGCCGTTCGCAGCCACCACCAGGTCGCTGGGGCTGGCGGGCGCGGTGGTTACCGGAACTTCATATTGCAGGACCTCGGAGGCGTTGCCGCTCGCATCGGTTTGCACCAGGCTCAACTCAGCACCCGGTTGGGCAGCCGGGCCCAGGTCGACCACGAAGGTGCCGTTGGCGCCGACGGTGCCGGTACCGATGACAATGCCGTTGGCATCACGTACCTGTACGGTAGCACCCGCTTCGCCACGGCCACTGAGCACTAGGCCATCGGCGCCGACCACGATGTTGCTGACAGTAGCTGGCGGCGTGATGTCCGGTGCAGTGAACGCTAGCGGCGTCGAACTGTTGCCGGCGGTGTCCACCACGCGAATGTCCAGGGCCTCACCATTGGCCTGGGCGGGGAACAGCGTGACGCTGAAGGTGCCGTCTTCGTTGACCAGCCCAGTGCCGATCAGGCTGCCGGTGGCATTACGCACTTGTACGGTGGCACCGGGCTCGCCACGGCCGGTGAAGGTCACACCATCGACCAAGGCCAGCTCGGTTGGCTGCGCTGGGGCCAGCAGGTCTGGCGCGGCGACCGAACCGGGTTGCGAGACATTGCCGGCAGCGTCGGTCAGGGTTACTTGCAGGGTACTGCCATCGGTGATGGCCGGGTTCAAGGTGATGGCGAAGGTGCCATCCGGATTGACCGTGCCCGTGGCAATTACGGTGCCTGCGTCATCGCGCACCTGAACGCTGGTACCGGCTTCGCCTCGACCGCTGAGCTGGCTGCCGGCAGGGTTGATCACCAGATTGGTCGGTGCTTCAGGCGGGGTGGTGTCGCCGCCATCGATGTCCGGGGCGGTGACCGAGCTGGTTGGCGATGTGTTGCCAGCGGCATCGGTCGCGGTGGCCTGTAGCACTTCGCCGTCAACTTGTGGCGGGTCGAGGGTGATGCTGAAGCTGCCGGTAGCGCCAACTACCACGCTACCCAGCACAGTGGTGCCGTCGGC
>NZ_JAUHUI010000032.1:0-72346 GCF_030418155.1 Pseudomonas sp. 2,4-D
CCCCCGATGTGTGTCCACCCCCGATCTTTGTAGGAGCGGGTTTACCCGCGAATACGGCGGCGGCTGCGACGGTGAACAGCGGGTAGAAATTGGCCAGCAGGACCGGCCTGCTTCGCGGGTATCAACCCCTTGATACGACCAAGCTTTTCAGCTCTGAGCACCGCAGAAAAGCTTGACCGCCAACACAGTATCTTCATGGGAACGCAAAGGCGCTCAAGACACCGCCGAAGCCTCCACCCCCTGCTCACGGCTGGCATAACGCTGCGCCAGCACAGCACACACCATCAGCTGTATCTGGTGAAACAGCATCAGCGGCAAGATCATCGCGCCAATGCCACTGCCCACAAACAACACCTGGGCCATGGGCACACCCGTAGCCAGGCTTTTCTTGGAGCCGGCAAACAGGATGGTGATGCGATCCTCAAGGTCAAAGCCCAGCGCCTTGCCAAGCAAGCGGGTGCCAAACAGCACCACTGCCAGCAGAATTGCGCACACCACGAACAACCCCGCCAAGTGCTGCGGCGATACGGTGTGCCACAAACCGGTAACCACGGCCTCACTGAAGGCGGTGTACACCACCAGCAGGATCGAACCCTGGTCCACCACCTTGAGCCAGCGCGCATTGCGCTTGACCCAGGCGCCGATCCAGCGCCGCGCGACCTGCCCGGCAACGAACGGCACCAGCAGCTGCAAAGTGATCTTCAACACCGCGTCCAGGCCGGAACCTGTATCACCACCGGCGCCCAGCAGCAGCATCACCAGCAACGGGGTGAGGAAGATACCCAACAGGCTGGAGGCCGCTGCGCTGCAGATGGCCGCCGGCACGTTACCGCGGGCCAGCGAGGTAAAGGCAATGGCCGACTGCACGGTTGCAGGCAAGGCACACAGGTACAGGATGCCAAGGTAAAGCTCGTTACCCACCAGCGGTACGAACAGAGGTTTGAACGCCAGGCCCAGCAGCGGGAACAATACGAAAGTACAGGAGAACACCAGTAGGTGCAGGCGCCAGTGCCCGGCACCGGCAATGATGGCTTCACGGGACAGTTTGGCGCCATGCAAGAAGAACAACAGGCCAATGGCCAGGTTGGTCAGCCAGCCGAAATACACCGCGCCATCGCCCGAGCAAGGCAGCAAGGTGGCGATGAGTACCACACCGAGCAAGGCCAGGGTGAAATTGTCAAATAACATGCGCAAATACTTCATCACTGTATCCATCTTGTCATGGTGGGTGGGCAGACGATAAGGTCTTTGGCTCCCCGTCGCTAACGCCGGAACCCCGAGCGGTATCGCTCAACGGACACGCTCCACAAAAGGACTCACCATGCTCCGCCCACGTCTGGCTGCACTTGCAGCCGCCATTACCCTTGCCTTAGGCCATGCCAGCGCCCAGGCCGACGACCAGTTACAGGCCAAGGTCGACCAGATCATCCGCCCGCTCATGCAGGAACAAGGCATCACCGGCATGGCTGTGGCCATCTATGCACGCGACCACGCGCATTACTTCAGCTACGGTGTGGCCAGCAAGGCCGACAACGTACCGGTCAGCCGCGATACGCTGTTCGAGATCGGTTCGCTGAGCAAGACCTACACGGCCACCCTGGCCGCGCTTGCCAGCGCCGAGGGCAAGCTTGACCTCGAGGCCCCGGCCAAGCGCTATCACCCGGCACTGGCCGGCGTCCCCATCGGCGACGCGACGGTGCTGGAACTGGGCGCCTACAGCGCCGACTGCCTGCCACTGCAGTTCCCCGACACCGTACAAACACCGCAACAGGTAGTCGATTTCTTCCGCCACTGGCAACCTCGTGCCAAACCTGGCACCCAGCGCTGCTACTCCAACCCCAGTCTGGGTTTGTTCGGTGACCTGGCCGCCCGTGCGCAGCACCAACCGTTTTCCACACTGATGAGTGAGGGCCTGCTGACGAAGATGGGCCTGAAAAACACCTACCTACAGGTTCCGGCCAGCGCCCAGGGGCTTTATGCCCAAGGGTATGACGCCGACGACAAGCCGGTGCGTGTAGGGCCCGGCCCTTACGCCGATGAGGCCTACGGCATCAAAACCAGCGCCAGCGACCTGCTGCGCTATGTGCGGTTGCACATGCAGCCGCAGGGCCTGCCACCGGCCCTGGCGAAAGCCACCGCCATTACCCAGCAGGGCTACTTCCAGGTTGGCGCCATGACGCAAGGCCTGGGCTGGGAACGCTACCCCTACCCGGTCACGCTGAGCACACTGATCGATGGCAACAGCCCACAGCTGATCCGCGAACCGCAGGCCACCACTCGCTTGCAGCCGGCCCTGCCCGCGCTACCGGCAGCCTGGTACAACAAGACCGGCGCCACCAACGGCTTCGGCGCGTACGCCGCGTTCGTGCCGGCAGAACAGCTGGCAGTCGTGCTGCTGGCCAATCGGAATTACCCCAACCAAGCGCGGGTACAAGCCGCCTTCGACATCCTTTCCGGCTTATAACGCAAGCTTTGATTGTCGGACAAAACGACAGAATGTAGTGAGCAAAAAAATTCACTACAAAATGGTTGACGCCATTCATCACGCTTGGGCATGATGAAGCCGTCTCCCCGATCGGGAGCGGTGGCAAGGGTGTTCCAGACGGCCTGCGCGGTAACGCAGGCCGTCCGTGGAGAGGGAAACTGTCCAAAAGGCAGCGTGAGAAAGCCCCTGTTGCGATGCTGCTGTAGCAGCCTTGGTAGTGCGCTACACCGTGATAGCGCCAACTGTGAAAATCACCTATGAATGGGTAATGGGGGCTTTATGATGAACTTGAACAACAATCCGACTATCGACCAATTGGCCCAGCTGTTCGCCGTGCGCAAGGACAGCCTTGACGACCATTTGCTGTGGGTTAGCCAAACCGGTGAAGTGCGCCTCGACCGCCTGCCACCGAACACCGTCGAAGATGAATTTGAAGAGCACCTGCCCAGCATGCGTGCCCGCTTCAAGGTCTACCGCCGTGGCCAAGGCTACGTCGGCAAGAAAGCCGCCGCCGACACTGAATTCGTTGGCCGCGTGCTGCAGACCCTGCAACAAGAATGGCCCGCTGCCCGTGAGCAGCAGGCAGTCAAGGTGATCGAACCGCTGAATTGAGGGTTCGCACCTTTACCAGAGCCCGGCCCGCATAGGCCGGGCTTTTTCATGCCTGGCGCCGCTGCAGACGGGTTTCCGGCAGAGGCAAGGCGCCTGTTGCCATCGCCCGGGCGCGGTCGACACCCCACACCAGCGCACGGGTCATGGTCTCGCCCGGCAGCGCGGGGTAATACTCTTCCAGCAACGCCCGCCCGTCCCCGGCGTACAGCCCCAGAAACAGCTGCGTCGCCCCCAGGCGCGACAAGCGCACCTGCACGTCCAGTGTGGTGCCGTCGCTGAGTGCTTCGTCGTGGCAGCGGCTGTGCAAATGTGCGTCGGCCCACTGCCAATAGGTTTCTTCCCTGACTCGCATGAGCATTCAATCCTCCGTTGCTGGAATGCCGCGTCAGAAAACCACAGGCCGGGCCATCCGGCGAGCGCTACCGGGCAATACCATGAGGCGGATCAACGAATGGCAATAAAAACCCCGCCGTTGGGCGGGGTGTGTGCAGACGCGGGATCACTTCTTGAGCGGTACCCGCGGCATGAAGCGGCCTTTTTTGCTGCGCTGCAAATGTGCAGGCTGGAGCTGTTCGGAATCATCCAGCGTCATGTGGGCGAAACCCAGGCGAAATGCCGTCTGGCCGCAACGCACCTGGCTGTTGATCGGGAACGCATCGTTCAGGTCTTCGAAAAAGGATTCGCTCATGCCCAGTCTCCCTCCAGTGGCGGTCGCGTCGGCAACCAGACAAGTTGCCCAGGGAACGCGGCCTGTGAAAGTGAGACTAGCTGGTCATTTGCGGACCGACCGGACAAGAACCTTGCAGCCGACCAATGGCAAAAGGCTTTACTTCAGGCGTACTGCCGTACCGGTGGCAAATACCACGACCATGCCGCCCTGTACCGACGGCATGCTGATCTCAAAATCCACCCCCACTACCGCATCGGCTTGCAACTGTCGTGCCCGGGCCTTGAGTTCTTCAGTGGCCTGCTCCCGGGCCTCGCGCAGCGCGCTTTCCAAGGTTTGCGAACGGCCACCGAAGAAGTCGCGAAACCGTGCAAAGAAATCGCGCACGAAGTTGATGCCCTGCACCGATTCGGAACTGACCACGCCCAGGTATTCGGCAATCGGGCGGCCTTCGAGCTGGCTGGTGGTGGAAATGATCATGGATGCGCTCCGTTGGCCTGGCAAAAAGAGGCCGATTCTAACAGAGCGCAGGTCGGCAGATTTAAGCGCTTTACGCGTTGGCAGCCCGCAAACGCTGACCGATGCGCGCACCGAAGACATTCACCAGCAGGCCGGCCATCACCAACAATGCGCCCCAGCCCTGCGTAGCGGTCAGGCGCTCTCCCAGCAGTAACGCCGACGAACTCAGGCCAATCACCGGTACCAGCAGCGAGAACGGCGCCACTTTGCCTGCCGGGTGACGCGACAGTAACTTGCTCCACAGGCTGTAGCCGAGCATGGTGGCGACAAAGGCCAAATACGCCAGGGCCAGCACCGAACTCCAACTGATATTGGCCAAGGCATGGCCAATGCGCTCGGGGCCTTCCAGCCACCAGGACAGTGCCAGGAATGGCAGTGGCGGGATCAGCCCACCCCAGATCACCAGTGCGACCAGGTCGACCGAGCCGAACCGCCGGGTAATGATGTTGCCCAGGCCCCACATCGCACCGCCACACAGGGTCAGCACCAACGCCAGCATGGGCACATGGCCGCCGTCTTCGCTGCCGATCAGTGCCAGGCCGCCGGCCGCTACCAGCAGCCCCAGCACGCTGGCCAGGCGCAGCCGCTCACCGAGAAACAACGCAGCAAAACCGAGGGTGAAGAAGGCTTGCGACTGCAGGATCAACGAAGCCAACCCTGGCGGCATGCCGCTGTACATGGCCTGAAACAGGAACGCGAACTGGCCCAGTGAAATGGTCGCACCGTAAGCGATCAGCCAGCGCCACGGCAGTTTGGGCCGCCTGACCAGCAAGATCGCCGGGAACGCCACCAGCAAGAAACGCAATGCCCCCAGCAACATCGGTGGCAACCCGTCGAGGCCAACCTTGATGACCACAAAGTTGACGCCCCAGGCGACAATCACCACCAGGGCGATAAGCAGGTCCTTAAGTGGCATTGCGACTTCCTTCTGCAGGCTTTTTAGACATATTTCGTTACAGCATAACGGTATTCCTTGAAAAGGGACCAGCACAGTTGAACCCAATGGTTGCACTACAGTGACTGTTCCATCCGCCCGCTGTCCGCTGGGCGTCTACGTTGCCAAATCAGCAAGCACAGGTTTAATCCTGATAACCAGGCGCCACCTTTTCCAACATTCGCAACAACGCCGCCCAAGCCAGTTGCAGCGCATCCGGGTCAGCCAGCTCCCCCTGCTTCAACCCTCTCCCCGGCGCGTTGAACTGCCGTTCGGTACGCACGCAAACTTCGGTCGACGGCAATATCAGTTGCCCAGCACTTTGCGCCGCCAACTGGATCTCGCAAGCCTTCTCCAGGTAGTACATGCGCAAGAAGGCTTCAGCCACACTGCGTCCCGTGGTCAACAGCCCATGGTTGCGCAGTATCATCACCGGCTTGTTGCCCAAGTCGGCCACCAGCCGTTGCTGTTCATCCATGTCCAGCGCGACGCCCTCGTAGGCGTGGTAAGCCACGTTGCCGTAAAACTCCATGGACATCTGGTTGACCGGCAACAGGCCACATTCCAGTGCGGCCACCGCGCAGCCTGCGCGGGTGTGGGTGTGCAGCACGCACCGGGCATCCTCGCGGGCAGCGTGAATGGCACTGTGAATGACGAACCCGGCCGGATTGACCGGGTGACGGGCAGCCCCCACCGGCCGCCCCTGCAGGTCGATCTTCACCAGGCTGGACGCTGTGATCTCCTCGAAGAGCAAGCCATACGGGTTGATCAGGAAATGGTGCTCCGGCCCAGGCAGGCGCAGGGAGATATGCGTGAAGATGAGATCGCTCATGCGAAAGTGCGCGATCAGCCGGTAGCAGGCAGCCAGCTCCCGACGCAGGCTTAGTTCCGTTGCAGTCATCTTGTTGCCCCTTTTCTGAACGCTATTTGCTGGCCCAGGCGTTGAAGCGTTGCTCCAGTTCTTCGCCATGATCGACCCAGAATTCCACGTTCATGGCCAGCGCCCCCTGCAGGTTCTGAGGTGAAGTGGGTACCCAGTCGGCCAGCGCCGGGTCAAGCCTGGCCGCGGCTTGGGTATTGGTGGGCCCATAGGGGATCTGTTGTACATACCGCACCTGGGTATCCGGCTGATTGGCATAGGCAATCAGCCGCTTGGCCTGGTCGACATGCCGCGAGCCTTTGATGATCGCCCAATAGTCCATACCGTACAGGCTGCCAGGCCATACCACGGCCAACGGGCTGCCCTGCTGCGCCGCCACCGCAATTCGTCCGCTGTAGGTGGAGGTCATCACCACGTCACCGGCTGCCAGCCATTGCGCGGGTTGAGCGCCGGCGTCCCACCACTGGATATGGGGTTTGAGTTCGCTGAGTTTGGCGAAGGCCCGCTCGACCCCTGCCGGCGTGGACAATACCCGGTATACGTCCTCGACCTTGACCCCGTCAGCCAACAGTGCGAATTCCAGGTTGTACACCGCACGCTTGCGCAGGCCGCGCTTGCCAGGGTACTTGTCGACGTCCCAGAAGTCCGCCCACGATGCCGGCGCCTGGGCCAGCTTGCTGCGGTCGTAGGCAATAGCCACGCTCCAGACCAGCGCGGCCGACCCACAATCCTGTGCGGCTGCCGGGATCAGTTCGGCTGCATGGCCCAGGCGCTGCCAGTCCAGGTGCTCGTAGATCCCCTCGTCGCAGCCGCGCATCAAGTCAGGGCCTTCGATCTGCACCACATCCCAATCGACGTTGCCGGTGTCGGCCATGACCTGGATCCGTGCCATTTCGCCGTTGTATTCACTCTGGATCAGCTGGCTGCCGTCCTGGGCAATGAAGGGCTTGAAGATCGCCTCATCCTGGGCCTTCTGGCCCGCGCCGCCATAACCGACCACAACCATCTGCTGCGCAGCTTGCGCAGTGCCCAGGCCAAGGGCCAGCAAGGCTGCACAAAGGCCGGTCACACGTGGATATAGCTGCATCGTAGTTTCCTCCTGGCGGTGCCCGACGGGCCCGTTTTCTTGTTGTTCTGAGGTCACACCCTCGCCATGCGAGTGAGGAAAACCTAGACAGACACAAGTAAAAAAACAAGTTGATTTTTTACTATCGCTACACTTTTATAAGAAAAAATAAAAACACCGCACCGGAGCCGCCTGTATGCAGACCGCCTTCCCACACCTGTTCGAGCCCTTGCAGATCCGCGGCAAACGTTTGAAAAACCGCATCATGTCCACCGGGCACGACACCTGCCTGCCCACCGACAACCTGGTCAACGACAAGCTGATCGCCTACCAGCGCGACCGCGCTGCCGGCGGCGTCGGCCTGATCGTGCTGCAGGTCGCCGGGGTCCACGACAGTGCCCGCTACACCTCGCATGTGCTAATGGCCACTGACGATGCCTGCATCGATGGCTACCGGCAGCTTGCCGAGGCCTGCCATGCGCACGGCACCGTGGTGCTGTCGCAACTCTTTCACCCCGGGCGTGAGATCATGGAGTCGGCAGACGGCCTGTTGGCGGTAGCCTACTCGGCATCTGCGGTGCCCAATGAGCGCTTCCGGGTGATGCCCCGCGCGCTGGACCAGGCAATGATCGACGAAATCGTCCAGGGCTACGCCTGCGCCGCCCGCCGCCTGCACCAGGCCGGGCTGGATGGCGTCGAGGTGGTGGCCAGCCATGGCTATCTGCCCGCGCAGTTTCTCAACCCGCGGGTGAACGTACGCAGTGATGGCTACAACGGTGACCTGGATCAGCGCCTGAGGTTCTTGCGCGAAGTGCTGGCCGCAGTGCGCGCAGCCACCGATGAGCAGTTCATCATCGGCCTGCGCATCAGCGCTGACGAGCGCGACAGCCAGGGCCTGAGTGAAGACGAGTCACTGGCTGCTGCCGTGGCCTTGCAGGGCCAGCTCGACTACCTGCATGTCGTCGCCGGTACCTCGGCCTCGCTGGGTGGCGCGGTCCATATCGTGCCACCGATGGCCATCGAACCGGCGTACCTGGCCCGCGAGGCTGGCACCTTCAAGCAACAGTTGGCTATCCCCCTGTTCGTCACCGGGCGCATCAACCAGCCCCAGGAAGCCGAGCTGATCCTGGCCCGCGGCCAGGCTGATGTGTGCGGCATGACCCGGGCGCTGATCTGCGATCCGTCGATGCCAGAAAAGACCGAACGCGGCCAGGTCGAAGACGTGCGCGCCTGCATCGCCTGCAACCAGGCATGCATCGGCCATTTCCATCGTGGCTTGCCCATTTCCTGCATCCAGCGCCCGGAAACCGGGCGTGAGTTGCAGTACGGGCACCTCACGCCCACTTCCTCGCCCAAACGCATAATGATCGCCGGCGGCGGGCCTGCCGGCATGAAGGCCGCCGCCGTGGCCGCCGCGCGCGGGCACCAGGTCACGCTGTACGAGGCGGGCCCGCAGCTCGGTGGGCAGGTGCTGCTGGCCCAGCTGCTGCCACGGCGTAGCGAGTTCGGGGGTGCCAGCACCAATCTGCAACGGGAAATGGCCCTGGCAGGTGTAGAAGTGGTGCGCAACACCCGGGTCGACCGCGCACTGGTCGAACGTGAGCGCCCTGATCTGGTCATTGCCGCTACCGGCGCCACCCCCTACTGGCCGGCGTTCGAGCGTACCGGCGAGCTTCAGGTAGTGGACGCCTGGCAAGTGCTGCGCAATGAGGTGAAACCGGGGCGTTCGGTGCTGGTGATCGACTGGCGCTGTGACTGGATCGGCCCCGGTATCGCCGAACGCCTGGTGCGCGAAGGCCATCAGGTCCAGTTGGCGGTCAACGGCACTCATTGCGGCGAGAGCCTGCCGCTTTACGTACGTGACCAACTGGCCGGCGAGCTGCATCGCCTGGGTATCCCTGTCACCCCATACGCACGCCTGTACGGCAGCGACGACAACACGGTGTACCTGCAGCACACCGCCAGCGGCGATCCGATGATCTTCGAAGGCATCGACACCTTGGTGCTGTGCATGGGGCATCAACCGCAAGACCGCCTGGCCACTGAACTGGCAGGTGTGGTGGACGTACGGCGGATTGGCGACTGCCTGGCGCCGCGCACGGCCGAAGAAGCGATTCACGATGGCCTGACGGTTGCCTGGGCGCTCTGAGGCTGTTCATACTGCGGCTTTTGCGATGGACCGACGCGCATGAGCCAACCCCCCCAGCCCCCCGCCAGCGAACCGGGGGGCGCCGCGCCGCAGTTCCTCGGCACCCGCATCCGCGGCCTGCGCAAGCGCCGCGGCATGACCCTGGCGGAGCTGGCCGCACACAGTGAACTGACTGCAGGCTACATCAGCCAGCTGGAGCGCAACCTCTCCTACCCGTCGATCCCGGCGCTGTTCAACATCGCCCGCAGCCTGGGCGTGACCATCCAGTGGTTCTTCGCCAGCGAGGCCACCACCGCGCCCGAAGACCAAGGCTATGTGGTGCGGCGCAACAGCCGCCTGAGCGTGCATTACGAAGATGGCATCGTCGATCAACTGCTCACCCCCCAGCCCAACCGTCAGCTGGAGATGCTGCACTCACGTTTCCCGCCAGGTACCTACAGCCAGCAAAGCTACAGCCACGACGGCGAAGAAGCCGGTTACCTGCTCAGCGGCACGTTTGAGCTGTGGGTAGGCGAGCGGCATTTCCAGCTGAGTGAAGGCGACAGCTTCAGCTTCTCGAGCCAGGAACCTCACCGCTACGGCAACCCCGGTGAAGTGGATGCCGTGGTGATCTGGGTGATCACGCCGCCAACATTCTGAAGCACTCCAGCAAGCACTGGTAACACCGTTGACCGGCAATACGGTCTACCTTGTCCACCGAACTTCAAAGGAGCACAACCATGAAGCAGATCCTGATCATTGGTGCGGGCTTTGCCGGCCTGTGGAGCGCACTCAGCGCCATCCGACAGCTTGACCTCAACGGCAGCAAGGGCGTCGAGGTCACCTTGCTCGCGCCCCAGGCTGAACTGCATGTGCGTCCGCGCTTCTACGAGGCAGACGTGCATACCATGGCCGCACCACTGCAGGCGCTGTTCGACGCTGCCAATGTCCGTTTCGTGCAGGGCACGGCATACCACATCGATGAAACGGCCCGCCGCGTGGGCTATCGCACTCGCAGCGGCACTCGCTGCACCCTGCCCTACGACCGACTGATCATGGCCTGCGGCAGTGAGCTCGTGCGCCCTGACATGGACGGCATCGAGCATGCCTTCGACGTCGACAAGCTCGACAGCGCCGCACGCCTGGAAACCCACCTGAAGTCACTGGCCAGCCTGCCGAACACGCCGGCACGCAATACCGTGGTGGTAGCCGGGGGCGGTTTTACCGGTATCGAGACGGCCACCGAATTGCCGGCCCGCTTGCGCGCGATACTGGGTGAAGACGCCGCGTTGCGCGTAGTGGTAATCGACCGCGGCGCCAGGATCGGCGCAGCCCTGGGTGACGGCATCCGCCCAGCCATCGAGCAGGCATGCGAGGCCCTGGGCGTGGAGTGGGTTTGCGGTGCCACTGTAGTTTCTGTAGACCCTGCCGGTGTCAAGCTGGACAACGGCCAGCGTATCGACGCCAGCACGGTGGTCTGGACGGTTGGCTTCAAGGCCAACCCGCTCACCGAACAGATCAGCGGCGAGCGCGACAACCGCGGCCGCTTGCATGTCGATGGCAACCTGAAGGTCAAGGGCAATGATGCCGTGTATGCAGCGGGAGACGTGGCTTACGCCCCCTGTGACGAGCTTGGCAATCATGCCCTGATGTCGTGCCAGCATGCGATTGCGCTGGGGCGCCATGCGGGCAACAATGCCGCTGCCGAGTTGCTTGGCGTAGCACCAATGGCTTACAGCCAGCCCAAGTACGTGACGTGCCTGGACCTGGGGGCCTGGGGCGCGGTGTACACCGAAGGATGGGACCGTGAGGTTTCGCCACCGGAGGACAAGGCCGAAGCCAAGGCGCTGAAGCGCCAGATCAATTCAGTGTGGATTTATCCGCCAGCGGCTGACCGGGCATCGGCCCTGGCGGCAGCTGATCCGCTTATCCCGGTGGCCTGAGAGCTTCTACAGGTTGGAGTGGCCTTGTACCTCGACAGGGCCACTCTTGCAACCAACCGCTCCCTTGATCAGGCAGCAGCAAACAGCTCGTTGGCAATCTGCGCCTGTGCAGCATCGATCGCCTGGCTGCGCTGCTCCGGGCCATAGGCCAGGCCGTGGGCCCGGACGATTTCCAGGTCGGTAACACCGATGAAGCCCAGGAACACTTTCAGGAAGTCTTCATGCCCGGCGCCAGTCGGCTGGCCAGCGTGCAGGCCACCAGCGGTGGAAACCAACACCACTTTCTTGTTGCCGCACAGGCCTTGCGGGCCGGCTTCGGTGTAGCGGAAGGTCTTGCCGGCGACGGCTACGCGGTCAATCCAGGCTTTGAGCTGAGTCGGCACGGTGAAGTTGTACATTGGCGCACCAATCACCACGGCATCGGCAGCCAGGAACTCTTCGAGCGTCTCTGCGCTCAGCTTGGCTTCGAAAGCCTGGGCCGCGTCACGTACGTCTTCAGGGGTGCCTGCAGCGACCAGGGTGGCAGCGGAGAAGTGGGCAATGGCATCGGCAGCCAGGTCGCGGTAAACCACCTCAACGCTTGGGTCTGCAGCCTTCCAGGCTTCGACCACTTCACGGCTCAACTGACGCGAGGCGGAATTGTCGCCCAGGATGCTCGAATCGATGTGCAACAGTTTCATGGGACTCTCCTGTGAGTGAAGACCGCATCTGTGGGCGATCACGATGGGGAGAATCCTACCGAGATGATCAATAGCTGATAAGTAAGCAAAAATGCGTTAGTTTGTCCCACAGGTGGAACAGTGAGACATTCCCATGCAAGACCTCAACGACCTCTTCTACTTCGCGCGCGTCGTCGAAGCCGGCGGATTCGCCGCCGCCGGGCGCCAGCTGGGCATACCCAAGTCGCGCCTGTCGCGGCGTATCGCCGAGCTTGAAGAGCGCCTGGGCACACGCCTGTTGCAGCGCACCACACGGCAACTCAAGCTCACCGCAGTAGGTGAACGTTACTTGCATCATTGCCAGGCCATGTTGCTGGAGGCCGAAGCAGCCGACGAAACCGTGGCCAGCATGAGCAGTGAGCCGCGCGGGCGTTTACGGGTATCGTGCCCGGTGGCACTGGCACACGCCTTCCTGCCGGATGTGATCAGCCGCTTTCTCGAGCAGTATCCGCTGGTGCAACTGGACATGGTATTGCTCAACCGCCGGGTCGACCTGATTTCGGAAGGCATTGATGTGGCGTTGCGCGTACGCGACCTGGGCGACGAAGACCCGGCCCTGGTGACCCGCCGCCTGCGCCAGGCGCAAATGCAACTGGTGGCCGCACCCGGTTTTGCCGACCACATTCGCGAACCGGACGAGTTGGCATCATTGCCCGTGCTGGGCGCAGCCGAAGCAGACCGGCTGGTACACTTCCGCCTGCTCGGCCCCCATGGCAAGCAGCAGGAAATATCGCTGGAGCCACGCTTGGCGATCGACGATTTCGTAGTACGTAACGCTGCTGTACGTGCCGGCCTGGGGTTCACTGCGCTGCCCAGCATGTTCTGTGAAGAGGAACTGGAACGCGGCGAACTGGTGCGCCTGCTGCCAGACTGGTCGCTGCCGGGTGGTTACCTGCAGGCGGTTTACCCACACCGGCGTGGCCTGCTGCCTGCGGTCCGGGTGTGGATCGATCACTTGGCGGCGTCATTCGAGGCATGTGGAGAGCGGTATGTCTGAACGGAAGATGAGCGAAGGCCAGGTAGCGGCATTTTGCCTGAGCCTGCCGGGGGCGCGGGAAGACTATAAATGGGGCGGCATCCGAGTGTTTTCGGTGGCAGAAAACAAGATGTTCGCGGTGCTCGACCTGGCGGGTGCCGGGTTGTCGTTCAAGGTAGCCGACGAGCTGTTTCTGGGTTATTGCGATCGACCCGGGATACGGCCGGCACCGTACCTGGCGCGGGCGCGATGGGTCAGCATGGCACCGCCCTACCCCATGGGGCGTGATGAACTGTGTGACCTGTTGCAGCGTTCGCACCAGCTGGTAGTGCGTCGGTTGCCCAAGCGGTTGCAGGTGGGGTTGGTCATGTGATCGACCTGTACCGGCCCTTTCGCGGCATCACCCGCGAAGAGGCCGGTACAACTGCCCATCAACCAAGGGGCAGATAACGTCCGTCAAGAAACAGCCAGTCTGCCCAGAACACTTGGTGCAGCAGCACAATCCCCCAGCACACCAACTGGAACGAAACCTTGCGGGTCTTGTGCCGAAACAACTGCTGCGCCAACAGCGCCCCCGGCCAACCACCGAGCAACTCGCTGATGTGCAGCACTTTCTCGGGTGTACGCCAGGCTTGGTTACGTGCCTGCTGCTTGTCCTGCCAATACAGCAACAGGGTGATAAGGCTCATGGCCGGGTACAACGCCAACGGCCACCAGGTCTGATCGTTCCAGGCCATGCGCGCCGCCCCCAGGCCGGGCAATAGGCAAAGCACGCCCAACAGCAGCAGCTTCAGGCGCACATTGCGCACGCGTTCAGCCCGTTGCCCACGCAGCGCCTCAGCCATGTGCCGTGGACCAGTCGACCCAACCGAACTGCCAGGTCGCCAGAATGAACACGCCGAACACTATGCGATACCAGGCAAATGCCGCGTAGCTATGGTTGGCAATGAACTTGAGCAACGCCCGTACGGCAATCATGGCGAAGATGAACGAGGTCACGAAGCCTAGCGCGAACACCGGCAGATCGCCGGGCTGGAACAAGTCACGGTATTTGTAGCCCGAATACACCGCCGCACCGACCATGGTCGGCATTGCCAGGAAGAACGAGAACTCGGTCGCTGCCTTGCGCGACAAGCCGAACAGCAAGCCACCGATAATGGTCGAACCGGAGCGCGACGTGCCCGGGATCATCGCCAGACACTGGATGAAGCCGATTTTCAGCGCATGGCTCCAGCGCATGTCGTCCACATGGTCCACCTGTACGCGGTGCTCACGGCGCTCGGCCCAGAGCATGATGACGCCACCCACCACCAGTGCTGCTGCCACGGTGACGGGGTTGAACAGGTATTCGTGAATAAGGTCGGCAAACAGGACACCCAGTACCACCGCCGGCATGAACGCCAACAGCAGGTTGCCCGTGAAGCGGCGCGCCTTGGGCTGGTGGGTCAGGCCGAAGACCACTTCGAAAATCTTGCTGCGAAACTCCCACACCACCGCCAGGATCGCCGCCAGCTGAATGATGATGTTGAAAGCCATGGCCCGTTCGCCGCCAAAACCGATCAGGTCGGCGACGATAATCTGGTGACCGGTACTGGAAATCGGCAGAAACTCCGTCAGCCCTTCGACCACGCCTAAGATGATTGCCTGGAAGGCAGTCCAAAAATCCATCATTCCCCCGGATGGAGCGCTGTTTGTCGCAGGCCCCTTGTTCTTGATTTGCTTGAAATTGCCTTACACGGCCCGGCTGTTTTACAGCGACTGTTGGGCGCAACGCCAGTAGAAAAGTTCACGCCTGTTAAAGGTTTCATCTTGCGCGGCCGAAATCCTGACAGAGCCCCTTGGCAATCGCTTTACACGACCTGTTGCAGACTATCACCAACATAGCACTTAGCCATTAGTCGAGTGGGGGCTCACTGCAAAGCATGCTTCGATGCACATCAATAAAAAGAACAATGCGGGAGCTGATGGATGAACACTCTGAGATCGATGTCAATCAGTCGGCGCCTGTGGCTGATCCTTGTAGTGGCGGTGGCCATGCTGGTGGTACTGGGCCTGCTGATGCTGCGGCAGATCCATGGTGACCTGTACCAGGCCAAGGCGGAGAAAACCCGCCATGTGGTGCAGACCGCCGCAGGTGTGTTGGCCTATTACCAAGGCCTGGAAGCTGCCGGCACGCTCAGCCGCGAAGCCGCCCAGCAACAGGCGCTGCAGGTAGTGCGCGCGCTGCGCTACGACCATGACGACTATTTCTGGATCAACGACCTGGGGCCGAAGATGATCATGCATCCGGCCAACCCCAAGCTCGACGGCCAGGACCTTTCCGCCATCCGCGACCCCGATGGTTTCGCCGTGTTCAACGAAATGGTCGCCCTTGCCCGCCAGCAGGACGCCGGCCCGGTCAACTATCGCTGGCCCAAGCCCGGCGCCAGTGAGCCGGTAGCCAAGACCTCGTATATTCAGCTGTTCAAGCCGTGGGGCTGGATCATCGGTTCAGGCGTGTACGTCGATGACGTGCAGGCCGAATTCGCTCGCCAGTTGCGCGACGCTTCGCTGATTGGCGTGGGCATTGCCCTGCTGATGGCGCTGGTGGTCATGCTGATTGCCCGCAGCATCGCCCGCCCGCTGCAGGAAGCGGTGCAGGCAATGGGCAACATCGCCAGCGGTGAAAGCGACCTTACCCGGCGCCTGGACACCCATGGCAGCGACGAGATCACCCACCTTGGCGAGCACTTCAACCGCTTCAACGGCAAACTGCAAGGTGTAGTCGGCCAACTGCAAGGCGCGGCCCACGCATTGGCCCAGTCCGCCGGGCACGTCGGTGACAATGCAGGTGCTGCACAACAGCGCAGTGCCCAACAATCGCTACAGATGGACCAGGTGGCCACTGCAGTCAATGAGGTGACCTACGCCGTGCAGGACGTGGCCAAGACCGCGGAACAGGCCGCCGGAGAAATGCGTACGGCACAACAACAGGTGACGCACGGCCAGCAGGCCATCCACGGCAGCCTGGCGCAGATCGACCGCCTGTCGCTGACCATCGATGAGGCCGTACAGGTAATCCGCGACCTGGCCGGCCACAGCACGCGCATCGGCGGCGTACTGGACGTGATTCGTTCCATTGCCGAACAGACCAACCTGCTGGCGCTGAATGCCGCCATCGAGGCGGCACGGGCTGGCGAGCAAGGCCGAGGCTTTGCCGTGGTCGCCGACGAGGTGCGCCTGTTGGCCCAGCGTACAGCACAATCGACGGCCGAGATTCATACCATGATCGAGCACCTGCAGAGTCAGTCGGACGCTGCGGTCAAGGCCATAGACACCAGCAGCGAGGCATCGCGCCAGACTGTCGAACAAGCCCGCGAGGCCGGCGCCAGCCTGGACGCCATCAACCAGGTGCTGAACAACCTCACCGCATTGAATGCCTCCATTGCCAGCGCTACCTTGCAGCAGTCGCATGTGGTCGAAGAGATCAACCGCAATGTGCTGGATACTGCCGGGTTGTCGCAGCAGACCGCCGATGCGGCGCGTCAGTCCAGCGATGCCGGGGTGGCATTGGGGCGGTTGAGCGAAGATCTGGAGCAGTTGTTGCGGCAGTTCCGGGTCTGAGAACAAGCCCTTTTGCGGGCATGCCTGCGAAGGAAGCAACGCGGTGGGTGGCACCGGCGCTGCCGGTGTTCGCGGGTAAACCCGCTCCTACAACCGGGTATCCCGCCGCTGCGCCCTACACCTTCCCCGGCCGACCCGCTACAATCTCGCCCCTTCCCCGTAGCCTCCAAGGATCGCCGATGTCCGGCCTTGAACTCATTGCCGCCCTCCTCGGCGTAACCGCTGTCTGGCTCACGGTCAAGCAGAACGCCTGGTGCTGGCCGATCGGCCTGGTCATGGTACTGATCTATGGCTGGCTGTTCTACGAGGTAAAGCTGTACTCGGGCATGTTGCTGCAAGTGGCCTACGCCATCCTGCAACTGTACGGCTGGTGGCAATGGAAGCGCCCCGACCACGCTGAAGAGGCCCGTCAGGTCTCCCGCCTGCCACGCCCGGCACTGCTCACCGGCCTGGCCGCCGGGGTGCTGCTGAGCGCCGCCCTGGGCGCGGCCATGGCCAACTGGACCGATGCCGCCCTGCCCTGGCTGGATGCCACCCTGACCGGATTCAGCCTGGTAGCGCAACTGTGGATGGCGCAGAAACGCCTGCAGTGCTGGCCTCTGTGGGTCGTGGTCGACATCATCTATGTGGGCCAATACCTGCATCAGCAGTTGTATTTCACCGCCGGCTTCTTCGCCGTGCTCACCCTGATTGCCGTACGCGGCTGGCTGGAATGGCGCCGCGACCCGGCGCTGGTACAGCCATGAGTGCGTCGCAAGCAATGAAAGTGCTGGTACTGTGCGGCCCAGAATCCAGTGGCAAAAGCTGGCTTAGCGGGGTGATCCAGGCACATTTTGGTGGCCTGGTCGTGGGCGAATACGTGCGCCATTTCATCGACCAGCAATGCCGTGACACCTGCTACGCCGATATTCCCGCTATCGCCCGCGGGCAACTGGCATGGGAGGACCGTGCGCGTGAGCAGGCGCCCCCGCTGCTGATTCTGGACACCCACCTGCTAAGCAACATGCTCTGGAGCCACGCACTGTTCGACGACTGCCCAACCTGGCTGGAAGAGGCACTGCTGGCACGGCGTTACGACCTGCACCTGTTGCTCAGCCCGCAAGGGGTGGACTGGATTGCCGATGGTCAGCGTTGCCAACCCGACCTCAGCGATCGTCAGCGCTTTTTCGATGACAGCCAGGCGTGGCTGAGGCGGCACAACCAGCCGCACCAAATACTTGATGGCAATTGGCCGCAACGCCAATTGCTGGCCTTGCAATCGGTTGCTATGCTGCTTGGTGGCGATGCGCCATCATGCCCAACCGAGTGTTAAACCACTGACACACTCCGGTGGGGCAAAGCCCCCGAAATTGCGGGGCTTCCCCCTGCCCTGGTGGCAGTGTCAAGCCCGTGAAACACACTTGCAAAAACCCTTCCAATCAAGGCCACAGCCGACTTTGCCGGCAACGTGCAGGGCACGCTGTTTCAAGCCTGAGACAACATGCGCCGCATTTTGTCAGCCTCTTGCC
Organism: Pseudomonas sp. 2,4-D; assembly: GCF_030418155.1. NCBI lineage: Bacteria > Pseudomonadati > Pseudomonadota > Gammaproteobacteria > Pseudomonadales > Pseudomonadaceae > Pseudomonas > Pseudomonas sp. 2,4-D. The sequence goes on from NZ_JAUHUI010000032.1 coordinate 18,041, forward strand.
CTAACTATCTGACCTGAAACGTATTCTAAAAAGCGGCACACCTTCTGCTCTATCGTTCGCATCGCTGAACTAGGGCCAGCGCTCTAAGAAGGAGTTGCCGTCGTGAGGAAACGTGACAAACGCCTCTATCACCTATTACTGGTGGGTTGTGTACTGGGGTCACTAAGCCTGACAGCTCAGGCGGACAAGGGGATCATCATCATCAAGCGCGATGTGCAGGTGCGCAACGCGACCATCCCACCCCTGATCCCAGACCCGAGCCCTACCACCGTCAATGCCAACCCTTCTGCCCACGTGCTCAAGCAAACCAACGAGCTGAGCGATGGCGACTTCGCCAGCATCAGCAGCGGTGCAGGCATCAGCAACCTGGTCACCCAGCAGACCAACAACCTGGGTGGCAACCTCGGCAACCAGAACCAGCTTCCCAACTTGGCGGGCGGACGCGGCACGGGGTCGGGTAACGGTATCTCGAACATGGTCAACTCAAGCGTGCAGCGAGGCCTCGCGCCACTGCAGATTCTGACCGGCGGGGGCAAGTGAGATGAAGCGCACACTGCTGATGCTGGCCGTCCTTTGCACTGCACCGGCCTTTGCGCAATCCCTGGTTCCCGTCATCAACAACGCCGATATCGACAGCTCCGGCAGCCGCTATCAGGGCAACCTCTCTGTCAACCAGGCCGCTGGTGACAAACAGCAGCAGGTCAATGCGCGCGCCATCGCCGTCGGCCCCGAAGCCAATGCAAGCACCCAGATCCGGCAACGGCTCGACACGCCCGCCGACCCCGCGATGGACGCCCGCTCGACCATCCAGGGCAACGCTTTCAGCAACGGCAGCGGCGCCCTGGGGGTCAACCAGAGCGCAGGTGCCAACACCCAGCAAGCCAATGCACTGAGCATCAGCATTGGTGCACAACCGCAAAGCATCGACGACAGCGTCCTCATGCAACAGAACGTGGCGCTGATCAACAACTCGGGAGCAACTGACATTCCAGCAGGCTATCGCCAGGTCACTACCAGTGACCAGGCCTTCACCGGTAGCCGAGGGGTGATCCAGTTGAACCAGAGTGCCGGGGTGGGAAACCGAATGGCCAACACCTTGAGCATCCGGGTCGCGGATTGACCCTGCAGTTAAGAACGACACTTAACCTAATAGCGTACGGAGAATCACCATGAAACCCTCGATGGCAATCAAGCCTCTGGTTTTCGCAATTGCTGCGGTCATGGCTGTTGCTGTACAAGCTGGGCAAAATGATCGGCGTAATGACCACCATAACGGCCACCATAACAATGGTCATCACAAGCCTCCACCCACCAAGATCCCTGTGTATGCAACGGCCAATGCCTGGGATACCCAAACCAGCACTCGCAACCGCATCTCCAATGAAGGCACCATCAACGAAGCCGAGATGAGTGACTCTGGCACCGGCTCCAGCGGCAACGTTGGCATAAACGTGGCGGCCGGTAACGGCAACCAGCAAGACAACGCCGCTGCCATTGCCAACGCAGGCTCCGACTCGAGCCTGGACAACAGCTTCGTGTTCGGCATGGCCAGTGCCACGGCTGACGTCGTGCAAACCAGCAGAAACAACCGGGTCGACAACTATTCGACCCAGTCTTCGGCTGTGATGAGCGGCTCAGCCAGCGGGGCTGAGGGCAACATCGGCATCAACGTTGCCGGTGGCGACCTCAACCAGCAGAAAAACACCATGGCCATCGCCAACACCGGTGCTCCGCTGGGTAACGCCACTGCCACGGCTTCGGCCAATCAGGACGGCCCAGGCCTGATTGTAAACAACAGCGCCGACCGCACCTATCGGGTGGATACGATTACCATCACCAAGTCGGCCAGCGGTTCAAGCTCGAAGGAAGGCAGCTTCAACTCGACCGACGACCGCAGCTCGTCTTCGAGCTTCAGCGTCGCCGGTGCGCATAGCGCCAGCTCCAGCGGCTCCAGTGGCTGGGACTCCAGCGGCTCGCAATCCAGCAGTGCCAGCGGCTCCCACAACTCGAGCGCAAGTGGCTCGTTCGGCTGGGGTGCCAGTGGCTCTGCCAGCGGCAGCCACAGCGCGTCGAGCAGCGCCAGCCTGGCAGCTTCGCTGGACGCTGATGTTAGCGCCTCGCGTACCCGGACCACCGACTTTGGTCGTTTCGAGCGTACCGACTCCAGCTCCTTCGATGGCTCGCTGAGTGCGTCGCTGGATGTGTCGGTCGACAAGTCGCACGAAAGTGCATACGACTCGTCGTTCGAGAAAGCATTCGACTCCAACTACGACAAGTCGCATCAGTCGTCGTACGACAAGTCCAAAGAGTCTTCGTACACCAAGTCTCACGACTCTTCGTACGAGAATGCTTCGGCGTCTGAGTTCTCGAAGTCTGGCGAGCAATCCAAGGAATCCTCGAACGACGTTTCGAAGAGCTACAGCGAAAGCAGCGCTTACGACTTGAGCAATACTGTGTCCTTCCAAGTGCTGACCCCGACCGGCTGGGCCAACCCAGTCACCAACACTGCAACCCTTAGCGGTTCGGTGAACGGTGGCAGCGGTAACCTGGGCGTGAACGTAGCAGCCGGTGTGGGCAACCAGCAAAGCAACTCGCTGGCCATCTCCAACACCTCGTTCTGACCGCTGTGCTTGAGGCCCCCTTCGGGGGGCCTTTCTTCAACACACCGTAAGGCACCCGATCATGCGTATTTTCGCCTTGGCGTTTTTGCTGTGCCTGGCCAGCGTGAGCGAAGCTGCACAAATGCCGCTGTCCGTCCTGCCGGGCGGCGCCGTTGTTTTCAAACCGATCCAGAGCTTGCGCGAACGCAAGTTCGCCGACCTGGTGCAACAAAAGACCGACTTCAGCTGCGGCGCGGCCGCCCTGGCGACCATCCTGCGCCAGGCCTACTGGCTGGATGTGGACGAACATCAGATCATCGAAGGCATGCTGGCCCACGCCGATCAGGACCTTGTGCGCACGCAAGGCTTCTCGATGCTCGACATGAAGCGCTACGTCGAAAGCCTCGGGATGCGTGCCCGCGGTTACCGGGTGGCGCCCGAAACCCTGCACAGCGTGCGCATTCCTGTCGTGGTGCTGATGGATGTGCGCGGCTACAAGCACTTCGTGGTCATGCAGAAAGTCGACAAAGGTTGGGTGTACATCGGTGATCCGGTGCTGGGTCACAAACGATACAAGGTCGACGATTTCCTCAAGGGCTGGAACGGCATCATCTTCGCGGTGATCGGCCAGGGTTACGACAAGAACAACATCCTGCTCGACCCGCCCCTGCCACTGACCGCCAAGGGCCGGGTGAACAACTTCACCCCCGTGCAGGACTCAGAGCTGCTGGACTTCGGCTTCATCAGAAGCGACTTCTTCTAACGACTGTTCTAATGACAAGGAGCATGATGCTCCAGGGAGCATTTCATGAAGACTTCATTGTGGTTGGCCATCGCCTGCCTGGCAGCCAGCTTGCCCAGTCACGCAGAGGCCTTGAAACCCATCGAACTGAAGGACCAGGAGCTGGCCAACCTGAGGGGCCGCTATGTGATGCCCGGACGAATCGTGAGCTTCGGCATTGTCATGTCCAGCACCTGGCAAAATGCAAAAGGGGATGTGATCGGGGCAACGTCCACGCTGCAGGTTCAGCAATCGACCATCAAGCCTCAGTTCTATGTATCGATGATCGATAGAAAAGGCGCAGGTACGGCACCGAGCAGCGCGTCCGCTGCCGGGACTGGCGTGGTAACGGGCGGCAACGGCCTGACCACCACCGAAGGTGTGACCCAGGTGGTGCGTGCAGCCGGTGACAACAACGCCGCTTACAACAACGTCGATATCAACGTGACCAAAGCCAACCAGGCCCCTGCCGTACAACAGCAAGGCCAGGTACTGGCCGCCGGCCAGACCCTGGTCGGGGAAAATGGCGCCGGCGCGCTCAGTGTGTCTTCCAGCGGTGTGGGTGTGCAGCTCAACATCAATGCCAGCAACAACCAGGGCAGCAGCGTGCAACGCCTGGCCCAGGGTGGCCTGCTGCAGAACTCGACGCTGCTCGGCAACGGTAACCTGGTCAACAACGTCACGAGCCTGAACGTTGTCATGCGCGAGAGCGTGCCGACAGCGGCTTCCCTCAACGGTAGCCTCGACCAGCTCAAAGGTCTTCGCACCTTCGGATACTGATCTACGCTCAGTCTCATCGAAAGTAGTTGGAAGGGACGGCAACTCCATGTACCGATCTTTTACGCTCAGAGCTTTTGTGTGCTTGACTACCTTGGCCCCCGCCACCGCACTTTACGCAGCCGCCGACCCACAAGTCGAAGCGCTGAAACAGGAACTGATTGAACTCAAACGCCGCTATGAGGCACAGCAACAGGCGCTGATGGTGCTGGAGCAACGTGTGCGCCAGGTCGAGGAGGCCCCTGCTGCCGCGCAACCCAGACGCTTGGTCAAGTCTCCGGCAGAGGGGGTGAAAGGTGCGCAGACCGTCGCCTCTGGCGCGCCGGGCACTACTGGGAGCTCCTACGGCCAGGCGCTGACAGCCGATTCCGAGCCGGCACAAAGCGTTTCCAACCTGTATGACGAAGCCAGCGGATTCTTTGGCGGGGGCAAGTTCAGCTTCGAAACCGGTGTCACCTATACCCATTACGATACCCGTGCACTGACACTCAATGGCTTTCTGGCACTGGACTCGATTTTCCTCGGCAGCATCAACCTCGACCGAATCAAGGCTGACAACTGGACCCTGGACATGACCGCGCGCTATAACATGGCGCAGCGCTGGCAGTTCGATATCAACGTCCCCGTGGTTTACCGCGAGTCCACCTACTCGTCCGGGGGGGCGGGTGGGGCCGGGGCAACCACTTCCGATGCCAGCGTGACCCGCGACCCGGAAATCGGCGATATCAACGTCGGGGTGGCCTACAAGTTCCTCGACGAGGACGAAACCTGGCCTGACGCAGTGGCCACCCTGCGCATCAAGGCACCAACCGGCAAAGACCCCTATGGCATCAAACTGCGCGAGGTGGACGGCAACAACAACCTCGCGGTACCGGAAAGCCTACCGACCGGCAACGGTGTATGGTCGATCACACCGGGGATCTCGCTGGTCAAGACCTTCGACCCGGCCGTGCTGTTCGGCAGCCTGTCCTACACCTACAACATGCAAGACTCGTTCAGCGACATCAGTCCGCAGGTGAACAGCAAGGTGCCGGGTGACGTCAAGCTTGGCGACTCGTGGCAGATCGGCGGTGGCATCGCCTTTGCCCTTAACGAAAAGATGAGTATGTCGTTCTCGGTATCCGACCAGTTCGCCCGCAAGAGCAAGATCAAACCTGATGGCGGCGACTGGCAATCGATCTCCAACAGTGACTACAACGCCGCCAACTTCAATATTGGCCTGACCTTCGCCGCCACCGACAACCTGACCATCGTGCCCAACCTGTCCATTGGTCTGACCGATGACGCACCTGACTTTTCTTTCAGCCTGAAATTCCCTTATTACTTCTGATAGTTGCCATCGGCCGGGCCCGTGCGAACGGGCCCGGCTTTGGTTACAAGCCTTGTAACCGGCCGCCTTCCCTGCCCTGGCCTGATATCATCAAGCACAGATGCATGACGATTTAATGGCAAAAGGGAAGTTTTTGTGAAGAACCTGTCCGACCACCCAAGCACCCGGCTTGCCACTTTGGCCGCTCTGGTACTGGTGATCCCACTGGGTACACGCGCCATGCTGGGTTGGTCCAACCCGTTCGGTTACCTGTCCGATCTCGCCCTCGGCAGCCTGTTGATAGTGCTGCTACACCGCAGGCCGTGGTGGCTGGCGCTGCCGGTGCTGCTGGCCTGGGCGGCGCTTTGGGTGGCCTCGGCCGAACTGGTGAGCGCAGTGGGTCGACTGCCCACCAGCGCCGACCTTAACTACCTGACCGACCCGCAGTTCATGGAGAATTCGACCGGTGGCGGCCTGGCCCATGCCTGGCTGCCCTGGGCCCTGGGTGGCGGCCTGCTGGCCTGGCTGGCCTGTGCGTGGCGCAGCCGTGCACGGCGTAGCCAGCCACTGCCGCGCAAAGCCTGGGCCATACCCGTAATGCTGTTCGGCGCGCATTGGGGCAGCCAGCAGTTGCTACCCTCCGATGCCGACCAGTGGCGGCAATACAACCTCCCCCACCAGTTGATGTCTGCCGGGGTCGGTAACCTGCAACGCCAGGTCGAAGGCTGGATGGGCCGCACGCAAACCTTCACCCCGCTGGCCAGCAGCGGCCTGACTCAATCCGACCTGCATGGGCAAAGGCTGCTTGCCGGCCCGGGAAGCGCCCGCAACTTGCTGGTGATTACCCTGGAAGGCATCCCGGGCGCCTACCTGCGGCCTAACCGCCAGGCGCTGAACAGCCGTTTCAACGAAGACTTGATGCCCAAGCTCAGCAAATGGGCCGAGCGCGGCATGAACACCCCAGACTACGTGCTGCACACCCACCAAACCATCCGTGGCCTGTATGCGATGCTGTGCGGCGATTACGACAAACTGGCCAACGGCACGCCCAAGGGCGTGGAACTGCTGACCCAGAACCAACGCAACCAGGCCTGTCTGCCGGCACAATTGCGCCAGGCCGGTTTCACCACCCACTACCTGCAAGGCGCGGGCCTGCGCTTCATGGCCAAGGACCGCATCATGCCGCACATCGGTTTCGATGCGGTGCATGGCCAGGAGTGGTTCAGCAACAAGAACTACCTGCACTTCCCATGGGGCAAGGATGACCGCGCTTTCTTCGAAGGCGCCCTGGGCTATGTAGGCCAGTTGCAGAAGCAGGACAAGCCGTGGATGCTGACGCTGCTCACCGTGGGCACCCACCAGCCCTATTCGGCGCCGGCCGAGTACCTCGAGCGCTACGCCACACCGAAACAGGCAGCGGTCGCCTACCTGGATGACGCGGTCGGGGCATTTCTTGACAATCTCGAGCGCCAGGGCGTCCTCAAGGACACACTGGTGGTGCTGACTTCCGACGAGTCCCACGGCATCGATGGCGTGCGCCTGGCCTCCTCCTGGGGCTTCAACCTTACCCTGGCGCCGGAGCAGGCCCAGCTGCCAACCATCAAGCGCGGTACCTACGGCCATATCGACCTGGCCACCTCGCTGCTCGACTACTTCGCGCTGCCCATTCCCGTCGCGCTTGGCGGTCGCTCGTTGTTCCGCGACTACGACAGCGGCCGCGAGATGATCTCCTACACCAACGGCATGCTGCGCTACCACAACGGCCAGGGCCTGTTCACCGAATGTGACTTCCAGCAGCGCTGCCGGCGTTATGCCAGTGAAGGCTTCATCGCCGACCAGGCCCGCTACCTCGGGCCGGCCGACAGCTTGCTGGGCCAACAGATCGGCGCCTTGGCCGTGGTACTCGACCAATCCTTGCTGCAAACCCCGCTCAACCTGCGCTACCAGTTCGGCGGCCCTTCGCCGATCAAGTTGCGCAAGCGCATTGACGATGACTGGGCCGACAACCTCATTGGCGCCCAGTATCTGGAAATGCCCGGAGGCTCGCACACCCGCGTGCGGGTCAAGGTCCGCTCGCTGGACCCCAAACGTGCGGCCTATATCCGGCTCAAGGCCAAGCAGTTGGAACAGGACGTGCCGCTGGGCCTGCCAGAAGAGGTAAAGGTCACCGCCGACGCGCCACTGGAGATGGAGTTCAGCTTCGACAACCCGACCGAGCGCAAGGCGTTTTCCTTCCACTTGCTGGGCTATGGCGGCGGCAAGGTAGAAGTCAGCGACTTCAGCGTGATCACCGCCCTGCCGGGTGAGGATGACGGCGCCGATGAACTGGCCGAGGGGCATATCGCCCAATCCGGCTAAGCAGGTACCGCTCATCGCCCGGCCACCGGTGCTTGTCGAATCGACCTGATCGTACTCGACCAAGGTGTGAATCCCCCAGCGAGGAGACAGCACCATGAGCAACAGCGAAAGCAGGCACCCGGTGGTTTCCCGCAGCCAGTGGCTGGCGGCTCGCCAGCAACTGTGGCTGCACGAAAAAGCATTTACCCACCACCGCGACGCGCTAGCTGCAGCCCGTCGCGCCCTGCCTTGGGTAAAGGTCGAGCAGGATTACCGCTTCTTCGGGCCAAACGGCGCGTTGAGCCTGGCCGACCTGTTCGCAGGCCGCAGCCAGTTGCTGCTTTACCACTTCATGTTCGCCGAAGGCTGGAGCGAGGGCTGCCCCGGCTGCTCTTTTCTGGCCGACCACTTTGACGGCGCCAACCTGCACCTGGCCCACCACGATGTATCGCTGGTGGCGGTGTCACGGGCGCCGTATGCCGAATTCCAGGCATTTCGCCAGCGCATGGGCTGGCAGTTCCCGTGGTATTCGTCGCATGGCAGCGACTTCAACGAGGACTTTGGCGTCAGTGTCGGCAGTGAAGGCCAGCGGCAGTACAACTATGAGCCGTATGAGGGCAATGAAAGCGAGCTGCCCGGCTTGAGTGCGTTTTTCCGCGAAGCCGACGGCAGTGTGTACCACACCTACTCAACCTACGCCCGCGGGCTGGACATTCTGGTCAACACCTACAACTTCCTCGACATTGCGCCACTGGGGCGCAACGAAGGTGGGACCATGGATTGGGTGCGGCACCATGACCGCTATGAAGGGCAACCGGACAAGCCTCACTGCTGTCACAAATGATGCAGGCAACACCCACACCTGTGGGGGCAACTGTCCTGCTCATCATTCGACCGCCTGCGCGGTCGCCCGTAGGAGCGGGTTCACCCGCGAAAGGGCCGGCCCTGCTGGCCAATCTCGACCTGCCGTTCACTGTTGCGGCCGCTACCGTATTCGCGGGTAAACCCGCTCCTACACAGATGGGTGGTGGATACCCATCGGTGGTTGGACACAGCCCGTCGTAGGAGCGGGTTCACCCGCGAACACCGGCAGAGCCGGTGCCATCCACCGCGTTGGTTTCTTCACGGACATGCCCGCACAGAGACCTCGATCTGTCAGGCTCGCACACCCAGCATCCCGCGCTCGACGATAAAATCGATCACGGCCTGCAACCCCTCGCCCTTCTTCAGGTTGCTGAAGGTCCAGGGCCGCTGCGGCCGCATGCGCTGGGTGTCGCGCTCCATCACCTCCAGTGAAGCCCCGACATAAGGCGCCAGGTCGGTCTTGTTGATCACCAGGAAATCGGACTTGGTAATGCCTGGCCCGCCCTTGCGCGGGATCTTCTCGCCCTCGGCCACGTCGATCACGTAAATGGTCAAGTCAGCCAGCTCCGGGCTGAACGTGGCGCTGAGGTTGTCACCGCCGCTTTCCACGAAAATGACTTCAAGATTACCGAACTTGCGCGCCAGCGCTTCGACCGCCGCCAGGTTCATCGAGGCGTCTTCACGAATGGCCGTGTGCGGGCAGCCACCGGTTTCAACGCCAACGATGCGCTCCGGCTCGAGGGCGCCGGCCTCGGTGAGGATGCGCTGGTCTTCCTTGGTGTAGATGTCGTTGGTAACCACGGCGATCTGGTAGTGATCGCGCATGGCCTTGCACAGCGCTTCCAGCAGAGCGGTCTTGCCAGAGCCGACCGGGCCGCCGACACCGACGCGCAGGGGTTGTTGATAGCTTTGCATGCAGGCAGTCCTCAGGAACGGAACAAACGGGTGTATTGGGTTTCGTGACGCGATGAAGCGATGGCCAGCAGCGGCAGGCCGCCGCCGAGCTGGTCATCGCCCAGGACCAGCGCTTGGTCCAGTGCAGCGGGCAATTCGGCGCCAAGGTCGCGCAGCAAGGTCTGGGCAGCCTGCTGGCCGAATGGCACCAGCTTGACGCCCGCCATGACAGCGCCCTCCAACCAGGCAAAGCCATGGCCCAATGCCAGCTGGCGCAACGGGATGGCCCAGTGTGCAGCCAGCCAGGCCATACCGCCCAACTGGGTCAGCTCAAGGCTGGCACGCCAGGCTGGTGCCTGGCCCAGTTGCCAGCCGTCGAGCAACCGCGCCAGCGCTGCGCCGCGCTGCTGTTCTTCCAGGCGTAGCTCGGCGGTTTCGCGGTTGGCCAGCAAGAACCGGCTCCAGTGGCCGAACGCTTCGGCGTCCTCAGCCTGGCAGGCGTGGTACAGACGCGCCAGCACCGGCCAGTCGAGGCAGGCCAGGGTGTCGTGAACCTGCTCACGCTGCCAGCCGACAAAACTGTCCACGCCCCGAACCCAGCCGGCCTCGACCGCCCACTCCAGGCCTTGCGAATAGGTAAAACCACCCACCGGCAAGCCGGGGCTGGCCAACTGCAGTAGGCGCAGCAGCGCCAGGTCGCTGTTCATCAGCCGGCCAGCACCAGCGCGGCGCCGGCCAACAGGCCACCGCCAAAGGCCTTCTGCAGGCCGCTGTGGCGGCGCAGCAGGCAACCGACTGCAAAGCCCGCCGCCAGCAGCAAGCCGCTGACTGCGACAAACCCTGCACTGAATTGCCAGAACGCGGTCGGCGTGGCTTCTACGCCATGGGCCCAGCCATGGAACAAGGCGAACACCGGCATGGCCATGGCCAGCAGCGACTGGCGGCTCGGCAGCAGCACCGCCCCGGCAGCCACCAGCAGCGACACGGCAATCAGGGTTTCCATACCCAGTACATCGCCGAACAGGTGACCGCACACGGCGCCACCGAACATGGCCGCCAGGGTCGCCAGGGGCAAGGTCAGGTTGCGCCGGGTCAACGCGGCGAGCACGCCGGTGCCCAGCAGCATCAGCAGGTGATCGAGCCCGGTCAGCGGGTGCAGCAGGCCGTCCTGCAGTGGGTTGCTGTCATGGCCCGGATGGGCGAAGGCTGGCAGTGCCAGCATCAACAGAAACAAGGCGAAAGTCTTTTTCATCGGTTGCTCCAAGGCAGTTCAGGAATGGACAGGCAGGCGTACGAACGGGTGATCGTGGCCATGGGCATGACTGTGGCTGTGGCCATGCGGTGCACTTTGGTAAGCGCCCGCTTCAGGCTCGAACGGGGCCTGTTCGGCCTCTACCGTCAGGCCCAGCCCCCGCAGCATGTCGTCCAGCACATGGTCGTGCTGGAAGCGCAACAGCCCGGGCTCGATCTGCAGCGGCACATGGCGGTTACCCAGGTGGTAGGCCGCGCGGGCCAACAGGTGTGGATCGGCACAGCGCACCGTCGACACCGCCTCGGGCGCCGCCAGCACGCGGATCAGCTGGGTGCCCTCGGCATCGGCCAGTATTTCACCTCCGCGCAGCAGGTGGCCGCGCTCCAGCATCAGCCCGGCTTCGCGGCCATCGTCCAGGGTTACTCGCAGGCGGCTCTTGATACGGCTGTCCACGTCGAGGGTGACAGTGCCACTGACAACCCGCGTGCCGGGTTCGGAGATACGGCGGCTCAAGACAATCATGGGTACTCCTCAGAACAGAAAATAGCGCTGGGCCAGCGGCAGTTCGCTGGCCGGTTCGCAGACCAGCAGCTCGCCATCGGCACGCACCTGATAGGTCTGCGCATCGACTTCGATCAGCGGCTGCAGGGTGTTGTGGACCATGTCCGGTTTGCGTACCCGCCGGCAGCCGTTGACCACGCCAATCAGGCTGCGCAGGTTCAGCTCCTCGGCCAACCCGCGGTCCATTGCCGCCTGGGGCAGGAATGTCATGCGTGTGGCATGCCGCGCCGCCCCCAGCGCGCCGAACATCGGCCGATAGTGCACAGGCTGGGGGGTGGGTATGGAGCCGTTGATGTCGCCCATGGGAGCGGTGACGATCATCCCGCCCTTGAGCACCAAAGCCGGCTTGACCGCAAAGAACGCTGGCGACCACAGCACCAGGTCGGCCAGCTTGCCGACCTCCACCGAGCCCACTTCGTGACCGATGCCATGGGTGAGTGCCGGGTTGATGGTGTACTTGGCGATGTAGCGCTTGACCCGGAAGTTGTCGCTGTATGGGGTGTCCGGTGCCAGCGGCCCGCGACGCAGCTTCATCTGGTGCGCCACCTGCCAGGTGCGCAGCACCACCTCGCCAACCCGGCCCATGGCCTGGGAGTCGGACGAGGTCATGGCAAAGGCGCCCATGTCGTGGAGGATGTCCTCGGCAGCGATGGTTTCGCGACGAATGCGTGACTCGGCGAAGGCCACGTCCTCGGCGATGCTCGGGTCCAGGTGGTGGCAGACCATGAGCATGTCCAGGTGCTCGTCCACGGTGTTGATCGTGTACGGCAGGGTCGGGTTGGTCGAGGATGGCAGCACGTTGGCCTGCCCCGCCGCACGGATGATGTCCGGGGCATGGCCACCACCGGCACCTTCGGTATGGAAGGTGTGGATGGTACGGTCGCCGATGGCCGCCAACGTGTCTTCGATACAGCCCGACTCGTTGAGGGTGTCGGTGTGAATCGCCACCTGGATATCCATTTCCTCGGCCACGCCCAGACAACAGTCGATGGCTGCTGGCGTAGAGCCCCAGTCTTCATGCAGCTTGAGCCCGACAGCACCTGCGGCAATCTGCTCGCGCAGCGCGTCCGGCCGCGAGGCATTACCCTTGCCCAGCAGCCCGATGTTGATCGGCAAGCTGTCGGCAGCCTGCAACATGCGCGCAAGGTACCAGGGGCCGGGCGTGCAGGTGGTGGCATTGGTGCCGGTGGCCGGCCCGGTTCCACCGCCGATGAACGTGGTGACACCGCTGTTCAATGCCTCGTCCACCTGCTGCGGGCAAATGAAGTGGATATGCGAATCGACACCACCGGCGGTGACGATCTTGCCCTCGGCCGCGATCACCTCGGTCCCTGGCCCGACCGGTACGTTCACGCCTGGCTGCACATCGGGATTGCCGGCCTTGCCGATCACCGCGATGCGCCCATGCTTGATGCCGATGTCGGCTTTGACGATGCCCCAGTGGTCGATGATCAGCGCATTGGTCAACACCAGGTCCATGGCCTCGGCCGCCAGCATCTGGCCCTGCCCCATGCCATCGCGAATGACCTTGCCGCCGCCGAACTTCACCTCTTCGCCATAGATCGTGAAGTCTTTCTCGACCTCCACCCACAGCGCCGTGTCGGCCAGGCGCACGCGGTCGCCAACAGTGGGCCCGAACATGTCGGCATAGGCCTGACGGGAAATACGGCTCATACCCTGCCCTCCAGCGCGCCCATCACCTTGCCCTGGAAACCATAGACCTCACGCTTGCCGGCATAAGCCACCAGTTGCACGGTACGCGCCTGACCCGGCTCGAAGCGCACGGCAGTGCCGGCCGGGATGTCCAGGCGAAAGCCCAGGGTGGGCGCCCGGTCGAACACCAGCGCGTCGTTGACCTCATAGAAGTGGTAGTGCGAGCCGACCTGCACCGGCCGGTCGCCATGGTTGGCCACACTGACGCTGACCGTTTCTCGGCCAATGTTCAACTCGATGTCGCCCGCGGCGACCTGGATTTCACCTGGGATCATGCGACGCTCCTTGGCGGTTTCAGACGATGGGGTCATGCACGGTCACCAACTTGGTGCCATCCGGGAAGGTCGCTTCAACCTGCACGTCGTGAAGCATTTCAGCGATACCGGGCATCACCTGCTCACGGGTCAGCACTTCACGCCCCAGGCTCATCAGCTCGGCGACTGTGCGGCCATCGCGGGCGCCTTCGAGCACCGCGGCACTGATCAGCGCCACGGCCTCCGGGTAGTTGAGCTTCAGGCCACGGGCCAGACGCCGCTCCGCCAGCAGCGCGGCAGTGAACAGCAGCAGTTTGTCTTTCTCTCTCGGGGTAAGCTCCATGGCGCTCTCTCAGGTAGCCCAGATACGCGGCGGGCAGGCTGGCAGGCCGAGGATGGCCGGGCGCAGCACATGCCACAGGCGTTGCAGGGTGCGTTGCAGGTGTTGGTTGTCATGGTCGAGCACGCGGATCACCAGCAACGACCCGAGCAGGGTCGCACCGGCCGGGTTGCCCAGTTCATCGAGTAGCGGGCGAACCTGCTCCAGCACTGCCTGATCGGCAGGTGCGGCGCAGAAGGTGGCGAGTAGCGGGTGCCCGCCCAGCTTGTCCAGGTGCCCGCCTGCGAGTCGCAGGCGCTCATGCAGGCCAACCTCGTCAGGTAGTTCGATGTGCAAAAGGCTGTCGAGGGCGCCGTGGTCGAAACGCTCGTGCATGACCGGACGGCCCAGGCACAGGGTTTCCCAGGCCAGCAGGCGGGCGCCCGGCTCGAGGGTAAAACGGCTGGCGAGGCTGGCGCGGGCGCCGGAGAAGAAGATGCTGTCCTGCGGCAGCCACTCCAGGGTGCTGCCCGCGGCCAGATGGAAGCGTTGGGCCAACCGCGCGGTCGGGCCGATGCTGCGGTAGAACTTGCTGGCGCCGGGCATGGTCAGCAGCGCGTGGCTACCCGGCTCCAGGTGAATGTCCAGTTCCAGGCGGTCGCCGGCGACGATGCCGCCTGGCGGGTGCAGGACATAGACATGGCACGGCGCACCTTCAGGATAGAAAGGCCGCTGCACCAAAAGAGGTCCGAAATGCTTCCACGCACCAAGGCGGGTCACGCCGTCACGCTGGACAAAGCGCAACTGCAGGTGAGCACTCCAGCCCGCATCGTCTTGCTGTTGTTCGATCTGCTCCGCGAGCGACATCCTGCGGCCCCTGAAATCCGTGGCCTGCTGGCCGTTTAGAGGGTCCGGCGCGGGCGCCTGCTAGCGCGCACGGCCTGACCACTCGATCAAATTCGCAGGCTGGATATAGCAGGTTGCGGGCCAACTTCGCAGGTGAACGATGATGAAACCTGTGCGGTGCCCGCTCTGGCATCGGGCATGCGGGGGAATGGCGCACAAAGCAGGGGCGTGTGTCGGCCCTGTTTCGGTGCCGGCATACGTGAAAATGGGGCTGCTTTGAGCCCCACAATATCAAGCCTCAGTAATCGAAGCGGTCCACGGCACGCCGACGCTCGTTGTCATCACGCCGGTCGTAGATGGCCGTGGTCTGGATATTGGCATGGTGCGCCAGCTTCTGCGCAATCGACAGGTCGTGCTCTTCGATCACCCGGGTAATGAATGCCCGGCGAAAATCGTGCGGCATGATCTTCACCCCCACCTGCGCGCCGCGCTGGCGGGCAATGTAGTAGATCGCATGCTTGGTAATGCGCGCCCGGGTAATGTGGTTGCCGCGACGGATGCGGTTGAACAGGAACGGGTCATCTTCCGCCCCGGCAGGCAGCTCCTGGCGGCGCAGTTCAAGCCAGGCCTGCAGCTTCTCGAACGCCCATGGCGGTGCGTACTTGACCAGCTGGTGGTTGCCCTTGCCCACTACCTGCAGGCTGCGCGCCTCGAAGTCGACCTGGTCGAGGTCGATGTCGACCGACTCCGACTTGCGCATGCCGGTGCCGTACAGCAAGGCAATGATCGCCGCATCACGTACCCCCTGTGGCCGCGGGTCGGCGGCGCACACATCCATCAGCTCGCGGATCAGGCTGCGGCGCAGGTTGCGCCCTGGCGGCAGGCGGCTGCCCGTGGCGGGCTTGACCTCGCGAATACGCAACAGCTGCTCGTGGTCGATCAGGCCCTGACGCCAGGCCTCGTTCATCACCCCGCGAATCGCGTTGACGTACAGCGACGAGCTGTTGGGCGCGTAGCCATCGGCACGCAGGGCAGCCACCAGTGCAATCACATGGCCCGGCTCGAGCCGATGCCAAGGCACATCGACAATGTTGCAGTCGACAAAACCTAGCCGGTCGGCGGCGTCCTGAAGAATGTAGCGCATGGTTTGCTGGCTGGATGGGGCCAGACGGGCCATGTACTGCAGCAGCGGATTTTTCGAGAGGTCGGACAAAACGTGAATCCTGTAGCGAAGCGTCAGCCGGCACTGAACCAGGCAAACCCTGAAGCAAGTCAAAACGACATACAAGCTAGTCTGAATGACCGCAACACGCGCGTGTCATTCGGACCCTGAGAAGTGCCATCACCTTGATATTCAAGGGCTTTGCAAGTGGCACGGATCGTGATCTTACCCCAATTGAAGCCTACTGAACGAACCAAGGACTGCCCATGCTCTTGCAACCCACTGCTTCACGCCCACGCCAAGCCGTCTGGAGCCTGGGTTTTCGCCCGTTCTTCCTGGGTGGCGGTTTGTTTGCGCTGATCGCCCTGCTGTTGTGGGCCGGCGTACTGGCTGGGGCACTGGCCCCTGCACCGCCCGGGGGTATGCTCACCTGGCACCGCCACGAGATGCTTTACGGCTTCGCCGCCGCCATTATCGCGGGTTTTCTGCTGACCGCCGTGCAGAACTGGAGCGGCATCCCCGGCTTGAGCGGGCGGGCGCTGCAGGGTTTGTTCCTGCTCTGGCTGCTGGGGCGGGTAAGCTGGTTTATGCCACTACCGGGTAGCTTGCTGGTACTGGTCGAAGGCAGCTTCCTGCCATTGGTGGCACTGAGCCTGGCACGACCGATCCTGCAACGGCGCCTGCGCAACAACTACCCGATCGTCGTACTGGTGCTGTTGATTGCCGCCTGCCAATGGCTGACCTTGGCCGGCTGGCTGCACCAGGACGAACTGTGGCAGCGTCGTGGAATATTTGCTGGGCTGTGGCTGGTGACGGCGATGATGACCGTGCTCGGCGGCCGGGTCATACCATTCTTTACCCGCCGTGGCCTGGGTCACCTTGGCGCGGCCCCTGCCCGCCCATGGCTGGACCGAGCCTGCCTGTTGCTCAGCGTCGCAGTACCGCTGGCGTTTGCCACTGGCCTGGCCGATACGCCGCAAGCAAGCCTGGCGGTGCTGTTTTTTGCCTTGTTCGCGCTGCACGCGACCCGACTGGTGCTGTGGCACGACCGTGGCCTGTGGCGCGTACCGTTGCTGTGGTCGCTACACCTGGCCTACGCCTGGCTCGCCCTGGCCTGCCTGGGCATGGCGTTGTGGCATAGCGGGGTGGCCCTGAGCCCGAGCCTGGTGACCCACGCGCTGACCGTTGGCGCCATGACCGGGCTGATCCTGGCCATGATGGCGCGGGTCAGCCTGGGCCACACCGGCAGGCCATTGCAGGTGCCGACCAGCATTGCCTGGGCCTTTACCCTGATGCAACTGGCGACCTTGGCCCGGGTGATTCTACCGCTGTTCACATCGCTGGGGGTAAGCGTTTCGGCACTGTGCTGGAGCCTGGCGCTGTTGCTGTTCCTGCGCCATTACCTGCCCATCCTGCTAAGGCCCCGGGCAGACGGAATGCCCGGTTGACGCGCTTGGGCCGCCTTGCGGCGGTGTGCCATGAGGGGAACTTGGTGGGTGGTTTGATCCCCCCCTGATTGCGACTGATCGTCAAAGGCGAAAGACCGCTAGACAATAGCCGCCGCCCACCACCCTGGAAACATCTGCTGCACCCGCGGCTCGGCGAAGCGTTCGTCAATCAGCACCAGTACACCACGGTCCTGATCACCCCGAATAACCCGGCCCGCCGCCTGGATCACCTTGCGCACGCCCGGGTAGAGGTACGCGTAATCGAAACCCGCGCCAAATTGCCGCCCCAGGCGCTGTTTGAACTGCTCGTTGACCGGGTTGACCTGAGGCAGCCCCAGGGTAGCGACAAACGCGCCAATCAGCCGCGTGCCGGGCAAATCCACCCCTTCGCCGAAAGCGCCGCCCAATACGGCAAAGCCCACACCTCGGCCATCGGCGACAAAGCGATCGAGAAATGCCTGGCGGGCTGCCTCGTCCATGCCCGGCTCCTGTGACCACAGCGGAATCTGCCCATGCTGCTCGGCCAACAGCCCTGCCACCTGTTGCAGGTATTCGAAGCTGCTGAAGAACGCCAGGTAGTTACCCGGCATGCGCTCATACTGCCGGGCAATCAGGTCAACGATCGGCGCCAGGGAGGCTTGGCGCTGCTGGTAACGGGTGGACACCTGGCTGGCAATGCGCACCTCCAGCTGTTCGGCACGGAACGGTGCGGCCACGTCCAGCCAGGCAGTATCGGCTGGCATGCCCAGCAGGTCGCTGTAGAAGTGCCGTGGGCTCAACGTGGCGGAAAACAGCGTCACACTGCGCGCCGCCTGCATGCGTGGTGCCAGCAGCCGCGCCGGGGTGACATTGCGCAGGCACAGCGTGGCCAGCCGCCGCTTGCGCGGGCCCTGGCGCTGGCTGATGTCGAACAGAAAGTGCTCGTCGAACAGCTCGGCAACCCGGCAGAACTGCAAGGCCTGATAGTAGAACTGCAACACCTGGGGGTCGATGTGCGTCGGGGCCTGGTTCATCTGTTCCTGAATCACCCCGACGCACTGCTGCAGGGCGCGCAGCAGGCCTTCGGGCAGCGACTCGCTGGCCTGGTACGGCGCACGCTGCTCTTTATACAGCGCGTTCCACTGCCTGTTCAGGCGGTCCAGCGCACTGACCAGCCCAGGCGGTTTGCTCTGTCGCAACGCCAGCAGCTGGCCCTGGTCAAGGCTGGCGCTGTACATGCCGCGCCCACGCTCGACCAGGTTATGCGCTTCGTCCACCAGTACTGCCACTCGCCACTGGTTGAGCTGGGTCAGGCCGAACAGCAAAGCATGCGCATCGAAGTAGTAGTTATAGTCGGCGACCAGCACGTCGGCCCAGCGTGCCATCTCCTGGCCCAGGTAGTACGGGCACACTTGGTGCGCCAAAGCCACTTCACGCAGGTTTGTGCGGTCGAGCAACGGCAGTGCTGCTGCAGCCTCGCGCGCAGCCGGCAAACGGTCGTAGAAACCTGCGGCCAAGGGGCAGGACTCACCATGACAGGCCTTGTCCGGGTACTCACAGGCTTTGTCGCGGGCGATCAACTCCAATGTGCGCAGGGCAGGTTGCGGCGTGGCATCGGTGATCTGGCGCATGGCATCCAGGGCGAGTGCCCGGCCTGGTGTCTTGGCGGTGAGAAAAAACAGCTTGTCCAGCTGCTGCGGCACCATGGCCTTGAGCAGCGGGAACAAGGTACCGAGGGTTTTGCCAATGCCGGTGCTGGCCTGGGCCATCAGGCAACGGCCGGTGCTCACCGCCTTGTACAAGGTTTCAGCCAACTGCCGCTGGCCCTTTCGGAACTGTGGGTAGGGGAAACTCAGCGCCAGCAGGCCTTGGTCACGTTCGGCCAAGCGTCGTTGCTGCCATCGGGCCCAGCCCAGAAAGCGCTGGCACTGGGTTTCAAAGAAGGCCTGCAACTCGGCAGCCGAACAGTGCTCCGTGAACAGCGTCTGGCTATCGCTGTCCACGTCGAGGTACACCAGCGCCACCTCGATGGCGGGCAGTTGTCGTGCCTGGCACATCAACCAGCCATAGACCTTGGCCTGTGCCCAGTGCAACTGACGGTGATTGGCCGGTTGACGCGCCAGGTCACCACGGTGCGTCTTGATCTCTTCCAGGCGATTGCTGCCAGGGTCATAGCCATCGGCGCGACCCCGCACCCTGAGGGTTTCGAACTGGCCTTCAAGGGCGATTTCCGACTCGTAGCCGGCAGCCCGCCGTGCCACCACCCGCTGATGCCCTTCGATACCCTCCTGGGCAGTGGGCGATGGCGTGAAGCGCAGGTCCAGGTCGCCGACCTTGGCGCTGAACTCACACAAGGCGCGCACCGCTACGCTGTAGCTCAAAGTGTTTCGCTCCAGCGCACGTGGCACACCGCGACCGGCAGGCCGTGTTGCCTGCAGAACTCCAGCCAGCGCAGCTGATTGTCCTGCAGGCGGTCACCGGGCCCCTTGACCTCGACCATGCGATAACGGCCCTGCTCGGGCCAGAACTGAATCAGGTCGGGCATGCCGGTACGGTTGTTGCGAATGTCCTGCAACAGGCGCAGGAAACATTGCTTGAGCGCTGCGGCCGGCAGGCAAGCCAAGGCCTGCTCCAGCAGTTTATCGCTGAGCATGGACCAGGACACGAACGGCGACTGCAGCCCCTGTTTGGCCACGTAGCAGTCGAGAATCGCCTGGCGATGGCTACCCTCGTCGAGCCGCCCGAGGCAGCGTTCGAACAGTGCACTGCGCCGTTGCTGGAAGTCGCTGTCGTGCAGGTCCTGTGGCGCGGCCTGGAACGGGTTGAAGAATGCGCCGGGCACCGGAGCGAAGATGGCCTCCCAGCACAACAGGCCAAACAGGCTGTTGAACAGCGTGTTCTCCACGTAATGCGCATGCCCCCCCTCTTGCATCAGGTGTTGACGCACGGCTTCTTCAACGCCCAGCGCAGCGTGCCCACAGGGCAGTTCGAGCTCGATCAGTTCCAGCGGCGTGGTGCGCTGGCGCCGCTGTGGCGGACCGCCGAGTTTGCGCGCCAGGCGTGGCAGCATGCGCTGCAGCGCCTGCTCCTCCAGCGCATTGGCAGGTGCCGCAGCCAGTTGCAACGCCCGAGCATGGGCCAGGTGCCACTGTTCGCTGCGCTCCAGCACCCTCACCTGGCGAATGCGCGCCTGGGGATGGTTGCACTGCGCATACACAGCCGTGGCCAGGTCCCATTCACCCAGGCGTTCGCATTGTTGGCCCACGGCGAATTGCAGCCGCGCATGGCGCCGGGCCAGCCAGGGGTTGCTGCTGTGCAGGCCCTGCAGGGTGGCAAGGATCGGCAGGGGGTCGCCGCCCTGCTCCAGGCGCTCGGCGCACTGGTGCAGCGCCATGGCCAGGTCGACATCGTCACGTTGCTGCAAGGCACGAGAATCGGAGCTGAACGGCACCTGCTCGTAACGCAGCAAGCCCAGGTCGGCGAGGACGAAGTCTGACCAGTCCTGGTACAGGTTGCCGAAAAACAGCAGGCGTATGCGGTCGCACAGAGGTTGCAGGCACCACTGGAGGATGCGCACCTCGCTGTCAGGAAACCATTCGACCAGTGACCGGGCCGCCAGCGCCAGGGGTTGCAGCTGTGCCAACAATTCATGCTTGGCCGCGCGCGGGCGGCTCAGTTGCCGGGCGAAGCAGCGGGCCAGTTCTTCCTTGCGCAGCAACGCGAATAGCTGTTCTAGGTCCAGTTGCTCGGGCTCCCGTACCCAGCCGAGGGCCAGCAACGGCTGCAGCGCCAGCGCAGTATCGCCGATTTCGGCGTAGTCGAGCCGATCGCTGCGAAACAACTCGCCTTTGCGCATCACCATGCGCACCATCAAGGCCTGGGCTGGCGCTTGCAGTTGACTGAAGGCACGGATGAAGGCCAGTTCCTGGTCATCGAGCAAGTCCTGGTAGCGCTGTTCGACCCACAGCACGACCTGCCGGAAGTTATGCAGGTAGTAGAACGGGTCGTCGACGGAATGGGCGATCACGGGTGGAGGTCAGGTTGCGGCAACAGGCACTGTTTATACATACAGATACCCCTCCATGACAAGCGCCGCGGGTCGCCTCACCATCAACCAATGGTTCAGGGGCTGCATTGCAGCCCCCGCAGCGTTCACGCCTGTTCAGTTGCGCCAGCCATCGCGCCCGCCTCGACCTTGGCGAGGCCAATGGGTGCCTGAAGCAGCAGGAAGTACGCCACCGCCGAGCACAGCGCTACCACCGCGCTGATCATGAACGCTGTGGTGAACGAGCCCGAGTACTGGATGCTGAAGCCCGTCACGATCGGTGCCACCGAGCCTGCGATGTAACCGCCGAAGTTCTGGATCGAGCCAAACGAGGCCACGCGCTGGCTGTCGACAATGGTGTTGACGATCATCCAGGCGGTGGCACTGGCCATATTGATGCTGAACAGCGCCAGGCAAAGCAGCATGATGCACCCCGTCAGGCCGGTGACGAACGACAGTGGCAAGGTGAACAGCGCTGCCAGCACCAGGCCAGTGATGACACTGAACTTGCGGCTGCCCAGCACGCTCATGCCACGCGTTACCAGCCAGTCACAGAAGCGCCCGGCAACGATGGTACCCGCCGCACCGAAGCCATACGCCAGCGACACCACCCAGGCGGTCTTGTACAGGTCCAGGCCATGCTCGCGCTCGAAGTAGCCCGGCAGCCAGGTCAGGTGCAGCCAGAGCATGTAGATCACCCCCATGAAGCCCAACACCGCGCCCCAGGTACTGCGGTGCTTGAACAGATCAAGCCAGCCGGCAAAGTACGAAGCCTTGGGCGCGGTTGCAGTGGCGGCCGCAGCCTGGCGCTCACTCGGCAGCGGTTTGCCCTCGGCGGCAAGCTCTGCCAGAAAACGGGCCTTGCTCTTGTAGAAGGTCAGCCAGCACAGCGCCAGCACCACGCCGATCACGCCGGTAATGATGAACATGCCGCGCCAGCCAAAGTTGACCATGAACAGCGTCAGCAAAGGCGGCGCCAGGCAGGGGCCAAGACAGGTCGACGACCAGACCACACCGGTCGGGGTGCCGCGCTCGTTGGCGTCGAACCACTCCGACAATGCTTTGGCCGCCGATGGGAACATCGGCGCCTCGCCAATCCCCAACAACACCCGCAGGCCCATGAACCCGGCAAAACTGTTGACCATGCCAAACGCCGCCTGGGCAACCGACCAGCCCAGCAACGAGGCGCCGAGGGCGATCTTGCTGCCCAGGCGGTCAATGATCATGCCCATTGGCAACTGGGCAAAGGCATAGGCAATGGAAAACGCCGATAACAGGATGCCCATCTGCGACGGGCTGATCATCATGTCTTTCTGGATGGAGGTATTGGCGATCGACAGCGCACTACGGTCCAGGTAGTTGACGATGCCGATCAGCAGCAGGAACACGACGGTAATGCGCTGGTACTTCTTCATTGGGTTCATGTGATGACCTTTATTATTATTGTTGCCGCGCTGTCAGCGCCTTGACGATCCCTCGATGATGCTGCGCCCCTCCCTGACGCAGCGAGCCGTTCAAAGCGGGCGGGCGGTGGCCGCGACCTCCAGCAGGCCACGCTGGCCGAGGTTGTCGATCAACGCGCGCAGGCCGAAGTCCCACTGCGGTGCCAGATCGCTGGTGGTCACGCGGTTGCACAGAGTACCCAGTTGCGGATTGCTGATGCTCACCACGTCACCCGGTTTGTGGGTGAAGCCGTTACCCGGCTGATCGCGGTCCTGCTTGGGGGCGAACAGGGTACCGAGGAACAGCACCAGGCCGTCAGGGTACTGGTGGTTTTCGTTGAGGGTTTGCTGCACCAGGTCTTGCGGGTCACGGCTGATCTGGCGCATGGAACTGCGCCCGGACAGGACAAAGCCGTCCTCGCCTTCCACCCGCAGGTCCACCTCGGCAGCGCGCACATCGTCCAGGCCGAAGCTTTCGTCAAACAACCGCAGCAGCGGGCCCAGTGCAGTGGAAGCGTTGTTGTCCTTGGCCTTGGACAGCAGCAACGCGCTACGCCCTTCGAAGTCACGCAGGTTGACGTCGTTGCCGAGCATGGCGCCCTTGATGCTGCCATTGCTCGACACGGCCAGCACCACTTCCGGTTCTGGGTTGTTCCAGCTGGACTTGGGGTGGATGCCGATGTCGGCGCCGTGGCCAACCGCGGACAACGGTTGGGCCTTGGTGAACACTTCGGCATCCGGGCCTATACCCACTTCCAGGTACTGCGACCACAGGCCCTGCTCTACCAGCACCCTGCGCAGCGCTTCGGCCTGAGCCGAACCGGGCACGATCTGCGACAGGTCGGCGCCGATGCGGCTGGCCAGGGTGTCACGGATGGCGTCGGCCTTGGCCGGGTCGCCCTTGGCCTGTTCTTCTACCACACGCTCCAGCAGGCTGGTGGCGAAGGTCACACCGGCGGCCTTCACCGCTTGCAGATCGATCGGCGCCAGCAGCCACGGCTGGTGCGGGGTGCGCCGTGTGGGATCGCTGTTGCCCAGCAATGCCGGCAGCGCAATCAAGGGTTCGGCCAGTGGCAAGGCACGCAGGTAGCCCACCGGATCGTCCACTTCCAGCAGCGCCGAGACGGTCGCCACGTGGGCACTGATATCGTAGACGGCGCCGGCTTTCACCAGCACCACCGCCGGCCCCTGCGCCGGCAACCAGACGCGCCCTACCCAGCTGCCGCTGTCAAAAACGCTGGCATCATGGCTCAGTGGCAGCGTTTGATTGGCGTTCGTTCGATCAGTCATGTGTGTTCCCTTGCTGTGCATCATTGGAAAAGTCCCGGCAGTTGCAACTGCCCAGCCACGCGCTCAAGGTCGGCTATCAGCTGCGGCGAAAGGCTCACGCCCTGCTCCAACGCCTGGCGACGCAGGGCAAGGCCTGCTTGCCCGGGCAGGCGTACCGGGCGTTCGGGGTCGAGCGGGCGGCTTGCCAGAACCAATCCCCCCAGGAAGCTGGTTTCGTCGATGAACGCCTCCAGGCCGCCGAACATGCGCGGGTCAATCACCAGCGCAGTGGCCGAGGCGCCCCACTGACCCGGTGCATCCTTGCGCCCATGGCCGGCCAGCCCCGAGGTGAGGGCTTCGACCAACAGCGCAAGGGCAAACCCTTTGTGGCCAAAGGCCTGGCCGCCGAGCGGCAGGATGCTGCCTTGCGGGCGGGTAAAGAAATCGTCCGGGTCATCGCTGAGCTGCCCGTCATTGCTCACCAGCACCGGGTGCGGCAGACGCCGGCCGGCATCGCGGCATTGGCCGACCAGGCCGAGGGTGACGGTGGACATGCTGACATCCAGCAGAATCGGCTCACCCTGGGTCGGGATACCGGCAGCAATCGGGTTGGGGGTGTACACCGGGTCGATGCCGCCATGAGCACAGACCAACCCCACCGACGGATCCGACGAGTAGACGATGGCCAGCAACCCTTGGTCGGTGTATGGCTTGAGGTAGGCGGCCAGGCAGCCGATATGGGCAGCGCGACGTACTACCGCAATACCGATGCCCTGCTTGGTCGCGCCTGCGGCCGCACAATCCAGTGCCCGGCTGACGCAATAGGGCCCCAACACATAATGGCCGTCGAACACGCTGGAAATACCACTGTCGGCGACCTGTTCCAGCGCCTGCGCGCGGGCTTTGACCTGCCCGCTGAGCATGCCGTCGATGTAGCGGCTGACCAGGTTGAGGCCATGGGTACGGTGGCCGAGCAGTTCGCCTTCGAGCAGCACCCGGGTCACTACCTGGGCGACGTCCACGTCGGCTCCGGCTTTCATGAACAGTTGCTCGACAAACGTGGTAAGCGTTTGCACGTTGTACCGTGTGGTTTGAATCATTGCAGTTGCCTCGCAAATGGGACGGGAGCGGTCGATCAGGTCACGGCGCCGATCTGCCACGGGACGAACTCGTTTTGCCCGTAGCCGTGCTGTTCGCTCTTGCTGCGTTCCCCGGAGGCAATGCGCAGCATCTGCTCGAAGATGAATGCGCCGCGCTCCTCGATGCTGGTGGAGCCATCGGCGATGCCGCCGCAATTGACGTCCATGTCCTCTTGCTGGTGCTCGAACACCCGGTTGTTGGTTGCCAGCTTGATCGATGGTGCCGGGGCACAGCCGTAGGCCGAGCCCCGGCCGGTGGTGAAGGCGATCAGGTTGGCCCCGCCGGCCACCTGACCGGTGGCCGAGACCGGGTCGTAGCCGGGGGTGTCCATGAACACCAGGCCCTGGGCACGCACGGCTTGCGCATACTGATACACATCGACCAGGTTGCTGGAGCCTGCCTTGGCCACTGCGCCCAGGGATTTCTCGAGGATAGTGGTCAGCCCCCCTGCCTTGTTGCCGGCCGAGGGGTTGTTGTTCAATTCGGCGTTCATACGCTGGCAGTAGTCTTCCCACCAGCGAATGCGCGCCACCAGCTTCTCCCCCACCTCACGGCTTACCGCGCGCCGCGTGAGCAAGTGCTCGGCACCATAGATTTCCGGGGTTTCGGAGAGAATGGCGGTACCACCGGCGGCCACCAGGCGGTCAACGGCATTGCCCAGTGCCGGGTTGGCGGTGATCCCCGAGTAGCCGTCTGAGCCGCCACACTGCAGGCCGACCACCAGGTGGCGGGCACTGACTGGCTGGCGCCGTACCTGATTGGCCTCGGCCAACAGCGCCTTGACCTGGGCGATACCGGCAGCGATGGTTTTAGAGGTGCCCCCGACCCCTTGGATGGTGAAGGCGCGCAGTTGCGCACTCGCCTGCAGGCCCTGGGTTTCCAGCAGGGTTTCGATCTGGTTGGTTTCGCAGCCCAGGCCGATGATCAGCACGGCAGCGAAGTTGGGGTGGACGGCGTACCCGGCCAGGGTGCGGCGCAGCAGGCTCAAGGCTTCACCGCTCGGGTCGACTGCGCAGCCGGCACCGTGGGTCAGGGCGACCACACCGTCGACATTCGGGTAGTCGGCCAGCACCTCGGGGTGAATGTCACGGCGGAAATGGTCGGCCACGGCCCGGGCCACGGTTGCCGAACAGTTTACCGAGGTGAGAATGCCGATGTAGTTGCGGGTGGCGACACGGCCATCGGCGCGCACGATGCCCTGGAACTGCGCGGCGCTGCCTGGCAGGCTGCGGGTATCGACACCAAACGCATAGTCACGGGCAAAATCGCCCATCTGCACGTTGTGCACGTGCACATGGTCGCCAGCGTCGATCGCCTGGGACGCAAACCCGATGATCTGCCCGTAACGGCGCAACGGCTGGCCCTGCGCCACAGGCTCGGTGGCGAGCTTGTGGCCTGAAGGGATGGGCTGGCGCACGGTAGTCGCCTCGGCATCCAGGCGCACGCCTGGCAGCAGGGCCTGGCGGGCGATGACGACGTTGTCCAAAGGGTTGAGGCGGATGACGGCGGGGTCACCGGATTTGGCAATCAGTTGCATGGGACCTCTCAGGGCGGAGCGGCTGACTTCTTGTTATGGCTGTAGCCACTGTAAGAAGCCTGGTGCCGCATTCCCAATGAGATGATCCGATCGAGCGATAACCTGGAGTTATCGCAAGGGTATTTCGGTGCGTGATCTTCAATCGGCTAGGCATCTGCCGGAGATTGCCGCCGTCGCTGCGCGCCCTCCAGCAGAATCTCGACAAACGCCCTGGCGGAGGCGCTGAGCGGTTCATCCTTGCGGGTGACCACTCCATACTCCAGCGCGGGCACCTGCAAAGGGCTGCGCAGCTCCTTGAACTGCCCGCTGGCCAACTGCGCGGCCACCATCGAGCGCGGTAGCATGGCAATCATCGGTGCCGATTGCAGCAACTGCAGGAACATGGGCATGGAGATGGTCTCCACGCAGTCGGCAGGCGTGGCGATTCCGGCCACCCGGAACGCCTGCTCCAGGCGGTTGCGGATCGGCGTACCCACCGGGTACAGCACCCACGGCCAATCGCCTAGCGCCTCAAGCGGTGTGTTGTCGAGCTGATTGAGCGGGTGCTCGCTGTTGACCACCAGGCTGAAGGGTTCAGGCTCCAGCGGCTGGAAGTCGAACAGCTGACCGAAGCGTTCCTCGGTGAAGCGGCCAATCATGATGTCCAGCTTGTTCTGCTCGAGCATGGTCAGCAGGTGATCGCTGGAATGCTCCACCACTTCAATCGACAGTAACGGGCTTCGCGCCTTGATGGCGGCGATGGCCTGCGGCAATACCAATGCGGTCGCGGCAAAGATCCCGCCAACGCGGATGAAACCGTGCCCGCCGTTGCGCAGGCGGTTGACCTGATCGACGAACTGTTGCGACTCGGCCAGGGCACCCTGGGCGTATCGCACCACGTATTCACCCAGCTCGGTCGGCGGCATGCTGCGAGGCAGGCGCTCGAACAGGGCAAAGCCGAACTGCTCCTCAAGGTCACGCAGCATTTTGCTGAGCGCCGGCTGGCTGAGGTTCATGCGCGTGGCGGTGGCGTGCATGTTGCGGGTGCGCGCCAGGGTGTCGATCAACACCAGGTGCTTGTAACGGATCCAGTTGCAAAAACTGGAATGGGTCATGTCCGGCGGCATAGACGCAGGGCCTCATGCAGGTGAAAGTTATTGTGCCCGCAGGTAGCGCAGCAAGGTATCAAGGGCAACCGAGTTGGGCCGCGAGCGCAGGGTCAGCACGCCGAGGTTGGCCATCGCCAGGGGCAACTCCACCGGCAGGATGGCGACCATGCCATAGCGGGCATAATGCTGGGCCACGTCATTGGGCACCACCGCAATCATTTCGGACGCTTCGAGCATGGCAGTGGTCGCCAGGATCGACGCGGTTTCGACGATATCCAGCGACTGCACCATGCCGCCGGCCTGCAATGCGCTTTCGACGCGACGGCGCATCGGGCTGCCGATGGGGTGCAAGATCCACGTCAAGCTCACCAGGTCGGCCAACTGCAGCCCTGTGGCTGTCGCCAAGGGATGACCTGCGCGAGCAATCACGCGCATCTGCTCACCGCCGTCGAACAGCTCGATATTCAGTTCCTGGCTGTCGCTCTGGTCCGGCAGGCGCCCCACCACCATATCGAAATCACCGCGTAGCAAGGCCGGCAGCAAGGTGTCGCTGGTGCCCACTTCCAGCGAGATACGTACCTTGGGCTGGTCGCGCTTGTAGGCCAGCACCGCCTTGGTCAGCACGCCCGGTACCGGGCCCATGACGCTGCCCACCCGCACCAGGCCCAACGCACCGCGCGCCAGTTCGGCGATTTGCGCCTGGGCATGATCGAACTCATGCAATGCGTTTTGCGCATAGCGAATCATCACCTCGCCATACAGCGTCGCTTGCATCCCCCGGGGCAGGCGCTCGAACAAACGTACCCCCAGGCGCTCCTCAAGCTGCTGTAGCAACAGGCTGGCGGCCGGTTGCGTGGTGTGCATCGCGGCGGCGGCGCGGCGTAGGTTGCCGAATTCACCCAGGGCATTGAGCAACGTGATCTGACGGCTGGAAATCTTCAAGGCACCGAGGCTGGCAGGCGCCTGGGCCTTGTCAGGTGGCAAGCGAGACATATCGAATCCGGTATCACTGATTAAGATTTGGCGATTATGCCTGTATCGCTCGACAACCTACAGTCAGGTCTCCCTGTGCCTGAGCAGAACAAGAGTCGACCATGAGCATACGCATTACCCACCTGAGCGTTCGCGATATCCGTTTCCCCACTTCGCTGTCGCTGGATGGCTCCGACGCCATGAACAGCGCCCCCGACTATTCGGCGGCCTACGTGGTGCTGCACACCGACGCTGCCGCCCTCGAAGGCCATGGCCTGACCTTCACCATTGGCCGTGGCAACGAGATATGCGCGGCGGCGGTGCAGTCGCTGGCCCCCTTGATCGTCGGCCTTACGCTCGAAGAAATCAGCGCCGACATGGGCGCTTTCTGGCATCGCTTTACCGTCAGCGACAGCCAGTTGCGCTGGCTGGGCCCGGAAAAGGGCGTGATCCACCTGGCCACCGCCGCCATCATCAACGCAGTGTGGGACCTGTGGGCCAAGCATGAGGGCAAGCCTGTCTGGAAACTGCTGGCCGACATGACGCCAGAGCAGCTGGTGCGCTGCCTGGACTTCAGCTACGTCACCGACGTGCTCACCCCCGAAGAGGCCATCGCCCTGCTGCGCCGCCAGGCGCCGGGCAAAGCCCAGCGCGAGGCACACATGCTGCGTGAAGGCTACCCCGGGTACACCACTGCCCCGGGCTGGCTGGGCTACAGCGAAGAGAAAATGCGCAAACTGGCCCGCGAGGCCGTGGCAGACGGCTGGACCCACATCAAACAGAAGATCGGGGCCGACCTGGAAGAGGACATCCGCCGCGCCAGCATCCTGCGCGACGAAATCGGCTGGGAGCGCACCCTGATGATGGATGCCAACCAAGTGTGGGGCGTCGAAGAGTCGGTGGCCAACATGCGCCGCCTGGCCGCATTCGAACCGCTTTGGATCGAAGAACCGACCAGCCCCGATGACATTCTCGGCCACGCCACCATTCGCCAGCGCATTGCGCCAATCGGTGTCGCCACCGGTGAGCATTGCCACAACCGGGTGATGTTCAAACAGATGTTCCAGGCCGGTGCACTGGACTTCTGCCAACTGGACGCAGCCCGCCTGGGTGGCCTGAACGAAGTCCTGATCGTGCTGCTGATGGCCGCCAAGTACGACGTGCCGGTCTGCCCGCACGGCGGTGGCGTCGGCCTGTGCGAATATGTGCAGAACATCGCGCTTTTCGACTACATCGCGGTGTCTGCCTCGCTGCACAACCGGGTGCTGGAGTACGTCGACCACCTGCACGAGCACTTCATCGACCCGGTGGTGATCCATCGCGGGCGCTACATGCCGCCACAACGCCCTGGCTACAGCATCGAGATGCACGCTGAGACCCTGGAACGTTACCAGTACCCCAACGGCGCAGTGTGGCTCGACATCAACCGTTCCTGACCCACAGACCTGAGTGTGCCGCTGCTGCGCGGCACACCACCAGCACTTTTTCACGGGGAAAAAAACAATGACAACCCTCACCCGCGCAGCGGCTTGCGCCCCTGCCACCACCCATGAGCAGCGCTTGAACGGCCTGCTGCTACGCAAATTGATGCCACTGCTCATCGTCGTCTACGTGATGAGCTTTCTTGACCGCACCAACATCGCCCTGGCGAAAGCCAGCATGGGCATCGACCTGGGCCTTTCGGCAGCAGCCTACGGCCTGGGCGCGGGCTTGTTCTTCCTTACCTACGCCTTGGCCGAAGTGCCCAGCAACCTGATCATGCACCGGGTGGGCGCGCGCTTCTGGATCACCCGTATCATGATTACCTGGGGTTTGCTCTCGGCGGGCATGGCCTTCGTTCAGGGTGAGACCTCGTTCTACATCATGCGCCTGTTGCTGGGGGTAGCCGAAGCTGGCCTGTTCCCCGGGGTAATGCTGTACCTGACCTACTGGTTCGACCGCGAACAACGCGCCCGTGCCACGGGGTACTTCCTGCTGGGTGTGTGCCTGGCCAACATCCTTAGCGGCCCGCTGGGCGGTGCCCTGCTGGAGCTGGACGGTGTACTGGGCTGGCATGGCTGGCAATGGTTGTTCGTACTCGAAGGCCTGCCCGCCGTAGCCCTGGCCTATGTGGTGTGGAAGAAGCTGCCGGACGGTCCAGCCTCGGCGCCTTGGCTGACGGCTGCCGACGCCCAGGACATCGAGCGCCGCCTGGCCGCAGAGCAGGCGGCCGCACCGCAGCAGAGCAAGCTGGGGCAGATGTTCCGCGACCGGCAGATCTGGCTGGCGATCGCGGTCTACTTCGTGCACCAGATCACCATCTACACGGTGATTTTCTTTCTGCCGGGCATTATCGGCACCTACGCTGCGCTTTCGCCCTTCCAGGTCGGCCTGTTGACAGCGGTGCCGTGGATTGCAGCAGCCATTGGCGCAGCTACCTTCCCACGCCTGGCCACCTCGCCGCGCCGCTGCCGCACCCTGCTGTTCCTTGGCCTGCTGACCATGGCGGCCGGATTGCTGCTGGCATCGCTGGCCAACTCGTTCATTGGCCTGCTCGGGTTTTCCCTGACCGCGCTGATGCTGTTCGTGGTGCAGTCGATCATCTTCGTCTTCCCCTCCAGCCGACTGAGCGGCAGTGCGTTGGCGGCGGGACTGGCCTTCGTCACCACTTGCGGTCTGTTTGGCGGCTTCGTCGGGCCGTCGGTGATGGGCTTGATCGAGCAGACCACCGGCAGCACCCGCAACGGGTTGTGGATCATTGCCGCGTTGCTGGTAGGTGCGGCGCTGATCAGTACCTGTTTGCGTCAGGGGCAAGAGCAACCCTGAGGAGTACTCAATTTACGCCCCCTGCAGGTGGCTCTTTGTGCTGCGAATGAGCCTTGAGGTTTACAGGCCGTCATTTCACTTGTCGGCCCTCTCGCAGCACTTGGCGGCACCTGCAAGCGTCTTGATTTCAACTTGAGAAGCGGGTGTTTCGCCCGCAGCGCGCCTCCAGCGCCTGCGCCAGTCGCCTTACCGCCAGTTGCAGTTCATCCGGGCGCCCCCCCAGCCAGATCAGCGCAAGGTGTTGAGGGTAATGCCCCGGCAGGCCGAACTGCTCGCCCGGTAGTGCGTGCAGTGCAGAACCTGCCAACGCTGCGGCAATACCGTCCCACGCCAGCGGCTGGCAAAAGCTCACCCACAGCATTTGCCCACCTTGCGGCATGTCGAAAACCACCCGTTGGCCGAATTGCGATTGCAGTACATCCGCCAGGTGTTGCGTACGCCTTTGCAAGTCTGTGCGTAGCTGTAACAGCTGCGTTTCGATTTCCCCCTTGCCGAGCATGTGAGCAAGCGCCTGCAAACGTAGCGGCGCAAGCCGAAACGCCCGTTCAGCGAATGCCTTGGCCAACACAGGGTCACGGCTCAGTAAATAGGCATACGGCGCCTCTGCCCCCACTGCGGCCTCGAACGTGCCCATCACCAAAAGCCAGCGCGGGTCGATCCAGTCACGCAGTCGTGTGCTCGGCGGCCCGTCATAACAGAGCTCGCTGTCCAGGTCGTTTTCCAGCAGCCATACAGGGTGTTGGTCAAGCAAAAGTCCAAGCTGCTGCTGGTAATGCGGTGAAGCTAGCCGCCCTTGTGGCATGCCCAGGCATGACGGCATGACCAGCAGGCTTACCCGCTCGCTTCCCAGCAGCTTGGCCAATGCGTGCAGCTCTGGGTTGCCACGGGCATCCAGTGGTGTTTCCAGCACGCGCATGCCGGCACGCGCCAGGGCGCGCAACACTTGCCAGCAACAGGGCGAATGCACCAATGCGGTACCACCTTGCATGGCCAGCGCCGCAAGCAGCGTCTCCAGCAACGCGAGCACATCGGGGGCCAGATGGACGTCATCGGCATGCCAGTACTGGTTGGAGCAGCGGGTGTATCGCTCAGCCACGGCATTGCGCAAACGGGCGCTACCCAGCGCTTCCCAGGACGCAACGCTGCGGTCACGCTGACGGGCCAAACGCCGTTCGTGGCCAAGCAGCATGCGCTCCAACAGTGGCTGCGTCGGCAAGGGAGGCTGCCGGGCCACGGCCACGGCCTGATCTTTGCCACCGTTCTGTACGTAATAGCCCGACCTCGGCAGGCAGTGTACACGGCCCTCCTCTTCCAGCAGGCTGTAGGCACTTTGTACCGTGGCCAACGACACCCGCAGCCGCCGGGACAGCTCACGCAATGACGGCAACCGGCATGTGCCAACGCCTGCAGCTTGATCGATCAACGCTTCCAGGTAGCGATACACCTTGCGATACGCGAACTCGCCTGGGGCCGCTCGCCCCATCAATGCAGCCCCGCAACACCACGCCGCCGCCCCAACGCCAGCTGTGGCAGCAGCCTCAGGTGTGCATCGCGGCGGGCCAGGTTGTTAAGCAGGCGCCATCCCGCCAACGGCAACTGCCCATCATAAATTTGCCGCAGTTGCCCCAACTGCAAGCCACTGGTATTCACCAGCCAGGCTTTGACTGCATCGGGGCAGGGTTTGCCTTGCAAGGCCCTGTGCAGGTACGGCAACGCCACCACCATGTCGGCGTGCCGACACTGCAAGAACCGCTCGAGGTTTTTCCCCTGCCTGGCAAACGGGCTGAACAGCAGGCACACCAGTTGGGCCTGGTTGATGCCATAAGCTTTGCCAAATAGCAACGGCGCGGCGTCACACTGCTTGCGGCCACCCGCCTGCCCTGCCAGCCTCAGTGCAGGGCGCCCGGCCAGCGGCTCCAGACTGCGGGCGCGCAGTTCATGCAGCTGTGCCGTGGCTAGCGAGTCGACGAATTCGGACAGCGGCAAAGCATCCGCAGGCGTCTCGAAGTGACAACCCAGCATCGCGTCAAGCTGCTGCTCTTCAAGCAAGTGCGGCAACAGGTCATCAATAGCAATCAGCCGCACCGGCGCGCGCTCCGGTACGGCGCCTGGAACCGGCTCGTGCTGCCCACCCGGCGCGCCCCCAGCAGCACCGTGCAATCGGCTCAGCCCTTGGGCCAGCGCCGCCAGGCACTGGTGCACTGCATGCGAGCCACGCACGCCGGCCAGGCGCAGGCTACGCCGGGCCCACGCCAGGTATCGGCGCCGCTGGAGCCCGGGCATGGCGGTGACCAACGCATCGGGAGGCACCGCTGCCTGCAGGGCCTGAACCACGGCCCCCGCCAGTTCCAGGTGCAGGCGGCAGCCCAGCAGGGCTTCCGGCCTGGCATCGATCATGTGGCCGAACATCAACATCGCGTCCCTCGCCAGCAGCCAGCGCTCAGGCATTACCGAGAGCCGACGACTGAACGGCACCACTGCGCGCCCCTCAATCATCTGCAATTGCACCCGCGGGTCATCCTGCATGAACAACGCGCTAAAACTGCGCTCGTGAGCTTCCAGCGTGGCGCTATCGGCAACCGGCAGGCTGACTACCAATACCCGCAGCTGGAAGGTTACCGGCGAACGCAGCGCAATGCTTAGTTGCGCGGCACGCAACATGGCCAGCAGCCGGCTGCTATGGCGGTCGCTCCCTTGCAATACCTGCAAGCTGAAAGTACCGATGTACTCGGGCCCGCCTGCAGCGACCAACAGGCGTTGTATCAGCAACTGCAAGGAAGCGCGCTGCGCCTGTGACATGTGATTCAACAAGCGCTCGAGTACTTGCTGGTAGATATAATGCATCGCCTGGTCGTGAATAGCAGTCACGCAATCACCTCATCAACTTCATGCAGCCAGCGCATGCGGCACCTAACATTTGCACGTGAACATGCGCCAAACTTACCTAGAAGAAATTTCTTACAACAAAATGAAAGTAATGACGTAACCCTTCACTGTCGCCAAGCCATCGAGAAAAAACCGCCCCTGCGATGGCCTGTCGCTGTCACATGCTGCTCTATATCAGGCATAGCCATGCTCATCCCACGTTCCTTGCACAAACTATCATTGGGCCATTATCGAGAGGGAGGCAGCGCGAATTGAAGATACAGTTCAGGGTAAAAAAACCATTCAGCATACGTGTCAGTTCACAGTGACTCGCAAGGCGAAAGCGTTCAAGGCTGATTATTTGCCGGGATATTTCTGACCTCCCGAAAGATACGGACTTATATGTAGTCCATATCGTGATTTATTGTAGGAACAGTCCTACTTTAAGTGTTGAATCACTTTATCCCGCGCACAAAAAACCCGGGACCTTGCCCGGGTTCGCCGCTTGCGCCATCCACCGTCAGTGATGCGCCATGTCCAGCACGACGCGCCCGCCGCACGGGCATTGGTCCATGTAGCGATGCGCCTCGACCACCTGCTCGAACGGGTACACCTTGATGATCTGCGGTGTCAGCAGCTGGTCGGCCGTGAACTGGTTGATATCGCGCAACGCACGCTGCAGTGCCACCTGATCCTGGCTGATGCCAAGCTCTGGCTTGCCGGTGAAGTTACCGATGCAGTGCACATAGAACTGAATGTTCTTCTGGAATGCCGCGCAAGCCGGGAATGGCGTCTGGTTGCCGCCTTGCAGACCGTACAGCACCAGGCTGCCACGCGGCGCCAGCACATCACCCAACAGCGACATCTGCGGGCCGCCCATGCCGTCGAGCACCATGTCCACACCACGGCCATCGGTGTACTTGCCAATCTGCAGCAGCAGGTCTTGCTCTTCGGTGACGATCACTTTGTCTGCGCCCAAGCCCAGCAGGTAGTCACGCTGCGCCGCTTCCTTGGTGGCGGCGAACACTTTCAGCCCCAGGGCCCTGCCCAGCTGCACGAAGGCAGGCCCGGCGCAATGGCTGGCATCGGTGACCAGTGCTGTCTGCCCGGCCTTGGCCCGTGCCAGGTCGACGTAGGCGAAATAGGCGATCAGCAGCGGGGTGTAGTGCACGCTGGCCTCGATCGGGGTGAGCACATTCGGGTAGCGCGTGATGGCTGTACGGGGCAGTACAATGACATCGCCGTACACCGGGTGGTCGTTGGCACTGGTAGCCGGGAAGCTGGCAACCCGGTCACCGACGGCAATGTCATCGACCCCTTCCCCGACCGCAGTCACCACCCCGGCCATTTCGTGACCGATCCCCGCTGGCAGACGCGCCTGGGACGGTGCCAGATTCTGGCGCCAAAGCACGTCATACCAGCTGACGCCAACCGCTTCGACGCGGATCTGCACCTCGTCGGCAGCGGGTGACGGTTCGGCCTGCTCTTCGCAACGGAGCACGTCGGCAGCGCCGAACTTGTGGAAACGGATCATGCGGGACATCGCATACCTCGCCTTTGTGAACCTCTAATTACCACTGACTCTATCCGGGCTTTGCCCGTTAGACCATCAGTGGGCATTAATAGTCGACATGCTTGTCATCGATTGGGCACCTGACTTTCCCTGCGATTGGTCCCCCTAAACCCGTGCAGGGTAACAGCCTTTGGCCTTAAGATTCACCTCTGCCCCACATTAGGCGAAGCGCACCGATGAATCGAAACGACCTGCGTCGTGTAGACCTCAACCTGCTGATCGTGTTCGAAACGCTGATGCACGAGCGCAGCGTGACCCGTGCCGCAGAAAAACTGTTTCTCGGCCAACCGGCCATCAGCGCGGCGCTGTCGCGCCTGCGCAACCTGTTCGATGACCCGTTGTTCGTGCGCACGGGGCGCAGCATGGAGCCGTCGGCACGGGCCCACGAGATCTTCGCCCTGCTGTCACCGGCACTGGATTCGATTTCCACTGCAGTCAGCCGCGCCGCCGAATTCGACCCGGCCACCAGCAATGCGGTGTTCCGCATCGGCCTGTCGGACGACGCCGAGTTCGCCTTGCTGCCGCAACTGCTCAAGCGCATTCGCGCCGAGGCGCCTGGTATCGTGCTGGTGGTGCGACGGGTCAACTACTTGCTGATGCCAACCCTGCTGGCCTCGGGCGAGATTTCGGTGGGGGTCAGCTACACCAGCGAACTGCCGGCCAACGCCAAGCGCAAGGTGTTGCGCCGCAGCATGCCGAAACTGCTGCGCGCCGACAGCGTACCCGGCAGCATCACCCTGGATGACTTCTGCGCCCGGCCCCATGCGCTGGTGTCGTTTGCCGGGGACTTGTCCGGGTTCATCGACGAAGCCCTGGAAGAAATCGGCCGCAAGCGCCACGTGGTGCTGGCTGTGCCGCAGTTCAACGGGCTGGGGAGCTTGCTGGCAGGCACCGATATCGTGGCGACGGTACCGGACTACACGGCGGATGCACTGACGGCCGCCGGCGGCTTGCGGGCCGAGGACCTGCCGATACCCGTGCGCAGTTTCGAACTGCACATGGCCTGGCGCGGGGCACAGGACAATGACCCGGCGGAGCGGTGGCTGCGGTCGCGGATACAGATGTTCTTCGGGGACCCTGAGAGTCTTTAGAGGATCGTGTCCCGAGAGGTGGTGTAACTCATCCTGCGGCGCTACTGAGCGTCCTCCCCGCCTATGCTTGATCAGCAGAAAACCAAGATTGACCGTGTAAGGATTATTCCTTACCATTCAATCAATACATCTGGGAGAACGCTCATGCCTGCCATCCACGAAATCGCCACGTTGACCTCGAAGGGGCAGGTCACAGTGCCCAAGTCCGTTCGCCAGCTTTTAGGCCTCGACACGGGTGGCAAGATCGCATTCGACGTACGCGCCGGGGAAGTCGTGGTCAGCCGCGTAGAATCCATCCATGAGGACCCTGCCATCGGTGCATTCCTGGGTTTGCTGGAGGCTGATATCCGAAGCGGGCGCAACCTCACCACCCTGCCGGAAGACCTGGCGCAAACCATGCTCGCCAATGCGGGCCACGCTGTAAATCTGGACGAAGATATCGACGGTGAGGTCGCGATCTGATGCTGCGACATGGCTGGACACTGTTGTTCCATGAAGGTGTGACTTTACAGCTACGCAAATTGCAAGAAGCCGCCGCCCGGGCCGAGCAGAACGACCCGCAAGGTTTTGAAAGCAACGCCAACGTCAAGCTGTTTCGGGCGTTGAGCCATCTGATCATGGAGGCTGTGCCTGCCGACCCGGGCCGTGACGAGTTCCGCCAAGGCAACACGCTGGGCACCGCCTACCGACATTGGCGGCGGGCGAAAATCGGTAGGCGCTTTCGGCTGTTCTTTCGCTACGACTCAAGGTCCAAGGTCATCGTCTACGCATGGGTGAACGACGAAAATACTCTACAGTCCGCAGGCAGCAAATCCGATCCCTACGCCGTATTCGAGAAGATGCTGGGCCGCGGCAACCCTCCTGATGACTGGGATACGCTGACTGCTGCGACGCGTAGCGACTGGGACGAGCCCAAAGCATAAGCTGCGCGACTGGGTGAGGGATTGCACGTTCGACACCGCCCCCTCGGTGCTTCCACTGTAATCCACTCGTAGCTGCCGGAAAAACGCACATTGCGTTTCTGCGCCCCTTCATTCAACGGTTTGCCGGGCTACACCCGAGCGCTGCTGGACTGTTTGTCTCTACCGCTAACCGGCAAGGCTTGACTCTACCGTAAGGGGCAGACTTTACCCTTGGCACTTCATTACCTGGAGTTTGTCATGAAGCGCAAACGCATGCTCGTAATCCTCGGCCACCCTTCGAACGACAGCTTTTGCGGCGCTGTGTCCGAACGTTATGTCGAGGCTGCCACGCAAGCAGGCCATGAGGTGCGCCTGCTGCGCCTGGACACCCTGGATTTCGATCCGGTCTTGCACGATGGCTATAACCAGATCCAGTTGCTTGAGCCCGATTTGATCAACGCACAGAACGACATTACCTGGGCCGAACACCTGACATTGGTATACCCGATCTGGTGGGGCGGCATTCCGGCGTTGCTCAAGGGGTTCTTCGACCGCGTGTTTCTGCCCGGTTTTGCCTTCAAGTACCGCAAGGGCTCGCCCTTCCCGGATAAGCTGCTCAAGGGCCGCACGGCTCACCTTTTGGTGACCATGGACACGCCGCCGTGGTACTACCGGTGGGTGTATCGCATGCCAGGCCTGCACCAAATGCGCAAGACCACCCTGGAGTTCTGCGGCATAAAACCCCTGAAAACCCTGACCTTCGGTCCGGTATTGGGCTCCAGGCCGGAACAGCGTGAAGCCTGGCTCAAACAAGTCCAGGCAGTCGCCAGCCGCTGATCGGCCCCGGTCGGGCCGTGCCCCTGCACTGTCCAGCCGAGCCTCCCTGCTGTGACGCCTTGTCCAACTTGGCTTCCCCCCCCCTGACGCTTGTGCAAAAATGTCGCGCGCCTGTACGAGCACGCGACATTTTTTCGCTTCTGATGCGTCAAAAAAGGGATTTTCATGTACATCGGCAAAGCCGCCCAGCTGTCGGGCACCACCGTCAAAAGCATCCGCCATTACGAAGAAATCGGCCTGTTGCCCCCACCGCAACGCGAAGGCAAGTACCGCATCTACAGCCAGCAAAGCGTAGAGCTGCTGACCTTCATCAAATGCGCTCAGCAACTCGGTTTCAAGCTCAAGGAAATGCAGGCCATTCTGCAGGATCATCGCGGCCAGGAGCTGCCCTGGGATCTGGCCATGCAGGCCATCGATAACAAAAAGCAGGAATTGATGGGGCAGATCCAGGCATTGCAGCAAGTGCATGACGGCTTGGTTGAGTTTGAGCTGAGCCTCAAGGATGCTCAGATGCAATGCCAGTTCGAACACCTGGAAAAGGCCCGCTGAATCCGCTCCGCCGCCCCTGAACGGCCATGGCGCCCCGTGCCGTTTTCAGCACGCAGGCGCCCCGTCGATTTAGCCTGGCACAGCCCCATCCCCCGGCTGCTCGCCCTCTTGCACTGCTGGCTGCGGCACAATCGAGGCAAAGAACCACGGCGAAATCAGCGTGACCAACAAAATGGTCATGAAGCCGCTGGATGACAGCGCCAGTATCACCAATACCCCCAGGTCAATGACAGGTTTGTAGGCGGAGAACAGCAGCGCGACAAAGCCCATCGAAAAGATCACGACGTTGACCACCGTCGAGCGCCCGACGCCCTGCATGGCCGCCAGGATGGCCTCGTCGATCTCGATGCCCTTCTGCACCAGCATCTTGATCCGTGACAGCAGGTGAACGGCGTAATCCACTACGCCCACCACCAGGAACGTCACCAGTGTGGTACCGATGTTCAACTCGATATCCAACAGGTACATGCTGCCGTACACCGTCACCGACGTGGTCAACAACGTCAGCATGCCGAGGATGCCCAGGCGTACTGACTTGAGCCAGAACATCATCATCAAGGTCACGGCCAGCAACGCCAGCGAGAAGCTCAGCACCTGACCCTGGGTGATTTCCTGCAACACCCCGGTCCATATGTACGGCGTACCGGCATGGGTGACTTGCAGGTTGGCCGGTTTGTTGATGACCAGCCAGGCGTCCAGTTTATCGAGCATCGCCTGGTAATCGCCCGCCACAGAGGAGGTCATGGTGAACAGCGTCACCGCCTTCGAGTAATCGGCATTGAGCACGTTCTGCAAGTCAGTACCGCCACCGTTCTCGAACATCATGATGTGTTGTTCGATGAGTGAGTTGCCATCGACATCGAAGGTCTCCGGTTTGCCGTCATCATCGACCACCGTCACCTGCTCCACCGCCTGCGGCACCCGCAGGAAAGCAGGGTTCATGTCGTTTAGCACGAGGTTCATGCGCTTGATGTAGGTCGCCACCGAATAGGTGTAACTCACGTTCGGCTGGGCCTTGATGAACTGGTCCAGACGTTCGAGGAACTGCACGGTTTCAGTGGTCAGCGCGCCACGCGGAGTCTTGGTGTCGAAAGCGATCCAGCCCGGCGATGTACCCGCGACTCCGGCTCGGTTGATGAACTCGTCGGACATCCGCACCGGGCTGTCCTTCTTGAAGTAGGCAATGCCAGAGTCTTCGATATCGACCTTGAACGTGAACACCGTCATCATCGCCAACAACGGCAGGGTCACCAGCAATACCGGCTTGCGCCAGCGAATCAGCCAGGCACAGAACACCACCAGATAGTGGGAGATCAGCGACGCTTTGAGTTGCACTTTGCGCGGGACGGCATCTTTGCCCCAGATCGAAATCCACGCCGGAATCAGTAGCAACGAGATGATCAGCGCCGCCGTCAGGCCGATCGACATGAACACGCCAAAGTTGCGGATGCTGACAATGTTGTTGGTGGTGGAAATCAGGAACGTCGCAATAGTCGTGACCGTTGTCAAAACTACCGGCGTGACCATCAGG
The DNA here is from genome assembly GCF_030418155.1 of Pseudomonas sp. 2,4-D. Lineage (NCBI taxonomy): Bacteria > Pseudomonadati > Pseudomonadota > Gammaproteobacteria > Pseudomonadales > Pseudomonadaceae > Pseudomonas > Pseudomonas sp. 2,4-D. The sequence goes on from NZ_JAUHUI010000032.1 coordinate 58,783, forward strand.
CGCTGGGTTTCACGGTTGGCTTCGCGGAAAGACTTACCCGAATTGAGCTGTTCGTAATACTCGGCCATGACGTGGATCGCGTCGGCACAACAGATGGTGAACAGGAACACCGGCAAGACACTGGTGAGCAAGTCCATCGGCACACGCAGCAGCGCCATCAGGCCAAGGGTCCAGATGGTGCAGAACAGGATATTGAACAGCGGCAGCACCACGCCCAGTGGTTTGCGAAAGAAGAAAACCAGCAGAGAGGTCACCAGCAGGAACACGATCGGGAACAGCATCGCCAGGTCGTGATCGATGATTTCCTGCTGGGCCGCAATGAAGATCGGCATGCCGGCGATGAACACCTCGTCGGTGAACTCCGGGTGGGCGGCCTGGTACTTCGCGATGATCTCGCGGACCTGGTGATAGGCACGCAACTGGGCCTGAGCATCGTCCTGTTTGGTGCCCAGTTCGGCGACGACCATGGCGACTTTCTTGTCCGCCGAGACGACGCCACCGACCATCTGCTCGTTGCCCATGATCTGCGCTTCGACCTTGATCGGGTCCATATCCAGGGCGTGCAGGGTCTTGTGGATCCACAACTCGCCATCGGCACTCAAGCTGATGTTCTCCAGGTCAGCCATCGAGGCCATTTCCTGGATCGGGTTGAGCCGCTCGGCAAGAAAGCTCAGGAACTGCAGGTCATGGCTGTCCCAGTGCCGGGCAATCCCGAGGTCGCGCAGCGCTTTGGCGGCAGCGTAATCGTTCTGCGAAAAACCCTCGGCGAGGATCTGCACCAGCAAAGCCTGAGCATCAGGGTCGCCACTGTGCAGGCCGACGATGCGCTGCAGTTCGACACGGTCCTCATCGTTCGCCAGCATCAACTGGCGTATGGCCTGGGACAGTTCGAACTGGGCGTTCAGCGACGTGGTGTTGAAGACACTCTCGGGGTTGTTCAGCGCCACCATGACCGAGTCATACGTGCCGGTGAACTCGCGCTGCAAATCAATGATCGTCTTGCGCGCCGGGTGAGTGTCCTTGAGCAGATACGGATTGGTGTCCGACATCAGCGCGCCGAGGGTGTAGGTGAAGTAGGCGGTGATCGCCACCAGCACGAACACAATTGCCCGCGCATAGCGCTCGACGAAGTTCAGGTATCTTTCCATGAATGAGGGTTCCAGATGAATCGGTAGCGGCGCTTAGCGGGCAGACACGGCGTATTCCGGCAAGTCGCCGGCTTTCAGCCCGCGCTTGATCGCGGTCTGCGTGAACAGGCGGTCGTCCAGCGCGACGTTGTACTGCAACTGGTTGAAGCGCAGCTGAGAGCGTGTACCGGCGATGAAGTCCTCGGTTTCGCTGAAGGTAATGCTGTCGATCTGGTCGATGGTTTCAGTCTTCAGGGTGCGCATCTGCTTGAACATCACACCTTTTACATCGAAGAAGTCCTGGCGCAGCACCAGTGAGTTCTTCTTGTCAACCCAGACCTTGAGCTTGTTGTAGCCGGTCTTGGCCAACACGGCAGGCGTCGCCGGCTCACGCTCGATCACGTAGCAATCGCGGCCCTGCAACTGCTCTTCGCCAACCAGCGTTTGGCGATAGTCTTCGGCGCGAATCTTGTCGAGGTCGGCATAGGAGTAGTCGCTCCCCATGAACGCCCCGCGTTTGTCGGTGGTGGAAATCCTTCGGGTCTGTCGGCTGACCGGCAAATACATCCATTGGCTGTCTTCGAGGCCCAGGACCTCGCGCGGGTTTTCGATGTGGAACGCGACGTCACGCACATCACTCGGCGCGGAGAAATACATGGTGAATTTGTCGCTGTCCGGGTAATCCTTTTGCAGGTAGCTGAACTCGCGGATGCGCCTGTTACCTTGCTTGTCGATCAGGATCAGGGACACCTGGGACATGAAGCTCTTGCCGTCATCGCGGTCCCGGGCCTGGCGAATGATGTCGTCGGCCGTGCGTGTTTCAGCTGCCATGGCGGCAGCGGCGCTCAGCAGCAGTGCGCTTACAGTCAGGGTCTTGAAGATGGGCAACATGGCGATTTCCTTTTCATTGTTTGAGTGGTTCGCACACCGCACCGGTGTGGTCAGAACAGATAACCGGCGGACAAGCGCACCTGGTCGCGGTTGTCGTACGCACCGAACTGGCGGTCGGGCTTGCCGAAGAACACATCGACTTCGAGCCCCAACTTGAGCCAGTCCACCGGTTTGTAGGTGAAGATCCCCTGAACGAAACTGTCGTCCTGCGCTGGCGGCGACATGCCAAAAACCAGACGGGTCTTGAGGCGATCCTGGAACTGCGAGCCTTCGGCAGACACGGTGAACAGGTCGTCGCGCTTGCCCTGGACCATGCCGGGCTGCCAGTCGAGCAGCCGCTGATGTTGCCACTGCGTCGAGATCAGCCAGTCCCGCAATAGGTAATCGACGCCCAGCAGCGACTTGGTCATCGCCGTCTGGTCGCTGCCGTAAGCGCGGTAAGGATTGGTGACGCGCCAATTGTCGAAGTAGGCGACTTCACTGCGTACCACGATGCTGTGGCCGGCATCGATGGCCACACCGGCGCCGCCCATGGAATAGCGCGGGAATTGCCGTTCGAGGCGAATCAGGCCCTCTTCGGTCTGGCCTTCGACGGCGTAAACCGGGTCCTGTTGGCGGGCGTTGAGGGCAACGAAGCTGACATCCACCGTGCCGACCCGGCCGTTGGCACTGGCGCCGTAACCGAAGCCACTGTGACCGTCATAACCGGGCCGCGAATCGACCACAAACATCTGCGGATCGGGTGTGGCAAAGATCGGTGCATCGAACTCGCTGCCGACGGCCGGCGCCTGGTTTTTCACAAAATCAGTGATCACCAGCGCTTCCAGCTCCCACTCGGCGACCGGCTGCACCAGGCGAATCATCGGCACGGCGATGCGGCTGTCTTCCAACAGACCGATCACACCCTCGCGATAATCCAGCGGGTTGATCTGATCGAGCACCCGTAATTCATCTGCACGCCCCCACACCACCTGCTGCCAGCCCACCGTCAGCTCGCCGTCACCGACGTAGAGCCCCCAGTACAGGTGCCGCCAATCGGCAGTCGCCCGGTAATCGTCCCGGGCTTGCGCGCTGTATGGGTTGTTGCCGTCATAACGGAAGTCGTAACGGGCTCGGCCCTTGGCCTTGTAGTAGCCGCTGTCCCAGGCATCCTCCAGGCTGAACTTGAGGTACACGGCCTTTTGCGTGACCTGGTCGTCACCGTGCAGACGCACGGCCGTGGCAACGCCGATCTCCGCTTCATGATGCTCCGGCAACCACTCGGCGATCGCCACTGGCGAGCCGAGGCTGACCAGCGCGGCCAAAAGGCCGCGGTTCAATCCCAGTCGAGCCATGGCTACATTCCCAACCCGGCACCGCCGTCGATCATCAGGCTTTGCGCCGTGACACCACTCGCCTGCGGGCTCGCCAGATAACGAACCATGGCCGCCACTTCGTCGCCCTGAATGAAGCGCCGCAGGGGCAACTTCTTCTTGGCATTGCGCAGGATTTGCTCGTGGGTGATCCCGGCGATGCGCGCTTGAGCCGCCAATTCACCTTGCAGCATCGGTGTGTCGATCCAGGCGGGCAGGATGGCATTGACGGTGATTCGCCGTGGCGCCAGGTCCAGCGCCAAGGCTTTGGTCATGCCGATGATGCCGTGCTTGGAGGCGCAGTAAGCGGTGTTGCGGACCTTGCCCGCCCGGCCGAGGATCGACGACATGTTGATGATCCGCCCACCCTCCGCCATCAGTGGCAGGCACAACGAGGTGACGTAAAAGGTGCCGTTGAGGTTGATCGAAATGACCTTGTGCCAGTTGTCGAGGTCTTCGGGTTCGTTCTCGTCGCAGACCCCGGCGCTGTTGACCAGCACATCGACAAAGCCGAGCCGGTCGGCCAGGCCCTTGAACAGAAGTTGCAGGCTGGCGAGATCGGCGATGTTCGCTTGATGGGTTTCGATGCGAGCGGCAAATTCGCCCTCGGTGACCCACCTCTGCAAGGTTGCCAGATCCCGATCAAGCAAGATCAAAAGGTGCTCGGCCTGGGCTGCGAAATTTTCCGCGACGGCGCGGCCAATACCATTGGCCGCGCCGGTAATCACAATCGTGCGTGCCTGGCTCATAGCATTTTCAATCCGCCGTTGACGGACAAGACTTCGCCCGTGACGTACAGGCCGCGCTCGGCCAGATACAGCACCGCGTCGGCAATTTCTTCAGGCCGGGCGAACCGTTTGATCAACAGCCGCGACTGGATTTCCTGCTCATGGGCGCCGACCAGGGCTTGGCTCATGTCGGTGCTGACGATGCCGGGCGCCACCGCGTTGACCCGGATGTTACGCGGCGCCAACTCCACCGCCAGTGCGCGTGTCAATGCTTCTACACCGCCTTTGGCGGCGGCGTAGTTGCTCTGGCCCTTGCCGGGCTTTTGCGCGGCCACCGAACTGAGGTTGACGATGCACCCGCTGCGTTGGCGCATCATGCAGGGCAGCACCTGCTGACAGCACAACAACGTGCCGACCAGGTTGGTCTGGATGACCTCGGTGATGTCGCTCAACGATTGCGTGGCGAGCAAACCGTCACGGGTAATACCGGCGTTGTTGACCAACAAGTCGATACGCTCGAAACGTTGCTCGACCCGTTCAAAAAACGCCTGAATGCTCTGCGCTTCCTTGACATCACACTGCACGGCCAGGCACTCCCGGCCGAGCCCTTCGACCTGCGCCTGCAAGGCAGCGGCTGACGCCTCGTCACGGACATAACTGAAGGCAACCTGATAACCCGCGCCGGCCAGGGCCAGCACGATGGCCTTGCCAATGCCGCGACTGCCGCCGGTCACGACAGCTATTTTCTGAGTCATGACCGCTCCTTACAGTGAATTTTGAGTTTTGAATTGCGCGAGGGTGAAGCCGTGGGTCGCGGCCAGTGCGCGGACCTGCTGCACTTGCTCACGGCTGATATCGCCGTAGGAGCCGTGCTGGCTCATGCCAGACAAGCCCATCAACACCGACTCGGCCATGCACGCATACAGCTGACCTTTTTTCAGATAGGCCCGCACGTTGGGCGCCAGGCCGTCGTCGAACGGCGTCTGGACGATGCCGCCGTGCATGTAGAGCACGTCTTCGCGTTGGCTCGGCAGGTCTTGATGGACGTTCAGCGGCACGGCGATATCGCAGATCACGCTGCGCTCGGCGAAATGTTCGGCACCGAGGAACGGCTGAGGCGCATTGGCAGCACACAGGACAATCCGTGCGCCCTTGATGGCGTCGAGATCGTTGGTGACCGTGATGAAGGCGTTCGCGCCAAGGCGCTCATCCACCAGGCGGGCGATGTGCAAACCGAGGTCGGCTTTTTGGCCATGTGAGTGCAACAAGCCACAAAAACCATCAAGGGTCAGCAGTCGCTGCGCCAACCGGTCGTGTTCGGCCGTGCCTTTGAGGATCGAACGGGCCGCGTCGGCGTAAATCTGTTGCGCGGTTTTCTCCAGGCGCCGAACCGAGCCGTCACGACCGCTGCCAATCAGAATCAGGTGATCGACGGTGGCGGACAGCACCGAGGCATAGGTCGACGCAACGTTACCGGCGGCACCGACAACGGCAGCGGTTTGCTCGCGCAGTGCCAGACCTTGCTGTACACAGCCTTGCTCGATGGCTTCGAGCCCCATGCCGATGGTCAGGGCGTTGCCGGACGTCAGCGCCATGTCGGCAATCTTCAGCGCCTGACAATTGTTGGTGACGATCGAGGTGTACATCCCGAGGCCGGCGATGCTGCAGCCATCGGCGCGGGCATCGGTGACACGCCTGCCGACTTCTTCGCGGATGCTGTCCAGGTCACCGCTGCGGATGTACTCGGCCATGGCATCCGAGTCCATGCACAGCGGGTATAACGTGAACTCCACCGCCATGCCGAGGCGCGACCGAATGATCACCGGGCCGACTGGCACAGCGCGGCGTTCAGGCTTGGTGCGATTGATGAACGTGCGTTTTTGTTCCGGGCTCAGGGCTGCCAGCGAGGGATCGACGTCACCGAGGATATCGGCATCGATCAGGTGGTTGATGAACGCTACCCGAGCGACGATTTCGACCTTGGCATCGATGTTTTCAACGGGCTCGGTCACCCGAAAATCGTCCTGACGGGCTGGCACGGTGGGCATCGAGTCCGCGCAGATACCCGCCGCCAACGGCAACGCATCGCCACGGCGCAGCATGTCGCAGACCCGTTGCAGGGCAGCGATCAGCCCGTCGATTTCGCCCAGGGTGATACAGGCTGGCGGCTCCAGGCGAATCACGTTGGAGTTGCTGCCCGACGGTGCTACCCGCAACGCTTCGAATTGCAACAGGTAACCGGCGATCAAGTAACCCAAGGCATCGTTGTACTGGGCCGACGCCTGTACCAGCGAGCTGCTGACACTCAAGTCGTGCAATTCCAGACCCACCAGCAAGCCACGCCCGCGCACATCGGCGATCACATCCGGATAGGCCATCTTCAGTTCATTGAGCGAGGCTTTGAGGTAGGCGCCCTTGGTGCGTATGTCTTTGAGCATCGCGTCGTCATTGGCGAACAACCGGCGCAATGCCGACAGCGCGATATGGCAGGACGGGTCGTCCTCGGCGAAGGTCGAGCTGTGGATGTAGCTGAACTCGCCTTCGTAGTGGCTGCTGCGGATCACCGTCGCGGCGATTTTCATCAAGCCGCCGCCGAGGGCCTTGGAGAGGCAGTAATAGTCGCCTTGCAGGTTGAACTGGCTGCTGGCAAGAAACGTCCCGGCGCGCCCAAAACCCGACTGTACTTCATCGACTACCAGCGGGCATTGTTGCTCGTTACACAGCTTGCGCAGCCCCAGATAGAACTCGGCCGCGAACTCGTTGATACCGCCTTCGCCCTGAATCGGCTCCATCAACACGGCGGTAATCGCACTGAACGGCAGTTGCAGTACGTTCAGGTGTTCGCCGTCCCATTGCAGGCTCAACCAATGGTGCGTGTGCCGGGCCGGCAATTCCTGCAATTGATGGGGCTGCTGTGGGTCGATGAACTCGACGTTCAGACCAAAACGGGCAAACGGCGCGCGGTACTGACGGCCATAGGTCAGTTGCACGGTATTGACCAATTTGCCGTGGAAGCTGCCGCGCAGGGCGACGAATACCGGTTCGATGTGCAACTGCGCCAGGTTGTGTTGGCGAACGGCTTCAACCACCTGACGCAAGGTCACGCTGTTCAGGGTGGCTGGCAGGACACCTGCAGGCAGGTCGAGGTCGGCCACATCCAGCTCGCGGTAAGCGTGTTCGCTGGCGGTCAGGCTGGCCAGGGTGAAATCGATGTCGTCGAACTGCTTCTGCAGGCTCTTCTGGCGACGGAACTCCGCGTGCTTGACGGCAATTTCCACCGCCTCCGCGCCACTGTTGGAGAAAGTCGAAATATAACGTTCGGTGTTCTTCAGTTCGCGATTGAAGGCGTCACTGAGCGCTCGCCCCAATTGCCCGGCCGCACCGCGGATCGACATTTGTGCGTTGAACGGCACGTCGCTGCGCAGCAGCGCACATAGCTGATCGACAAACTGTGGGTCGTTGTGGCCGAACAGTGCCGCACCGTAACCGCCGAGAAAGTCGGTGACCGTGACCATGTCGCCCTTGGGGTTGCGGTAGAACAACTGGCTACCGAGGGCGCGCTGAAATTCACACTCCAGGCCCAGTGCCTGGAGCAGGCCGACGAATTTGGGCCGAACGAAATCGCGATAATCCATGACAGTCATATCCCTTGAAAGTAAAAAAGAGGCGGTAGTCAGCGGCAGTCCTGAGTGGCCTTTGCGCTGTAGAGCACTTGATAGGCGGCGCTGAATCCGTTGTCGTCGCGGTTCAGCACCAGGCAATGCGCAAGGCTCGCGGCGTGGGGCGCGCCCTGAATGAACGGCAGGTTCGCCACTGGTTGCTGCAAACCGGCAATCGGCGGCACGCTTTGGGCCTGCAATGCGCAACGCGCAAGCATCAGATCCACCAGGCTCGGCGCCGCGCTGAGAATGCCGTTGATCGCCAACCCGCTGGTGATGTGCGAGGCGCGCGCAAGGGCCAGCGTCTGGCACAACACGCGGTCTTTGTGCGCATCGCCGGTGCCGCTGCACACCAACACATCGGTTGGGCTGTCGGGCAGGCTCAAGCGACCGAGGGTGGCATGGGCCGTCATGTCGGCGAGGCACGCCTGAGGACCGGCCGGCAGGTCTTCGCGCCGGCGCAGCACCAACGCTGCCGCGCCCTCCCCGGCAATGCCGCCGGTGCCCCGAAGGTCAAACGGCAGCAGCGTGTTCGAGCCGTTGGCGCTGATGACACCCGCCTGGACCAACCCGGACAGCGCCAGGGCATCCAGCTCGCTGCCCGCACCGACAACGATTGCCGCGTCAATCCGGCCAGCCTGCAAAGCGGCCGTAGCCTCACGCAAGGCTGCCAGGTTGCCGGCGACACCTTGCATATAGGCGTTGCACTCACCCACCAGTTTCAGCGCCAGGCTGGTGACACCCAGCAAGCAGTTGCTCAAGCCTTTGAGCACCAGAAAAGGGTCCTGGGCACGGTCTTGCAGGATCCGTTTGGCGAACGCCGCCATGTCGGCGACGCCGTCCTGCCGACAGCCGTGCAACAACTCGGCATAGGATTCCAGAGACGGATGGGTGTAGCCGCCCTGACAGCAATACAAACCGAAACGGACATCCGGCTGCTCATCGGCCAGGCCGGCTTCTTCCAACGCCTGACGTACCGCGCTGACACCCCAGATCACTGCCGGCGTGCAGTAACGCTGAAGGTTTTGCGCAAGGTCTTGTCGGCTGCGTTGGTGGTCCTGATCCTGAATTTGCCCGAACGCCACCACGCGTTGGCTGCTGAACCGTCGGGCGTTCAGCGCCGTAATTGCACTGCGCCCTTCGGTTGCGGCCGCCCAGAAAGACTCGACACCCCAGCCGCTGGGCAACACGCAACCCGCACCGGCAATCGCGACCGCCTGTTTCATCGCGGCGCCTCCCGGTACTTGCCCAGCGCCAGTGAAGTGTTGAGGCCGCCGAAACCGAAGGAGTTGCTCAGGGCAACGTCGACCTTGCGCTTGACCGCTTGGTGGGCGCAGTAGTCGAGGTCGCATTGTTCGTCGGCATCCTGCAGGTTCAGGGTCGGCGTGACCCGATCATCCCGGCAGGCCAGGGCCGTGAGCATGAACTCCGGTGCTCCGGCGGCCGCAATCAGGTGGCCGAACTGGGATTTGTTGGCCGTCACCAGCAACCGCCGATAATGTTCGCGCTCGGCGAACAGGGTCTTGATCGCCAGGGTTTCGGCGGCATCGTTGAGGGGTGTCGACGTACCATGGGCATTGATCAGATCGACCTGTTGCGGCGCCAGCCCGGCATCCGTCAGGGCCGCCTGCATCGCCAGCACCGCGCCCCGGCCCTGCGGGTCGGGTGCGGTGATTTTGTAGGCATCCAGGCTGCTGCCGAAACCCAGCACTTCGGCGTACGGCGTTGCCCCTCGGGCGAGCGCCCGTTCGAGGGTTTCGAGCACTACGAAACCACCGCCTTCACCCGCAATCAAGCCACTGCGATGGCGGTCGAACGGCCGACACAGTTCGGTGCCCCAACGCTGTTCGCTGCTGGCGGCGCCGAGCAGATACAGCGCGGTCATGGTGTCCAGGCTCAGCACCGAATCGGCGCCCCCGGCAATGGCCAGCTCGACCTCGCCGCGACGGATCATCTGGAATGCATTGCCGATGGCCTGGGACGCTCCCGCGCAGGCGCTGCTGACGTTGATCACCGGGCCTTCACTGCCGATGCCATCGGCAATCACCCGCGCAAGGCGGTCGTTGCTCTGACACAGTGAACTGTCAGGATCGACCTGCGCCTGTCGCGCCATCAATTGAGCCCAGGACGGCGCCTGTGCCGGGTTATCCGCCAGGCTGAGCAGCATGTCCTGCAAACGATGAGCAGGTGCGCCGGACGCTGCCAATACCGCCGCGCCACGCAACTGTTCGGGGCTCAGACCACTATCAGCAATGGCTTGGGTGGCCGCGACCCAACCAAAGCGGGTGCGTTTTTCCAGCGACAATCCCCAGGCCGGATGGTCTTTCAAGTGTGCCGGCATCAAGCCCATATCCACGGGCGCTGCGTAACGCACGGGGAACGCACCCGCCTCGACGCCTTCCGGTTGCCATGGCCGAATGCAATGCTCGCCGGCCAACATTCTTTGCCACATGGACTGCCACTCGAAACCGAAGCCGGTGACGGCGCCCATGCCCGTGATCACGATCCGTGTGGGGCTCATGGGTAACTCTCCATTGTCTCTGTGTCCGACGACGTTCTGGCCAGCAGCACCGCGCCCCAATGTCCGCCTCGGCTGTGTTCGAGCAACAGCGTGTAACGGCTGCAGTCCAGTGCCCAGGTCACAGCGATTTCACTGAGCAAGGCGCTGGCGCCCAAGTCACCTAGCAACGCCTTGGAGTGTTCGAGGGTGTGCCCCGATAGGGTAAACAACGCGGCAATCTGCGGATCCTGTGCATCGGCGACGACTTGCCCGACATCGCTGAGGCACAGTTTTTCGTTGCTCAAAGCGCGCTCAATGACGTCGCGACCAACCGCCAGTCCACGCTCGGGTTGCGCGCTGTAACCACGGGCAAACCCGGCAATACGCAACGCAGATCGAGCACCGCTGCCTGGGTTGGTCGTCAGCAACAGTGCCGCAGCACCTTCGCCGAAAACCCACGGGCCGGGGTTCACAGGTGGGTGAGTAGCGTCACGCAGGTACAACGCCGGGGTGATGTTCGGACTGCTGCTGACGACGACGGCAGCATCGGCACGACCTTCGCTCAGATGGGCAGCGGACTCCATCAAAGCATCCAGCCCCGCATTGCCCTGGGAGCAAAAACCGCCCATGGGCCCCTTGCAACGCAAGGCCTCAGCCGCGTGGGCCATGACGCTGCTATTGAGCATCATCAGCGCATGCAGTGGCGGTGTGTGGGCAAAGAATTGCGCCAACAGATCTGCCGGTTGTGCGCCAATGGCCTGCACTGCATCCCAGCACGAGCTGGGGCCATCCACTTCCGGAATGGCAGCGGTCAATGCGATCCGCTCGTCGGGCAGTTCCAGCCCACGCAAGGTCTCGGCGAGACGGCCGGCGCAATACAGCAGGCGCGCGCCCTGAGGCTCAAGGCTACGGGACAGTCTGCGGTCGTACACACCCGCCGGCAAGGCGGGCGCTGCAACACAATGGGCCAGACGTGCCGGGTCGAAATCCAGCGGTTGTGCGGCCTGAGGTTGACTGTCACGAGGCGTACATTCAGTACCGGCGGCGTTGAGTACCGACGCCGCAGTGATATAAACAGCGGTTGAATTGGATCTGGTCATGTCATGCCCTGCCCAGCACCAACGAACTGTTCACGCCACCAAACCCGAAGGAATTGGAGAGCACGACATTGATCGGTTGCTGCAACGGTTCGCAAAGGAATTTCAACTCCGGAAATTCGGATTTTTCCGGCTGAAAGTTGAGGGTCGGCAAGGCCACGCCCAACTGAATGCTCATCAACGACAGCACCGCCTCAATGGCACCACTGCCGGCCAACGAATGCCCTACGGCAGATTTGTTGGCGGTGAACGTCATCTGCTCCAGGGTTTCGCCGAAGACCTGCGCCAGGCCCAGGGCCTCGCAACGGTCATTGGCCTGTGTCGACGTACCGTGAACATTCACATGGTCCACAGCCGCACTGGTCAGTTCGGCATCGGCCAGGGCCGCCGTCATGCAGGCGGCATACTTGCTGCCGTCGCGGCTGCTGGAGGTGATTTTCTCTGCCTCGCACAGATTCGCGTAACCCAGCACCCGGCCCAGCGAACAGGCCTGACGACGCTCGGCATGCTCGCGGGATTCCAGCACCAACAGCGCCGCCCCTTCACTCAGCACAAAGCCGCAGCGGTCCGGCATGAACGGCCGGCTCTGTTCTTGTGGGGAAAAGTCCACGCGCTGGCAGAGTGCGCCCAGCCCATCAAAGCTGTAGTAGGACAATTCATGGGCCATCAACTCCACCGCGCCACACAACGCCAGGTCGATCTCGCCACGGGCGATCGCTCGATAGGCGCTGCCGATGGCCATGGTGCCGGCGGCACAGGCATCGGAATGTGTGGAGATATGGTCACGGACACCCAGCCATTCGGCGAGATGGCGGGTTTGCTGATCAACCCGCCGGGCGAACGCCCCACCGCTGAGGGTGTGGTTATCCAGGAACTGGTCGAGATCGACCCGCCCCTGATCGTCCATGTAACGGCTGGCGTCCCGCAAATCACCGCTCACGCAATATTTGTTGGCCCCGACGAAAATACCGCTGGCGACTCGGGCAAATGCGCCGTCGGCCAACCCGGCATGGGCCAGCGCCTGACGGGCCACGTAATGCGCCAGCCATTCCTGGCGGGAGGTGGTCTGCAGGTCGCCCGGAAAGGCCGCCGCGATGACCTGCCATTGTTGCTCATCGATAAATCCGGCCGCCGGGTTCGCAAACCCCAGTTCGACAAACGCCGGGTGCTGGCCAATGCAGGAACGGTTTTCGCTGATCGTCGTGAACAGCGAGGCCGCATCCAGTGCCGTGGGAGCCACCAGTCCATAGCCGGTGACCAGAACCTCTCGGGCCTGCATCAAGGCACCCTCTACGCCGAAGCCTTCAACTGGGCGGCCGCGTACTGCTCAACCAACAGACGCGAGATCGAGTCACCGTCCAGAGGGGTCAGGCGAGCACTGCAACCGCCACACACCACTTGCTGGCGTTCATTGAGTTGGGCATGAACCGCGCCACACTCAGGGCAGGTCTCGGGGAGGTAGTTGAAAACGTTATGGCATTGCTGCGCCCAGTTACGCACGGTGGTGGCCGAGAAGACATCGCCCGGCTGCATGCCCACGTGCAACTGGCCCGGCGCATAAGCGCTGAGGCTCTGCTCCAGCAAGGCCACGCCGTCCTGCGTGATTCGTCCATTTTCGACAAACCGGGTGGCGTCGCCGAACACCGCTACCGCGTGATCCAGCACGCTGGTTTTCGGCAAGGTGCAACCGTACTGACGGCCCAGCTGGAAGCTCAGGTCGACGATGTCCAGCGAGTCGGCGCTGAGGTCGTCAACGATACTGCTGTGCTCTGTCACGTCGCCCCTATCCAACACCAGCAACTGCGCAAGAATCTCCTGTGTACTGCTGATAACGCTGTCCAATTCCAACGGATTATTCATTGATTGTTTCCCTACAAAAGCCGCATTGAATGAATAAAGTCATCGGGCCCAAAAAGCTGTTTCAGGCCAGATCTATCGGGGGCCGGGAGTCTAAAGTCTCCCCCTAAGGGGAGAGTCAACGTGCCATCAGTGCTTTTTGTGGGAAATCCCGCAGCACCCTGAAACCTTTGATTTATGCAGCTCAATAGGGCTTGGAGAGGGATCGTAAAATGACAAAATCGGTTGCTCGAAACAGCACGATAGTTCCAGAAGCGGGATATCACCGTACCCGCAAGCGGCGCCCTGAGTGCTTCAAACCATGAAGGACAAGGCGCCCGTCAGCAGTGCCAGCGCAGTGATCACCAGAGAAG
>NZ_JAUHUI010000033.1:0-69882 GCF_030418155.1 Pseudomonas sp. 2,4-D
CCCACAGGGTGGTGGCGCCTTGAAGGTTGGCGCCGTCCTGTGGGAGCGGCCTTGTGTCGCGAAAGGGCCGTGCAGCGACCCCAACGGTCTCTCTAGTGATTACAGCGCTGCAATCCGCGCATGCTGCTCGGTGAAGTTGGCCAGGGCCTGTTCGGACTCGGCCAGCTTGGCGCGTTCCTTCTCGATCACCGCAGGCGGGGCCTTGTCGACGAAGGCTGCGTTGGACAGCTTGCCGCCAACACGTTGCACTTCACCTTGCAGACGCTGGATTTCCTTGTTCAGGCGCGCCAGCTCGGCATCCTTGTCGATCAGCCCGGCCATTGGCACCAGCACCTGCAGGTCACCGACCAGGGCGGTAGCGGACAGCGGCGCTTCGTCGGCATCACCCAGTACGGTGAACGACTCGACCTTGGCCAGCTTCTTCAGCAGCGCTTCGTTTTCCTGCAGGCGGCGCTGGTCGTCGGCGTTGGCGTTCTTCAGGAACAGCGGCAGCGGCTTGCCCGGGCCGATGTTCATTTCGGCGCGGATATTGCGCAGGCCGACCATCAACTCTTTCAGCCACTCGATGTCGCCTTCGGCAGCGGCGTCAATGCGTGCTTCGTTGGCCACTGGCCATGGCTGCAGCATGATGGTCTTGCCGTCGATGCCGGCCAGCGGCGCGATGCGCTGCCAGATTTCTTCGGTGATGAACGGCATGAACGGATGTGCAAGACGCAGTGCCACTTCCAGTACGCGCACCAAAGTGCGGCGAGTGCCGCGGGCGCGCTCTACCGGGGCATTTTCGTCCCACAGTACTGGTTTGGACAGCTCCAGGTACCAGTCGCAGTACTGGTTCCAGATGAACTCGTACAGCGCCTGGCTGGCCAGGTCGAAGCGGAACTGCTCCAGCTGGCGGGTTACTTCAGCTTCGGTACGCTGAAGCTGCGAGATGATCCAGCGGTCGGCCAGCGACAGCTCGTAAGCTTCGCCGTTCTGGCCGCAGTCTTCGCCCTTGTCCAGGACGTAGCGGGCAGCGTTCCAGATCTTGTTGCAGAAGTTGCGGTAGCCTTCGACGCGGCCCATGTCGAACTTGATGTCGCGGCCTGTCGAAGCCAGCGAGCAGAAGGTGAAGCGCAGGGCGTCGGTGCCGTAGCTGGCAATACCTTCGGGGAACTCGGCCTTGGTCTGCTTGGCGATCTTCTCGGCAAGCTTGGGCTGCATCATGCCGCTGGTGCGTTTTTCCAGCAGGGCGTCGAGGGTAATACCGTCGACGATGTCCAGCGGGTCCAGCACGTTGCCTTTGGACTTGGACATCTTCTGGCCCTGGCCGTCTCGTACCAGGCCGTGTACGTATACGGTCTTGAACGGTACCTGCGGGGTGCCGTCTTCGTTCTTGATCAGGTGCATGGTCAGCATGATCATGCGCGCAACCCAGAAGAAGATGATGTCGAAGCCAGTCACCAGCACGTCGGTGGAGTGGAACTTCTTGAGGAATTCGGTCTGTTCCGGCCAGCCCAAGGTGGAGAATGTCCACAGGCCCGAGCTGAACCAGGTGTCGAGTACGTCGTCATCCTGACGCAGGACCACGTCGGCGCCCAGCTTGTGCTTGGCGCGCACTTCTTCCTCGTTGCGGCCAACGTAGACCTGGCCGGCCTCGTCGTACCACGCTGGAATGCGGTGGCCCCACCACAGTTGGCGGCTGATGCACCAGTCCTGGATATCGCGCATCCAGGAGAAGTACATGTTCTCGTATTGCTTGGGCACGAACTGGATGCGGCCATCTTCTACGGCGGCGATGGCAGGCTCTGCCAGCGGCTTGGTGGAAACGTACCACTGGTCGGTCAGCCACGGCTCGATGACCGTGCCGGAGCGGTCGCCTTTCGGCACTTTCAGGGCGTGGTCGTCGATGCTGACCAGCAGGCCCTGGGCGTCCAGGTCGGCGACGATCTGCTTGCGCGCGACAAAGCGGTCAAGGTTGGCGTACTGGGCCGGCAGTTGGGTGTCGACCTGCTCGTTAACGCTGCCGTCGAGGTTGAAGGCCTGGGCGCTGGCCAGCACGAAGGCGTTCTTGTCGAAGATGTTCAGCAGCGGCAGGTTGTGACGCTTGCCGACTTCGTAGTCGTTGAAGTCGTGGGCCGGGGTGATCTTCACGCAACCGGTACCGAACTCGGGGTCGCAGTAGTCATCGGCGATGATCGGGATGCGGCGGCCGACCAATGGCAGTTCGACGAATTTGCCAATCAGTGCCTGATAGCGTTCGTCGTTCGGGTTGACGGCCACGGCAGCGTCACCCAGCAGGGTTTCCGGGCGCGTGGTGGCAACTACCAGGTAGTCCTGGCCTTCGGCGGTCTTGGCGCCGTCGGCCAGCGGGTAGCGCAGGTTCCACAGGTGGCCTTTCTCGTCGTGGTTTTCCACTTCGAGGTCGGAGATGGCCGTGTGCAGCTTGGTGTCCCAGTTGACCAGGCGCTTGCCGCGGTAGATAAGGCCGTCTTCATGCAGGCGCACGAACGCTTCCTTTACCGCTTCGGAGAGGCCGTCGTCCATGGTGAAGCGTTCGCGGCTCCAGTCTACCGACGAGCCCAGGCGGCGAATCTGGCGGCTGATGTTGCCACCGGACTGATCCTTCCATTCCCAGACTTTTTCCAGGAACTTTTCGCGGCCCAGGTCATGACGGTTCTGGCCTTTGGCTTCAAGTTGGCGCTCGACCAGCATCTGCGTGGCGATACCCGCGTGATCGGTACCCGGCTGCCACAGGGTGTCGCGGCCTTGCATGCGGCGGAAACGGATCAGGGCGTCCATGATCGCGTTGTTGAACCCGTGGCCCATGTGCAGGCTGCCGGTTACGTTCGGCGGCGGGATCATGATGGTGTAGGACTCGCCTGCACCTTGTGGAGCGAAATAGTTCTCGGACTCCCAGGTGTTGTACCAGGAAGTTTCGATTGCGTGCGGCTGGTAGGTCTTATCCATGCGCGGCGGGACCCTGTGCATTTATTCGGGAAAGCCGGGAAGTATAACCAAGCTGGGGGCCGCAGGCGACAAGCTGCTGACAACTGTCGGAACAGAGTCGCCTGCTTCGCGGGCAAAGCGCAGGCTTCGAACCTGTGGGAGCGGGCGCGCCCGCGAAGCAGGCGACACCGTTGCCGGTTCTACTCGGAACGCTTGATCAGCCGCTCGATCCGCGCATCCAGCCGGCGCTTGATTTCGTTCTCGATATGCGGGGTAAAGTCGTTGATCACGTCCTGCATGATCATCTGTGCTGCGGCGCGCAGCTCGCTTTCCAGGTGCAGCAGGGTGTCCTGGCGGCGGGTCTGCGGGTCGTCCTCAGGTTCGGCAGCTACCGGTTCGGTGGGTGCCGCGGGGTCGCTGGCGGCTTCGTCCAGCAGCAACGGAATCTGCTCTACCGTCTCGGTGAGCAGTGGCGGTTGCAGGTCGGCGTCGCCAAGCAGCTGACGGATCGACTCGAGGTCATCGAGCAGATGGGCGGAATCGGGCAAAGGGGAGGGCTTGTCCATCGTCGTCAAAGTCGCTGTAAGCGGTGGTCTTGCAGAGCATAGCCCTGTTCACGGTAGAAACGGAATCGTTCACGGGCTGATTGGCGGATAGCCGGCTCTTCAACAACGATTTCGGCCACCCGCTCGAACTGCCCGACAAAGCCCGGCACGCTGGCGCCGAGGTTGATCAGCAGACCGTGGTGCTCGCCGGCGTTGTCAGTCAGGCCCAGAACCACGTCAGCATCGGCATGCACCTCGGCGAGGTCGTGGGGCACGAAGGCCTCGCCCTTGAAGCGCCACAAGCGTTGGTCCAGTTCAATGCGCTGTTCTGCATCCTGGCAGTGCAGATAGACCCGGTGGCCGAGGCGCCAGGCCTTCTCGCACAGCTTGCAGGCGAAATCGAGCCGCGCCGACAGCGAGTCGGTGGGCAGAATGTAGAAGTCGACTTTGCTCATGGTGGAAATCGCCGGCCGGTGGCGCGCAAGGCACCACCGGCTTCACGGCTTCAGGCGCCAGCGCGGTCCAGCAGGTACTGGGTCAGCAGAGGTACCGGGCGGCCAGTGGCGCCTTTGTCCTTGCCGCCACTGACCCAGGCGGTACCGGCAATGTCCATGTGCGCCCAGTTGTACGCTTTGGCGAAGCGCGACAGGAAGCAACCCGCGGTGATCGTACCGGCCTTCGGCCCACCGATGTTGCCCATGTCGGCGAACGGGCTGTCCAGTTGCTCCTGGTATTCCTCGAACAGCGGCAATTGCCAGGCACGGTCGTCGGCGCGCTTGCCGGCATCGAGCAACTGCCCGACCAGGTCGTCGTTATTGCCCATCAGGCCGGAGGTGTGGCTGCCCAGGGCGACGATGCATGCGCCGGTCAGGGTGGCGATGTCGATGACCGCCTGCGGCTTGAAGCGCTCGGCGTAGGTCAGGGTGTCGCACAGCACCAGACGGCCTTCAGCGTCGGTGTTGAGGATTTCCACGGTCTGGCCGCTCATGGTGGTGACGATGTCACCTGGGCGGGTGGCACCGCCGCTTGGCATGTTCTCGGCGCAGGCCAGCAGGCACACCAGGTTGATCGGCAGTTGCAGCTCGAGCACTGCACGCAGGGTGCCGAACACGCTGGCGGCGCCGCACATGTCGTACTTCATTTCATCCATGCCGGCGCCTGGCTTGAGGCTGATGCCGCCGGTGTCGAAGGTAATGCCTTTACCCACCAGCACGAATGGCTTGTCGGCCTTTTTGCCGCCCTGGTAATTGAGCACGATCAGGCGTGGCGGCTGGTCGCTGCCCTGGCCCACGGCGTAGAACGCGCCCATGCCCAGGTCCTTGATCTTTTTCTCGTCCAGTACTTCAACCTTGAGGGCCTTGTGCGCCTTGCCCAGCTCTTTCGCCTGTTCGGCCAGGAAGCTTGGGTGGCAAAGGTTGGGCGGCAGGTTGCCGAGGTCGCGGGTGAAGGCCATACCGCTGGCGATGGCGCTGGCATGCTTGACCGCACGCTCGACTTCGGCCTGGCCGGCTTTGTCGGCCAGCAGGGTGACCTTTTTCAGCGCACGCGGCTCGGCTTTCTGGCTTTTGAAACGGTCGAACACATATTCGCCGTCCAGCAGGGTTTCGGCCAGCAGGCGGTACTTGCCGTAATGGGCGTCGCGGTTGCTGACCGCGATATCGTCTAGGGCCAGTACTGCGTCAGCGCCGTTCAGGCCCTTGAGCACGCCAGCGACACTGGCCACCAGTTTGCGCCAGGCGCGGTCGCCAAGGGCTTCTTCCTTGCCGCTGCCCACCAGCAGCACGCGCTCGGCCTTCAGGCCCGGAAGGTTCTGTAGCAGCAGGGTCTGGCCCGGTTTGCCGGCCAGGTCGCCGCGTTTGAGCACGGCGCTGATGGCGCCTTCGCAGGCCTGGTCGACAGCCTGGGCAACAGCGCCGAGCTTGCGTTTTTCACCGATTGGAAGGACCAGGGTGGCGGTTTTTACAGATGCAGCAGCTACGCTTTTTACAACCAGTTCCATGTCAGGATCCCCGAATGATCGATACGAATGGCGCTGTGTGTTCCAGCGCTCTGGACGGGCCTGGCCGCGTCGTCGCGCACCAGCGGAAAAGCTGCCAGTTTGAGCCTGTGGCAAGCGTGCTGACAACCCCGATGTGCGCCTTCGTACGCGGCCAAGTGACAGGGGCGGTCAATCACAGGATAATGCGCGCACTTTACATGGAGGTTCGCCTTTGGCGAACCGGCATTGGTCTTGGATGTACTAAGTCATTGTTTGGCGCCATTGCATGGCAGTCCGCCCTGACAACCCAGGAGTGTCTGGTTTGATCGTCTTTCGTTATCTGTCCCGCGAGGTCCTGGTCACCTTGAGCGCCGTCAGCGCTGTGCTGTTGGTGATCATCATGAGCGGGCGCTTCATCAAGTACCTGGCCCAGGCTGCCCAGGGCGTGCTCGACCCTGGCGTGTTGTTCCTGATCATGGGCTTCCGCTTGCCAGGCTTCCTGCAACTGATCCTGCCTCTGGGGCTGTTCCTCGGCATCCTCCTGGCTTACGGGCGCCTGTACCTGGAAAGCGAGATGACCGTGCTGTCGGCCACTGGCATGAGCCAGCAGCGCCTGCTGGGCATGACCATGGCGCCGGCTGCCCTGGTTGCCCTGCTGGTGGCCTGGCTGAGCCTGAGCCTGGCCCCCCTGGGCGTTGCCCAGGTGCAGCAGATCATCAGCCAGCAGGATGCCCTGACCGAGTTCGACACCTTGGTCCCGGGCCGCTTCCAGACCTTGCGTGATGGCTCGCGGGTAACCTATACCGAGCAACTGTCGGATGACCGCATCAACCTGGGCGGGGTGTTCATCTCCGAGAAGCGCTTCAACCAGGACAAGACCAAGGATCGCGCCCCGTCGGTGTTGGTCGCCGAGAAAGGCCACCAGGAAATCCAGGCCGACGGCAACCGCTACCTGGTGCTGGAAAACGGTTACCGCTACGACGGCAACCCGGGCCAGGCCGACTATCGCGCCATCAAGTACGACACCTACGGTGTGCTGCTGCCCAAGCCGGAAGTCGCCGAGGAAGTGACCGAGCGCGAAGCGCTTCCCACCTCCGAACTGATCGGCAAGGAGGGCCTGCGTGAGCGCGCCGAGCTGCAATGGCGGCTGTCGCTGCCGATCCTGGTGTTCGTCGTCACCCTGCTGGCGGTGCCACTGTCGCGGGTCAACCCGCGCCAGGGCCGCTTCCTCAAGCTGCTGCCGGCAATTCTTCTGTACATGGCCTACCTGACAATGCTGATTTCCGTACGCGGCGCCCTCGAGAAGGGCAAACTGCCGATCGCCCTGGGCATGTGGTGGGTCCACGGCCTGTTCCTGCTGATCGGCCTTGGCCTGATGTACTGGGAGCCGCTGCGCCTGAAACGTGCCGCCCGCCGTGCGGAGGTGGCCCATGGCTAAGCTCGATCGCTACATCGGCCAGAGCGTGCTGCTGGCCATCCTGGCGGTGCTGGGGATCATCCTCGGCCTGGCTTCGCTTTTCGCCTTCATCGATGAAATGGGCGACCTGAGTGACACCTACACGGTGATGGAAGCGGGCAACTTCGTCCTGCTTACCGCACCTCGGCGGCTGTATGAAATGCTGCCAATGGCCGCCCTGATCGGTTGCCTGATCGGCCTGGGCAGTCTGGCCAGCAGCAGCGAGCTGACCATCATGCGTGCGGCCGGCGTGTCCATCGGCCGTATCGTCTGGGCGGTGATGAAGCCGATGCTGGTGCTGATGCTGGTGGGGCTGCTGATTGGCGAATATGTGGCACCGGTGACCGAGAACAAGGCCCAGGCCGACCGTTCCCTGGCCCAGGGTGGTGGTGAAGCACAAAGCTCAAAACGTGGCATGTGGCACCGCCAGGGCGAGGAGTACGTGCACATCAACGCCGTACAGCCCGATGGCCTGCTGCTGGGCGTGACCCGCTACCGCTTCGACAGCGAGCGCAAGATTGTCACCTCGAGCTTTGCCCGCCGTGCGCAGTACCAGAACGACCACTGGCTGCTCGCCGATGTGCGTACCACCTACTTCCGCGGCGACCACACCGAGGTGGTCAACGCGCCGGAGGAGCGCTGGGATGTTTCGCTCACGCCAGAACTGCTCAATACCGTGATCCTCGCGCCGGAGTCGCTTTCGATTACCGGGTTGTGGGATTACATCCACTACTTGTCTGATCAGGGGCTGAACAACTCCCGCTACTGGCTGGCGTTCTGGACCAAGGTGCTGCAGCCGATGGTAACGGCGGCCCTGGTGCTGATGGCGATCTCGTTCATCTTTGGCCCGCTGCGTTCGGTAACCCTTGGTCAGCGCGTGTTCACGGGTGTACTGGTGGGCTTCGTGTTTCGCATTGGCCAGGACCTGCTTGGGCCGTCGAGCCAGGTATTCGGCTTCCCGCCACTGCTGGCGGTGGTGATACCAGCGGGCATCTGTGCCTTGGCCGGTGTGTGGTTGTTGCGCCGGGCAGGTTAATAGCCTGAGCTGCACAAGAAAGCCGACCTCAGGGTCGGCTTTTTCATGGGTGTTAATCTGGCCCGGCCTCTTCGCGGGTAAACCCGCTCCTACAGGTATCGCGCAGGCATCAGGAAACGGCCCGAACCGGCAACTCCAATCCTCTGGCTCATTTCTTCTGTTTAGGCACTCGCACCAGCTGGCTTTCCGAATAGATGTCATGCCAACCACGCTTGCGCTTGTCGATCAGCACCCAGAAAAAACCCAGCCCCAGGCACAGCCATGAGGCGATCGACACGACGAACCGCAAC
Source organism: Pseudomonas sp. 2,4-D (assembly GCF_030418155.1). Lineage (NCBI taxonomy): Bacteria > Pseudomonadati > Pseudomonadota > Gammaproteobacteria > Pseudomonadales > Pseudomonadaceae > Pseudomonas > Pseudomonas sp. 2,4-D. The sequence continues at coordinate 8,231 of NZ_JAUHUI010000033.1, forward strand.
AGCGCCTGCCACAGGCTGATGGCCGAGCCATCGGCATTCTGCACCCGAACGCCCCATACCTGCATACCCAGCGTCTGCCCGCCGTGGGTCCAGAACTTGGCAAAGAAGCCGAACAGGGCAAACAGCAATACCGTAGACAGCAATGGGTCGCCATCCAGTGCGCCGGCCTCGGTCAGCTCGCGCATGCGTGCTTCGCCGATGATCGACATCTGAATCATCTTGTAGGCGCCGGCGGTCACGATCAGCAGTGCGGTGCACAGTAAAAAGTCATAGAACATCGCTGCCAGGCGCCGGCCCAGGCCGACCGGCGGAAAATCTCCCTGGGGAGTGAGTAGAGGCTTGGACATGCAGGACGCTCCAAAAGACGAGCCCACTATTCTACGGGCAAAAAAAAGCCCCTGCACTTGGCAGGGGCTTTTCAAAGTCTGGCGCTGGATCAGACAGGTTGAACCTTGTCAGCCTGCATGCCTTTCTGGCCCTGGACTGCTTCGAAGGTGACTTGCTGGCCTTCTTTCAGGCTCTTGAAGCCGTTGCCTTCAATAGCGCGGAAGTGAACGAAGAGATCCGGACCGCTTTCTGGGGTGATGAAGCCGTAACCTTTTTCGTCATTGAACCACTTGACGGTACCCTTCTGACGCTCAGCCATTGTCTTATTTCCTATGAAACTTAAATTTTGATGACAGTTACTTTCGCACTTTTTTGTAAGCGAAAGATTACTGGGCTGGGTTGCAGGAAGTAAGAGACGTCGAACGGGTTGTAGCAAATCTCGGCTACTGGCCCAGGTCACGAACTGTTGCGACCCATGCAAACACAGTGCAGTGACTCTACGCCAACTCCCGAGCGAAAAACAAGCCCTTGGTCGTATGGAAAACTGGCGGCTTGCCGATAACCGACCGATTTGTCGGAAACGGCATGGCGCCTGGCCTGGCGCCATGTTCAAAAGTTATTGTGCAGGTTCGAAAACGAATATGTCTACGCTGCCCAAAACCTTCACAAAGCCGTTTCAGCCACGGTAGTAACGTGGTGTCACGAAAGGCATTTTACTGACTTTCAAGGCCACCTTCTTGCCGCGCACGACAGCAAAAAGTGGCGTGTCGAGGGCGCTATGTTCACTATCGATATAACCCATTGCAACCGGTGCGCCGAGTGTCGGGCCAAATCCGCCGCTGCACACTTTGCCTACCGGTTTGTCGTTGGCATCTACTATATCCGCACCCTCACGTACTGGCGTGCGCTCTTGCGGCAACAGGCCGACACGTTTGCGCGCCACGCCATCGCGCTGTTGGGTGAAGATCGCCTCGGCGCCCGGGAAACCCGCTGCGCGTGCACCATCGGCACGGCGCACTTTGGAAATCGCCCACAGCAGGCTGGCTTCGATCGGCGTAGTCTCGCTGTTCATGTCATGGCCATACAGGCACAGGCCAGCTTCCAGGCGCAGCGAGTCGCGTGCGCCCAAGCCGATCGGCTGTACTTCCGGCTCGGCCAGCAGGCGGCGAGCCAGGGCGTCGGCAGCGTTGACCGGTACCGAGATCTCGTAGCCGTCTTCGCCGGTGTAGCCCGAGCGGCTGACGAAGCAGTCCACCTCCAGCAGTGTTACTCGGCGGAACTGCATGAAGGTCATGCCGGCCACTTCTGGGGCCAGGCGTTCCAGCACCTTGACTGCAGCCGGGCCTTGCAGGGCGAGCAGGGCACGCTCCTCGAACAGCGGCTGCACCTCGCAACGGTTGCCAATGTGGGATTGCAGGTGAGCCAGGTCCTGGTCCTTGCAGGCAGCGTTGACCACCAGGAACAGGGTGTCGTCGCCCAGGTTGGCCACCATCAGGTCATCGAGAATGCCGCCTTGATCATTGGTGAACATGGCATAGCGCTGCATGCCCACCGGCAGGTCGATGATGTCCACCGGTACCAGGCTTTCCAGCGCCTTGGCGGCGTCAGCGCCTCGCAGAATGATCTGGCCCATGTGCGAGACGTCGAACAGGCCGGCCTGCTCGCGGGTGTGCAGGTGCTCCTTGAGCACGCCCAGCGGGTACTGCACCGGCATGTCGTAGCCGGCGAACGGCACCATGCGCGCACCCAGTTCCAGGTGCAGGGCGTGCAGTGGGGTCTTGAGCAGTGTTTCGGACATCGGTGACTCCTTGGTGTTGTTGTCGGGTCAACATTCGATGATGTTGACGGCCAGGCCGCCACGGGCGGTCTCTTTGTATTTGCTTTTCATGTCGGCGCCGGTCTGGCGCATGGTGCGGATGACCTTGTCCAGCGACACGTAGTGCTGCCCGTCGCCGCGCAGGGCCATGCGGACCGCGTTGATGGCCTTCACCGAGCCCATCGCATTGCGCTCGATACAGGGCACCTGCACGAGGCCGCCGATCGGGTCGCAGGTCAGGCCCAGGTTGTGTTCCATGCCTATTTCGGCGGCGTTCTCCACCTGCTGCACGCTGCCGCCCATCACTTCGCACAGCGCCCCGGCGGCCATCGAGCAGGCGACGCCGACCTCGCCCTGGCAGCCCACTTCGGCCCCGGAGATGGAGGCGTTTTCCTTGTACAGGATGCCGATGGCTGCGGCAGTGAGCAGAAAGCGCACCACCCCGTCCTCGCTGGCACCGGGGACGAAGCGCATGTAGTAGTGAAGGACTGCCGGGACGATGCCCGCTGCGCCGTTGGTAGGGGCGGTGACCACACGACCGCCATTGGCGTTTTCCTCGTTCACCGCCAAGGCGTAGAGGTTGACCCAGTCGAGCACAGACAGGGCGTCACGCAGGCTGGCTTCCGGGTGGCCGCTCAGTTGGCGGTACAGGGCCGGCGCGCGGCGTTTGACCTTGAGCCCTCCTGGCAATATGCCCTCATGCTGGCAACCTGCCGTGACGCAATCTTGCATCACCTGCCAGATGCGCAGCAGCCCGGCTCGGGTTTCTGCTTCAGGGCGCCAGGCGGACTCGTTGGCCAGCATCACCTGGCTCACCGACAGGTCATGCGCGGTGCAGTGGCCGAGGAGCGCCTTGGCGGTCTTGAACGGATAGGCCAGCACCGTTGTGTCCTCGACGATGCGGTCGTGGCCGGCAGCGTCCTCGTCGACCACGAAACCACCGCCAACCGAGTAGTACTCGCGGCTTCGGATTTGCAGGCCTGCGTCGTCGAACGCGCGGAAGATCATGCCATTGGGGTGGTAGTCCAACGGCTTGCGGATCATCGCCAGGTGCTGCTTTTCGATGAACGCAATGCTTTGCTCGCCCAGCAGGTTGATGCGTCCGCTGTCGCGGATGACCTGAAGGCGGGCGGGAATGCTGTCGGTGTCGATAATGTCCGGGTGTTCGCCTTCAAGGCCCAGCAGCACGGCTTTGTCACTGCCGTGGCCTTTGCCTGTGGCGCCCAGTGAGCCATACAGCTCGGCTTTGACGCTGGCGGTGCGGGCCAGCAGGCCGTCACGGCGCAGCCCTTCGGCAAACCGCGCAGCGGCGCGCATCGGGCCGACCGTGTGGGAGCTGGAGGGACCGATGCCGATCTTGAACAGGTCGAAGACGCTCAGTGACATGTTGACCTCCTGCCAGTTTGTTGGGCGGACGTTGAGCCCTGTAGGAGCGGTTTACCCGCGAATGCGGCGGTATAGCCACCATCGCATTCGCGGGTGAACCCGCTCCTACACAGAGCCCGCCACCCAAGCCAGGTGGCGGGGTGGGGCTATCAGACGTCCTGATAGCTCTCGATCGACGGGCAGGCGCACACCAGGTTGCGGTCGCCGAACACGTTGTCGACCCGGCCGACCGGCGGCCAGTACTTGCCTTCCACCAGGCTCGCCAGGGGGTATACCGCCTGCTCGCGGCTGTAGCCATGGGTCCATTCGCCAACCAACTCAGCCGCAGTATGCGGTGCGTTTTTCAGCGGGTTGTCGTCCTTGTCCAGGCTACCGTTCTCCACCGCGCGGATTTCTTCGCGGATCTGGATCATGGCGTTGCAGAAGCGGTCCAGTTCTTCTTTGGACTCACTCTCGGTCGGTTCGATCATCAGCGTGCCAGCCACCGGGAAGGACATGGTCGGAGCGTGGAAGCCGAAGTCGATCAACCGCTTGGCCACGTCGTCGACACTGATGCCGCTGGTGTCCTTCAGTGGGCGCAGGTCGAGAATGCACTCGTGAGCCACCAGGCCGTTACCGCCGGTATACAGAACAGGATAGTGCTCTTCCAGGCGGCGGGCGATGTAGTTGGCGTTGAGGATTGCCATCTGCGAGGCACGTTTGAGGCCGGCACCGCCCATCATGCGGATATACATCCATGTGATTGGCAGGATGCTGGCGCTACCGAAGGGCGCAGCGCATACCGCGCCCTGGGTGTTTTCCAGCTGGGCATGGCCTGGCAGGAACGGCGCCAGGTGCGACTTGACGCCAATCGGGCCAACGCCCGGGCCACCACCACCGTGCGGGATGCAGAAGGTCTTGTGCAGGTTCAGGTGGGAAACGTCGCCGCCGAACTTGCCGGGTGCGCACAGTCCGACCATGGCGTTCATGTTGGCGCCATCGATATACACCTGGCCACCGTTGTCGTGGATGATCGCGCAGATTTCGCCGATCGCTTCCTCGAACACGCCGTGGGTCGACGGGTAGGTGATCATGATTGCAGCCAGGCGCTCGCGGTGCTCGATGGCTTTGGCGCGCAGGTCCTCGACATCGACGTTGCCACGGGCGTCACAGGCGGTAACCACGACACGCATGCCAGCCATGTGTGCGGTGGCCGGGTTGGTGCCATGGGCCGACGATGGGATCAGGCAGATATCGCGGTGGCCTTCACCACGGCTGCGGTGGTAGGCGCGGATCGCCAACAGCCCGGCGTATTCGCCCTGCGAGCCGGCGTTGGGCTGCAGCGACACGGCATCATAGCCAGTGGCCGCGCACAGCATGGCCTCCAGTTCGGTGGTCATCTGCAGGTAGCCCTGGCTCTGCTCGGCCGGGGCGAATGGGTGCAGGTTGCCGAACTCGGCCCAGGTGACCGGGATCATTTCGCTCGCGGCGTTCAGCTTCATGGTGCACGAGCCCAGCGGGATCATGCTGCGGTCCAGCGCCAGGTCCTTGTCGGCCAGGCGGCGCAGGTAGCGCATCAGCTCGGTTTCGCTGTGGTAGCGGTTGAACACCGGGTGTTCGAGAATGGCCGACTGGCGCAGCAGGGCAGCAGGCAGCAGGGAACCGGTGCTGGCGGCCAGTGCGGTGAAGTCAGGCTGTGCCTGCTCGCCACCCAACAGCTGCCACAGCGACTCGACGTCAGCCTGAGTGCTGGTTTCGTCCAGAGACAGGCCCACATGGGCGGCATCGATCTGGCGCAGGTTGATGCCCTGGGCGCGTGCCTTGTCATGCAGGCTGGCGGTGGCAGTGCCGGTGGCCAGGGTCAGGGTATCGAAGGCGCTGGCGCCCACCACTTGTACGCCCAGCGCCTTCAGGCCGGCGGCGAGGATCGCGGTCAGGGCGTGGGTGCGCTCGGCAATGCGCTTGAGGCCGGCAGGGCCGTGGTACACGGCGAACATGCTGGCGATGTTGGCCAGCAGCACCTGGGCGGTGCAGATGTTGCTGGTGGCCTTTTCGCGGCGAATGTGCTGCTCGCGGGTCTGCATGGCCAGACGCAGGGCGGTTTTGCCGAAGCGGTCGATCGACACGCCGACCAGGCGGCCAGGCATGTCGCGTTTGAACGCGTCGCGGGTGGCGAAGTAAGCCGCGTGCGGGCCACCGAAGCCCAGTGGCACGCCGAAGCGCTGGGCGCTGCCGATGGCCACGTCGGCGTCGAATTCGCCCGGTGGGGTCAGCAGGGTCAGGGCCAGCAGGTCTGCCGCTACGGCGACCAGGGCGTTGGCAGCATGGAAGCGCTGTACGACCTCGCGGTAGTCGAACACTTCACCGTTGCTGGCCGGGTATTGCAGCAGGGCGCCGAAGAAGGCGCTGACATCGCCCAGCTCGCGTTCGTCGCCAACCACAACCTCGATACCCAGCGGCTCGGCACGGGTGCGCAGCACGTCGAGGGTTTGCGGGTGACAGTGCACGGAGGCGAAGAAGGCATGGCTGGACTTGTTCTTCGACAGGCGCTTGCAGAAGGTCATGGCCTCGGCCGCAGCAGTGGCTTCGTCGAGCAAGGAGGCGTTGGCGATCGGCAGGCCGGTGAGGTCGCTGATCAGGGTCTGGAAGTTCAGCAGCGCTTCCAGGCGGCCCTGGGAAATTTCTGGCTGATACGGGGTGTAGGCGGTGTACCAGGCCGGGTTTTCCAGCAGGTTGCGCAGAATCGGCGCCGGAGTGTGGGTGTTGTAGTAGCCCTGGCCGATGTAGCTTTTGAACAGCTGGTTCTTGCCGGCGATGGCCTTGAGTGCGGCAAGTGCGTCGGCCTCGCTCTGGCCGTCGTGCGAGCCAAGCACGCTGGTACCTTTGATGCTGTCGGGGATGACCGCAGCGGTCATGGCGTCCAGCGAGTCGAAGCCCAGTGCAGTGAGCATGGCCTGTTCGTCAGCGGCGCGCGGGCCTATGTGACGGGCGATGAATTCGTTGGCGGTGCCGAGGTTGATGGTCATGGCGGGATTCCTCAGGCGTCGTCGTTGGCTTTGAGCAGGCGATCGTAGGCGTCCTGGTCGAGCAGAGCGGTTACCGCTTCTGCATCGGCAGGGATGAAGCGGAAGAACCAGCCTTCGCCCATCGGGTCTTCGTTGACCAGTTCCGGGCTGTCTTCGAGCTGGCCGTTGACCTCGACCACTTCACCCGTCAGTGGCATGTACACGCCGCTGGCGGCCTTGACCGATTCGACGGTGGACGCTTCGCTGCCTTTCTCATACTGCTGCAACTCTGGCAGTTGCACGAAAACCACGTCGCCAAGGGCATTCTGGGCGTAGGCGGTGATGCCCACGGTGACGCTGCCATCGGCTTCGACGCGCAGCCATTCGTGATCTTCAGTGAAACGCAACTCGCTCATGGGGAATCCTCGGGAAGCAGGGCGTTGGGGGCGCGGTGGCGCCGCGCTCTTAGGGTAGAATTCCCTTAGCAATAATGCGGCCAACCAATAAAACTTATTATTTATCAATGGGTTACGTAAATAGAGGTGAAGGCCGTATTTTTCGTGTGGAATGATATCGTTACAGATACTCATGGGAGGAAAAGGGTTTGAGCATCAAACCCTTGTGCACCCACGGCGAGGAGGGTGTGTATCGTTTTCGCTACGACGTAGCGAAAACGATACATGTGGTGCCTGGACTGGCGAGGTGCCAATGGCCTTCGGTCATCTCACTTTCAGCAGATGATCCAGCGAAAACGCGCCGGCGCCTCGGGCAACCAGGAGCAGCAAGAGCCCTGCCCAGGTCAGGTGGGTGGGCCACGCATCGGGGTAGACGAACACTTCGATCACCAGAGTCATGCCCAGCAGTGCCAGCGCCGATAGCCGGGTCATCAGCCCGAGCACCAGCAACAGCGGGAACAAGTGCTCAGCGTAGGCGGCCAAGTGCGCTGCAAGCCAGGGCGAGAGTAGCGGCAGCGCGTACTCGGTGCGGAACAGCTCATAGGTGCCGGGTGTAAGGGTGAGGAAACCCTCCACTTTGGTGCGTCCGGAAAGAAAGAATATCGAGGCGATCCCGAACCGGGCGACCAGGCACAACAGGTCATCGCTCAAACGGCGCTCGAGGCTCTGTGCAACGTGGTTCCAGGCGCGCCGCAGGCTGCTGGCCGGGGGCGTGAAATCGGCACTAGCCATGATGGTGTTCTCCTGTGAAAGCGAGTGGGCGAAAAGCCTGGGCCGTCATCAGGCGCCCGAGCATCTCGGTGAAATCCAGGTCGGTTTCAGCGTGTCGCGCCAGGTCCGAGGCCTGCATCAGCGACTGTCCGGCAGCACAGGCCTTGAGAAACGCATGGCCACCTTTTCCCAGTGGTTGGTGGCATACGCCATCAGCGGAGCCGACAAACAGCACCCCTTCGCCCACCCATGGCTGGTCATCGGGCCAGGCAACCTGCTCGCGGGCGCAGCGCCACAGGCTGTAAACAGGGTGCGCCTCGCACCAGTACCAGCGAGCACTGGCACGGGGGTGCAAGCAACCGTGATCAAGATCGCTGGGGGTCATGCCTGCCAGCTCGACAAGGTTCAGGCACGTTTCGTACGGCGCACTGAAGGCTTCGGTCCAACGCAGGTCCAGGCGGGCGACTTCCGCCAAATACGGCACAGCGTGCTGTGACTGAATGTCTTCGAGGAAATCCGGGAAGGTCGCGCCGTAGCAGATCAGCCGGGGATCGCTGGGGGGGAATTGCCGCGCATAGACTGCCGCGGTCTCATCCATCCAGGCGCGCCCGACGAGTGTGCACACGCTCGGAAAGTTTGCGCGCAGCGCATCCACGCAGCCGGCCAACACCGTGTTGCGATAAACCGCGAACGCCGCTTGTTCGGTCACTCCCGAAAGCTGAGGAGCGGGACGGGAATAGAGAGCCTCGATGAACGCTTGCTGGAACTGACCAAGGGAAAGGTTCATGGCAATACACCTGGGCGAGTCATGATCGACTGTGCGATGGACCGTTCAGCAAGCAGTTCGGTGAACGGGGGAAGCTTGTCGTCACGTTCAATGAGGGTCGGGCGCGGGCCGACACGGGAAACCAGTTTGCGGTACAGCGCCCATACAGGCTCGACCACCTGCGCATCATGAGAGTCGATCAACAGGCTGCCTTGGTCATCGTCGCTGTGCCCGGCCAGATGAATTTCTGTGATGGCTTGCGCTGGAAAGCGGTCCAGGTAGGCAGTTGCCGAGAACCCCAGATTGTGAGCACTCACATAGACGTTGTTGATGTCCAGCAGCAGACCACAACCGGTGCGACGTGTCAGTTCGTCAAGAAAGTCGATCTCGTCCCAGTCATGGCCCTGCAGCTGCAAGTAATGACTGGGGTTTTCGATGGATATCCGCCGGCCCAATACCTCCTGGCATCGCTGGATGTTTTCAGCGATGCGCCGCAGGGCTTCGTTGCTGCGCGGAAATGGCAGCAGGTCTGGATGGTAGTGTCCCTGCCAGGTTGACCAGGCCAGGTGCTCTGATACAAGTACCGGTTTGGTCTGATCGCACAGTGCGCGCAGACGCTGCAGATGGTCCTGATCGGGGGCCGCGTCAGCCGCAAGCGAAAGTGCCACACCGTGCAATGAAACCGGGTGCCGTTCTGCGATTCGGTTCAGCCAGGCAAGGCGAGGGCCTCCGACCATGTAGTTCTCCGGGTGAACTTCAAACCAGAGCCCTTCGAGATTGCACGCCAGCGCCTGGTCGTAGTGCTCGGCCTTCAGGCTGACTCCGGCGCCCATTCGTGCGTCTGCGTTCATGGTCGGTTTCCCCTGATCAAGACTTGATAGGTGTCAGCGAGCCCATGCCGGCGGGTGTCTTGATCGATGTGCAGGTGCCGGCGGGGACGTTTTTCCAGTGCATGCCGTCGTAGTCCTTCTTCGCACTGCCAGCGCAGCTGGTGCCGGCGCCGGCCTTGCAATCGTTCTTTCCTGCCATGGCGACGCCGTAGCATTTTTCCATGGCAGCGCCATTGCCTGCGGGTTGCGTGCTGTCGGCCGCCATGGCGGCGCCTGCAAGCGTGGCAAGCGCGAGCGCTGCGGTGGTGAGGGCGAGGGTTTTCATGGTCAATCTCCTGAGAGTGTGGCCGTGGTCTATACCGGCGGCTCATGGAGTAATTCGTGCCTCGCGTAAAAAGGGTTACAGCCTTGGGAGAATTTTTTCAGGGCCTGTCTTCACAAGCTGATGTCGAGGCCAAGGGCATGGCATATTTGCAGCACCTGCGTGCCACACGCCGGGAGCGGATGAATCAAGTCAATTGTATTCAGGGTGTAACCCAGGCGACCCATGCAGCGAACTAACTCACAGGATGAGCTCGAGGCTCGCGAGGCCCGATTGAAAGCACTGTTGCTTCGGGGGCTGACAGGCGACCAGCTGGCCTATCAGGATTTTCTTGGCACGCTTGCGCTGCATGTACGTGCGTTTCTGCGCAGCCGTCTGAGCAGGCGCCCGGCCGAGATAGAGGACATGGTGCAGGATGTGCTGCTGGCGGTACATAACGCGCGCCACACTTACCTGCCGCAGCAGCCTTTGACTGCTTGGGTGCAGGCGATCGCCCGTTACAAGCTGGCGGATCATCTGCGAAGTGTTTCACGTCGCGACGCCCGGCATGATGTGCTGGATGATGATGCGCAACTGTTTGCCGTCTCGGAGGTTGAATCAACCGAGGCCAGCCGAGACCTGACCAAGTTGCTCAAGCAACTGCCAGAGCGGCAACGACTGCCGATTGTTCATGTCAAGCTGGAGGGGTTGTCTGTCGAAGAGACGGCACAACTTACCGGGCTTTCCAGTTCAGCGGTAAAGGTTGGGATACATCGAGGTCTGAAAGCGCTATCCAGGCTGATTGGAGGAGCCAACAACCATGAAGACTGACGATTTGATTGCCTTGCTGGCCGCAGGCGAAGGGCCAGTGCCGCGCCACGCCGTTAGCAGGCGGATGGCAGTGGCTGTGCTGGGCGGGCTGACCGCAGCACTGCTGCTGACTATTACCCTTTACGGTGTACGCAGTGATATCACAGAGGTCGCACAAACCCCGCTGTTCTGGGGCAAAGTCGCCTTTCCAACCAGCTTGGCGTTGATCGGGCTGTGGTTGACGAGCCGCTTGGCCAGGCCAGGAGGGAAGGGCGCTGCAGGCTGGAAAATGCTTGGCTTGCCACTGCTGCTGGTTTGGTGCGGGGCGGCGGTCAGTATCGCCGGGGCGCCTGTGGATGCGCGCGCCGAACTGTTGTTCGGGCGCACATGGCGTACCTGCGCACTGAATATCGCGTTGTTGTCGGTGCCGGCCTTTGTCACCGTGTTCTGGGCGCTGAAAGGCCTGGCGCCCACCCGCTTGCGGCTGGCAGGTGCTGCCGGTGGCCTGCTGGCGGGCTCGAGCGCAACGGTGGCCTACTGCCTGCATTGCCCGGAAATGGGCGTGCCGTTCTGGGGTGTGTGGTATGTCCTCGGCATGCTCGTGCCGACGGTGTTTGGTGCCTGGTGGGGCCCCCGTATGCTGCGTTGGTAGGCTGTGCCGGCAGGCCCCACGCAACTCAGAACGACGTTCTGATTGCCTGCCCTGTCTTCAAAGGCTAGTGACCTCGTTTAACCCGCAACAAACCAGGGCAATGCCAGGTACAGCTTGATCACGATGACATTGATGATGTCGATGAAGAACGCCCCCACCATCGGCACCACCAGGAAGGCGAGGTGCGAGGCCCCATAGCGTTGTGTCACCGCTTGCATGTTGGCGATGGCTGTCGGTGTAGCACCCAGGCCGAAGCCACAGTGGCCGGCAGCCAGGACTGCTGCATCGTAGTTGCGCCCCATTACCTTGAACGTCACGAAGATTGCGAACAGCGCCATGACCAGTGTCTGTGCGGCCAACAAAGTAAAGAAGGGTAATGCCAGGGCTGCCAGGTCCCACAACTTGAGCGACATCAAGGCAATGGCCAGAAACAGGGACAAACTCACATTGCCCAGTACCGACACTTCCCGTTCGAATACTTTGTAAACGCCTAAAGCCCGAAGCCCATTGCGTAACAGCACGCCGACGAAGAGTACGCAAACAAATGTCGGCAGTTCGAATGCTGTGCCTTTCAACAAGCCATTAAGTAATGTACCGGTCAGTAAGCTGACAGCAATAAGTGCCAGAGTTTCTATAAATGAAAACGAGGTGATCAGGCGCTCTCTGTCCGGTTGTTCAAAGCCCTTGGGTAACTGGGGTGCTTCTTCTTGCACCCCAGGCGTTTCGACCCGTTTGATCAGCAACCGGGCGACTGGACCACCAATCAAACCGCCCAACACCAGGCCGAAAGTGGCAGAGGCCATTGCCAGTTCCGAAGCCGAAGCCAGGCCGAACCGCTCGGTGAAAGTCGCGCCCCAGGCAGCGCCTGTGCCGTGGCCACCCGACAAGCTGATCGAACCGGCCAGCAGGCCCATCAGCGGGTCGAGCCCCAATGCTGTTGCCAGGCCGATGCCCATGGCGTTCTGAACCATTAGCAAACCCGTCACCACCAGAAGGAATACGGCGACCACCCGTCCACCCTTCTTCAGGCTTGCGAAGTCTGCACTCAAGCCGATGGTAGCGAAGAATGCCAGCATCAACGGTGTTTGCAACGAGGTATCAAATTGGACGTGTACATCGAAACTGCGCAATGCCAGGAGTGACAAGGCAACGACCAGGCCGCCTGCAACAGGCTCCGGGATATTGTATGCGCGCAGGAAACCAATGCGTGCGACCAGGCCGCGTCCCAGTAGCAGTACCAAAGAGGCGGCTACAAGTGTCCCGTAAAAATCGAGTTCGAACATCAGGGTACTCTTCGTTCAAGGTGACAAGCAAAATTACAATGTCGCCATTCTACGGGGAGCACTCCAGTCAAATGTGGCTGAGCGGCTAGGAAAAGTCCGATTCAATTATGGGTTTTGACCACAGTCGTTATGGTTTCCCGGGTATTCCATATTTACGCAGCCTCTGCGCGATAGCCGTGTGCGAAGTTTGCAAGCGCCCGGCCAGTTGCCGTGTTGACGGGTAGCTGGCGTATAAGCGCTGTAACAGTTCGCGCTCGAAATCACCTACAGCCTGTTCCAGGCTGGCCACTTCGCCATCTTGCCCGCGTGCCACCGAGGTGCCGGCGATGTCCAGGTCGCCGATATCCACCAGGTTGCCCTCGCAGATCGCCGCGGCGCGGAAGATCACGTTCTGCAACTGGCGCACATTGCCCGGCCAAGGGTTGGCCAGCAGTGCCGAATGAGTGGAGGGGGTCAGCCGACAGGCTGGGCGCTGGATCTGCGTGCACGCCTGCTGCATGAAGAAGTGCGCCAGCATCAGGATGTCCTGGCCACGGTCGCGAAGCGGCGGTACCTCCAGGTTAAGCACGTTCAGACGGTAGAACAGGTCTTCGCGGAAGCTGCCTTCGGCGACCATGCGCTCCAGATCGCGGTGGGTGGCGCTGATGATGCGCACATCCACCTTCACTTCGCGGTCGCCACCCACCCGGCGGAAGCTGCCATCGCTGAGAAAACGCAGCAGCTTGGCCTGCAGGTATGGCGACATTTCACCAATTTCATCGAGAAACACGGTGCCCTGGTTGGCCAGTTCCATCAGCCCAGGCTTGCCACCTCGTTGCGCGCCGGTAAAGGCCCCGGGCGCGTAGCCGAACAGCTCGCTTTCGGCCAGGCTCTCGGGCAGCGCTGCGCAGTTCAGGGCCAGGAACGGGGCCGCGTGACGGCTGCTGACGGCATGGCAGGCGCGGGCTACCAGTTCTTTGCCCGTGCCGGTCTCGCCGTGCACCAGCAGCGGTGCATCGAGCGCAGCAACGCGTAAGGCACGGGCTTTGAGGGTGCGGATGGCCGGCGACTCGCCCAGCAAGGCATCGAAGCCTTCAGCGTGGTCGTGGTGCAGGGCCGACAGGCGTTCGCCCATACGCGAGGGGGGGTACAGCGTCAGCAGGCCACCGGCGTTGGTAATCGGCATGGCGTCCAGCAGCAGGCTATGGCCGTTCAGCTGCATTTCGCGCATGGGCAGGTGGAAGTTGTTGTCCAGCAGCGCTTGCAGCAGCGCGGGGTCGCCAAACAGCTCACCCACCGAGCGCCCGGCAGATTCGCGACCGCACAGTTCGATCAGCGCCGGGTTGGCCAACAGCACCAGGCCTGCGCTGTCCACCGCCAGCACTGGGTCGCTCATGGCGGCCAGCAGGGCATCGAGTTGCAGGTGGCGGCGCTGGCCGGGGAGGATGTCGACCACGTCCACCGATTGCACGCCGTGTACTTCGAACAGCGCGTCGTGCAGTTCTTCAAGTACGGCGGGGCTGAGGGTGGGGGCGTCGATGTAGACGTTCGGCGGGACCATCTCCACGGCGTCCAGGTTGAGGTTGCGGGCACCGAGCAGGGCGAGGACTTCCTGGGTGATGCCGACGCGGTCGATGAAGCTGACGTGGATGCGCATGGGGTTCGAACAGTTGGCAATGGAGGCCGCCAGTATGCCCTGAGACGGGTGTCAGGCCCAAGGTTGGCGGTGGCGCATTCGCGGGCGTGCCCGCTCCCACAGGGTTGCTGCTGTAGGGGCAGGCTTGCTCGCGAAAAGGGTCACTCCAGATGTTCAGGTTTGATCGGGTCGCCCGATTTCACATCGAGCTTTTCGCGAATGTCCGCGAACATATGGTCATAGAGCTTGTGCGGCGAACTCAGGGTCTCGAATTTCTTCGGCGGCGCCAGATACGACTGCGCCTTGCGGGTCAGTAGCATGAGGAAGCTGGGCAGGACCTGGTCCTTGGCCAGGAAGAACTTTTCTTCCACTGGCTTGCCTTCAATGCTTCCATGCATGTGGAACTGAATACCTCTGCCTTCCTTGGGGTCCGACACGGCCTCGTACTCGATATTCAGGTCATAGCTGTGGTCGGCGTTGTTCAGCGCAGTGCGCTCGATGTGTACATGACCGGAGTGATACTGGGCCATGGCTATCTCCTTTGGAAGGTCGAAAATGGCGGGCCGCGTAAGCCCGCCGACTGCATTCAACGGTAGCTGATCCCCGGCTTCGCGGTGGAAACCCGAGTGCCGGCAGTGCCTTTGACGATGTCTTCGATGTTCTCCAGCGAACTGATCACCGCCACCTTACCGGTGTTGCGGGCAAAGTCGCAGGCGGCCTGCACCTTCGGCCCCATGGAGCCGGCGGCAAACCCCAGCGTTTCCAGCGCGTCCGGGTGGGCCTGGGCGATAGCCTTCTGCGTCGGTTTGCCCCAGTCAATGTAGGCTGCATCGACGTCAGTGGCGATAATCAGAAGGTCGGCTTCCAATTGCTCGGCCAGCAGCGCCGAGCACAGGTCTTTGTCGATCACCGCCTCGATGCCTTTGAGCTTGCGGTTTTCATCGTACATGGTGGGGATGCCGCCACCGCCCGCGCAAATCACGATGCTGCTTTTTTCCAGCAGCCACTTGATCGGGCGAATTTCGAAGATGCGCTTGGGTTTCGGGCTGGCTACCACGCGGCGGTACTTGTCGCCGTCGGCCTTGACCACCCAGCCCTTCTCCTTGGCCAGGCGCTCGGCCTCTTCCTTGCTGTAGACCGGGCCGATGAATTTGGTCGGATCCTTGAAGGCCGGGTCGTTGGCATCCACTTCCACTTGGGTGAGCAAGGTGGCGAATGGCACCTCGAAGGCCAGCAGGTTGCCCAGTTCCTGTTCGATCATGTAACCGATCATGCCCTCGGTCTCGGCACCCAGCACGTCCAGCGGGTAGGCCTCGTCTGGCTTGTACGACAGGGCCTGAAGCGACAGCAGACCCACTTGCGGGCCGTTGCCGTGGGCGATGACCAGCTCGTTGCCAGGGTGAATCTTTGCGATCTGTTCGGTGGCGGTGCGGATATTGGCGCGCTGGTTGTCAGCGGTCATGGGCTCGCCGCGACGAAGCAGGGCGTTGCCGCCCAATGCAACAACGATACGCATGGTAATGTCCTTTGATGAAAGAGGGGACGCTGCTCTCGGACTGCACCGCTCCCAGGTGTAGGAGCGGGTTTACCCGCGAATGCGTCAGCCCAGGTAAAGCTGTTGGAGCTGCCGACGCCTTCGCGGGTGAACCCGCTCCTACACACACAAGGGCGGGGTGGCCGCGCTGTCGAGACAGCCCTTACAGATCAGCCAGGGTCGATACCAGGATCGCCTTGATCGTGTGCATGCGGTTTTCCGCCTGCTCGAAGGCGATGCACGCTGGCGACTCGAACACGTCATCGGTCACTTCGATGCCGTTGGCCAGGTCCGGGTATTGTTCAGCGATCTGCTTGCCTACCTTGGTTTCGGAGTTGTGGAATGCCGGCAGGCAGTGCATGAACTTGGTCCGCGGGTTACCGGTGGACTTCATCAGTTCGGCATTCACCTGATAAGGCTTGAGCTGCTTGATGCGCTCACCCCAGGCTTCGATCGGCTCGCCCATCGATACCCACACGTCGGTATGGACAAAGTCGACACCCTTGACCGCGGCTTTCGGGTCTTCGGTGAGGGTAATGCGTGCGCCGCTTTCTTCAGCGTACTGCTTGCAGCGCTCGACCAGGTCGTCATGTGGCCACAGTGCCTTGGGCGCGGCGATGCGCACATCCATGCCCAGCTTGGCGCCGATCAGCAGCAGCGAGTTGCCCATGTTGTTGCGCGCATCGCCCAGGTAGGCGTAGCTGATGTCGTGCAGTGGCTTGTCGCTGTGCTCACGCATGGTCAGCACGTCGGCGATCATCTGGGTCGGGTGGTATTCGTCGGTCAGGCCGTTGAACACCGGTACGCCGGCGAACTTGGCCAACTCTTCGACGATTTCCTGCTTGAAGCCACGGTACTCGATGGCGTCATACATGCGCCCGAGCACACGGGCGGTGTCCTTCATGCTTTCCTTGTGGCCAATCTGCGAGGAGTTGGGGTCGATGTAGGTGACGTTGGCGCCTTGGTCATAGGCTGCTACTTCGAAGGCACAACGGGTACGGGTGGAGGTTTTTTCGAAGATCAGGGCGATGTTGTTGCCCTTCAGGTGCTGCTGCTCGGTGCCCGTGTACTTGGCGCGCTTGAGGTCGCGGGACAGGTCCAGCAGGTAGCGCAACTCACGGGTGGTGTGGTGTTCCAGGCTGAGCAAGTTGCGGTTGTGAATGTTGAACGCCATGACAGTTTCTCCTTGAGTTCGGTGATGTCCCGGCCGCCACTTCATGGGTGCGGCCGGGCGTAATGGTCGTTAGTAGTCGATCGGGTCGCGCACGATAGGGCAGGTCATGCAGTGGCCGCCGCCACGGCCCCGGCCCAGTTCGCCGGCGCTGATGGTGATGACCTCGATGCCGGCCTTGCGCAGCAGGGTGTTGGTGTAGGTGTTGCGGTCGTAGCCAATGACCACGCCCGGCTCGATGGCCACCACGTTGTTACCGTCATCCCACTGTTCGCGCTCGGCGGCGAAGCTGTTGCCGCCGGTCTCGACCACGCGCAGCTGGACGCCCAGTTGCTCGCCCACCACTTCGATGAACGACTTGTTGATGCGGCGTACATCCATGCCGTAAGGCTTGCTTTCGTCCGGGCGGATGATGAATGGCACAATCTCTTTCACCACTTCCGGGAAGACCGTGACCAGGTCGCGGTCGCAGAAGCTGAATACAGTGTCCAGGTGCATGGCGGCGCGGGACTTTGGCAGGCCTGCGACGATCACTTCCTTGACGGCGCCCTTGGCGAACAGGTTTTGCGCCAGCTGGCCGATGGCCTGGCGTGAGGTGCGCTCGCCCATGCCGATCAGCACGATGCCATTGCCGATCGGCATCACATCACCGCCTTCGAGCGTGGCATTGCCATGGTCCTTGTCCGGGTCGCCATACCACACCTGGAAGTCGGCCTCGGTGAACTCCTTGTGGAACTTGTAGATGGCGGTGGTCAAAAGCGTTTCCTGGCGACGCGCCGGCCAGTACATCGGGTTCAACGTCACGCCGCCGTAGATCCAGCAAGTGGTGTCGCGTGTGAACTGGGTGTTGGGCAGTGGTGGCAGGATGAAGCTGGAGTGGCCCAGGTAGTCGTTGTACATCTTCACGACATCGGCGCCTTCGCTCTGTGGCAGGTCCTGGCCCGCCACGCCGCCGATCAGGAATTCGGCCAGGTGGCGTGGCTCCAGGCCTTCGAGCCAGCTGCGCACTTCGTTGGTCAGGCCTACGCCGACGGTGTCAGGGGTGATCTTGCGGTCGAGGATCCACTTGAGGGCCTCTTTGTTCTGCACGATATCGGTCAGCAGGTTGTGCATCTCCAGCACATCCACACCACGCTCGCGCATCTTGGTGACGAAGTCGAAATGGTCACGCTTGGCCTGGTCGACCCAGATCACGTCGTCGAACAGCAGTTCGTCACAGTTGCTCGGCGTCAGGCGCTTGTGCGCCAGGCCTGGGGCGCAAACCATCACTTTGCGCAGTTTGCCGGCTTCGGAGTGGACACCGTACTTCTGTTTTTCAGCGGACATGGTTTCATTCCTCCAATTGAGCGAAGACGTGGGTCAAAGGGTCAGGAAGCCGTCATACAGGCCAAAGGCTGCCACCAGGGCGCCAATGACCACGGCTGCGAAGATCAGTTTTTCCACGTTGGTGAAGACCGGTTTGCCCACCTCACGCTTGGCCTTGGCGAACAGGATGGCGCCAGGTGCGTAGAGCAGGGCAGAGAGCAGCAGGTATTTCACGCCGCCGGCGTACAGCAGCCAGATGGCGTACAGCAGGGCGATACCACCAATGATCAGGTCCTTCTTGCGTTCGGCCAGGGCCTGCTCGTAGGTTTCGCTGCGCAGTGCCAGCAGGAACGCATAGGCTGCCGACCACAGGTAGGGCACCAGGATCATCGAGGTGGCCAGGTAGATCAGGGACAGGTAGGTGCTGCTTGAGAACAGCGTGATTACCAGAAAGATCTGCACCATGGCGTTGGTCAGCCACAGGGCGTTGGCCGGTACCTGGTTGGCATTCTCGCGGCGCAGGAACTCCGGCATGGTGTGGTCCTTGGCGGCGGCGAACATGATCTCGGCGCACAGCAGCACCCATGACAACAGGGCTCCCAGCAGCGAGATGATCAAGCCGACGCTGATCAGCACCGCGCCCCAGTGGCCGACCACATGTTCCAGCACGGCAGCCATCGACGGGTTCTGCAGTTTGGCCAGCTCCGGTTGGGTCATGATGCCCAGCGACAGCACGTTGACCAGCACCAGGAACAGCAGCACGGTAATGAAGCCGATAACCGTGGCCTTGCCCACGTCAGAGCGCTTTTCCGCACGGGACGAGAAGATGCTTGCGCCCTCGATGCCAATGAACACCCACACGGTGACCAGCATCATGTTGCGCACCTGGTTCATGACACTGCCAAGCTCTGGCGTGCCTACGGCCCAGATATCGGCGGTGAAGATGTCGAGCCTGAAGGCGAACAGGCAGATCAGGGCGAACAGCACCAGCGGCACCACTTTGGCCACAGTGGTGACCAGGTTGATGAACGCCGCTTCCTTGATGCCGCGCAGTACCAGGAAGTGCACCGCCCACAACAGGATCGATGCGCCAATGATGGCGGCTGGGGTGTTGCCTTCACCGAAGATCGGGAAGAAGTAACCCAGGGTGCTGAACAGCAGCACGAAGTAGCCGACGTTGCCCAGCCAGGCACTGATCCAGTAGCCCCAGGCCGAGGAAAAGCCCATGTAGTCGCCGAAGCCAGCCTTGGCATAGGCATACACCCCGCCATCCAGGTCGGGCTTGCGGTTGGCCAGGGTCTGGAACACGAAGGCCAGGGTCAGCATGCCGACGGCAGTGATCCCCCAGCCGATCAGCACGGCCCCAACCCCTGCGCTGGCGGCCATGTTTTGTGGCAGCGAGAAGATACCGCCGCCAATCATCGAGCCGACGACAAGTGCAACTAACGCGCCGAGCTTTAGTTTTCCGGATGAATCAGACATTTAACAACTCCTGCCAGGAGAAAGTTGACGACAGAATAGATCCGACGCCTTTGCCTTGACCTGACTTGCGTCAGTTTAAGGCGACGTGAAGGTAGGAAATTTCCTTCACGGGTGCTCCTGGAGAATGCCGACAGCTTGAGCTGCAGGCCTTGCGTACTGGCACCTCCATGTCCTTCTAGAGCAAACGCTCTGTTCAGCCTGCGATGCTTGAAACTAGCTGCTTTTGCCGCTTTCGCAAATTTTCCACAAGAATTTCGAGTTTTATCCGTTTCTTTTCTAGTTGCCGGACTGCTGCTAGTTTTGAGAGAGCAGGCACATAGACAAAGCAGTTATGAGTGATATAGGTTGAACGCACAGCTTCAGTATAAGTAACGCTATTCATATAGCCCGCAAGGCTGTTTCAAACGCATGACAGGGCTCGAAGAAAGGGAGGCTCATGAGCGAACCGGGACAGAAGCTGCGCCTGGGCGCGCTGATCGCACTGGTGGTCGGGTCGATGATTGGCGGCGGTATCTTCTCGCTGCCGCAGAACATGGCCGCGCGTGCCGATGTGGGTGCAGTGCTGATCGGCTGGGGGATCACCGCGGTCGGCATGTTGGCCCTGGCCTTCGTGTTCCAGACCCTGGCCAACCGCAAGCCGGAACTGGACTCGGGGGTATATGCCTACGCCAAGGCCGGCTTTGGCGAGTACATGGGCTTTTCCTCGGCTTGGGGCTATTGGATCAGCGCCTGGTTGGGCAACGTCGGCTACTTCGTACTGCTGTTCAGCACGCTGGGTTTCTACTTCCCGGTGTTTGGCGAAGGCAATACACCCATCGCCATCGGTTGTGCCTCGCTGCTGCTGTGGTCGGTGCACTTCCTGGTACTGCGCGGCATCAAGGAGGCGGCCTTCATCAACCAGGTCACCACCGTCGCCAAAGTGGTGCCTTTGCTCATTTTCGTGGTGATCGCTGCATTTGCCTTCCGCGCCGATATCTTCACCCGGGATATCTGGGGCTTGAGCAACCCACAATTCGGCAGCGTGCTGGAGCAGGTGCGCAACATGATGCTGGTGACCGTGTTCGTGTTCATCGGCATAGAGGGTGCCAGCGTGTATTCCGGGCGCGCCCAGCGTCGGTCAGACGTGGGCAAGGCCACGGTCATCGGTTTTCTGGGTGTGCTGGCGCTGCTGGTGCTGGTCAACGTGTTGTCGCTGGGCATCATGACCCAACCGGAACTGGCCGGGCTGCAGAACCCCTCGCTGGCCTCGGTGCTGGAGCATATCGTCGGTCCCTGGGGCGCCTTGCTGATCAGCCTCGGCCTGGCGGTCTCGCTGCTTGGCGCTTTGCTTTCATGGGCGCTGCTGTGTGCCGAAATCCTTTACGCCACGGCGCGGGACAAGACCATGCCGCGCTTTCTGGCCAAGGAAAACGCCAACCATGTGCCGGCTAACGCCCTGTGGCTGACCAACTGCATGATTCAGGGTTTCCTGCTGATTACGCTGTTCTCCGCCGGTACGTACACCAGTCTGATCTACCTGGCCTCGTCGATGATCCTGGTGCCCTACCTGTGGTCTGCGGCGTATGCCGTGTTGCTGGCGATGCGCGCAGAAACCTATGCCGGGCAGCCGAGGTTGCGGCGCAAGGACTTGCTGGTGGCGCTGGTTGCCCTGCTGTATGCCGTGTGGCTGCTGTATGCCGGCGGGCTCAAGTACCTGCTGCTTTCGGCGCTGCTGTACGCCCCCGGCGTCATCTTGTTCGCGAGGGCCAAGCATGAGCAGGGGCAGACGTTGTTCACGGCCTGGGAAAAGCTGATTTTCGCCGCCGTGCTGGTGGGTGCCGCGCTGGCGGCCTACGCCTTGTATTCAGGGCTGCTGAGCTTGTGACGGGGCAGGGCAGGCGTGTTCCGGGCGTGACCAGATCCACAGGTTGCCCAGGGTCATGCCGGCGATTGCCAGGAATACCGGCCAGTGGTGTTCCAGAAAGGTCAGCATCAAGCCCGCGCACAGCAGCATGCTGATGGTTGCGCTGACCTTGGCGCGGCGCTGGATCACCTTGCCGTTGCGCCAGTTATGCAGAATTGGCCCGAACAGCCGGTGGTTCTCCAGCCATGCCGACAGGCGCGGTGAGCTGCGCGTGGCGGCCCAGGCGGCCAGCAGGATGAACTCGGTGGTCGGCAAGCCAGGAATCACAATGGCGACCAGGCCCACCCCGAGGCTCACGTAAGCCAGGATTGCATACAACAGGCGGGCGAGTTTCGAGCGGGCTGGTAGGGTCATGTTCTCACTGCATAAAACGGTTCGGCCACCGGAGGGGTGGCCGGCTACGGCGTATCAGACCAGCGCGGCATCCGCAGCGTAGGCGTGCTTGAGCAACTGGGTGAAGCGCTCAAAGGCAGCCACTGCACCGCGTTCGGCAGCCGCTTCCTCTTCAGGCGAGAGCGCCAGGCCATCGAGGATGCGGGTGAACTGCTTCCAGCCTTCGGCACGGCCACCGGCGGGCTCCCCCAGGTGACGGGCGCCGAAGCTGTCGGACAGTTCCAGGGCCACGGCACGCTTGATCAGAAACGCAGCGCCCAGTTTGGAGCCTTCGGAGACGAAGATCCAGCCCATTGCCTCGCCCAGGCTCGGCTTGCCCACGGCACCCGGTACGGCGGCCGGTACTTCGGTGTCGAGGTCGGCGAGGTCCAGGCGGGCCTGCTCGGCACGGCAGCGCTCAGCCAGATCAGGGACGATGGCGATCAGCTGAGGGTCGTTGTACAGGGCCTGCAGCTCGGACTGGAACAGGTACTGTGCGACGACGAAGCGGGCGAAACTTTCGCGGCTGTCGAAAGGCGCGTGGGATTTGACCAGGGCATCCAGCTCGGCGTGCGGGGCGTGGGTGATCTGGTTCAAGCGCTGGGAGCGCAGGGCTGGGCGTTCGGTCATGGGGGAGTCCTTGGAAAGAGGGCGTCTAGATACAAGACGAAACAGCGGGAGCGGGACAGTAAAAAAAGCCGGTATTTGTGTTGCCAGTACCGGCCTCTTCGCGGGTAAACCCGCCCCTGCAGGAACATCACAGGTCCAAGACCTGTGTTGAACCTGTGGGCGCGGGCGTGCCCGCAAAGAGGCCGGTACAGACGTAACGCCTCAGATATCCCAAACCACATTGATACCGAAGTTGCGCCCCGGCATGGTCAGGCGGTCGATGTTGGCTGGCTGGGTCACAGCCGCCTCACCCTGGCCGTCGTAGCTGCGCACCGAATCCCACTGCCAGTATTTCTTGTCGGTAAGGTTGTACAGCCCGGCATTGATGGTGACGTCGTCGGTGACCTTGTAGTAACCGGTCAGGTCCAGCACACCGTAGCCCGGGGTGCGGAACTTCGAGGTAGAACCGTCAGGCGAATAGAAGGTGCTGTCGTCGACACGGGTCTTGCGCTTGACCAGCGTCCAGCTCAGCAAGCCACCGTAGTTCTGCTGCTCGTAGCCCAGGCCGAATACGCCCTTGAGCGGGTTGACACTGTTCAACGGCTGACCGGTGTCATCGTTACGACCATAGGTGTAGGAAATCGAGCTTTGGGTATAGAGGCCCTGCGGTGCGCCGAAGTGGTCGAGGTTCAGGCGGCCCTTGAATTCGGCACCCTTGATCGTGGCGTGCTTGATGTTGTTGGCCTGGAAGGTCTGTTCCAGGTTGGCACTTTGCACGGCATCTTCGTCGATGAAATCACGGTACTTGTTGTAGAACACTGCCACGTCGAAGTTGCCGGCGTCGAAGTTGCCACGCAGGCCGGTTTCGTAGCTTTTGCTCTTTTCAGGCTCAAGGTTCGGGTTGCCCTCCACGCGGTAGCCTTGGTCCAGGTTCTGGAAGCGACCATACATGGCTTTGGCGGTCGGCGTGCGGAAGCCCTCTGCATACTGGCCGTACCAGGTGTAATTGTCGTTGAAGGCGTAGGTCAGGCCGAACTTGGGCGAGACGCGGTGCCACTTCTTGTCCGAATCGTCCTGGGAGGTAGGCGCCGTACCGCTGGACTCCAGACCACGCAAGAATTCCTCGGTGAATTTGGGCTCCATACGGGAGTAGTCGTAGCGCGCGCCGGGCATGAAGGTCCAGTTGTTCCAGCGGATTTCATCCTGCGCGAACAGGCTGTAGGTATTTACGGTCGGGTCCGGGAAGTCGCTGACCAGAACCTGGCCGTCTGCCGGGCGTTCTGCGCCGGCGGCGGAACAACCGGATCCTATGGTCAAGCAGGTACCGGTACCGCTGCGCGAACCGGTGACCTTTTCGTGCTTGAGCGTGGTGCCGTAGGTCAGCAGGTGGTCGGTGGCACCGATGCTGAAGGCCTTGTCCAGCTGGGCGTCGAACACCCACTGGCGGTCCTTGTAGGTGGTATCGCGGGTGCGCAGCACCTGGCGGCCAGGCGGCACGTAAACTTCCTCGGTGTGCTGGTCGGTCTTGGCAATCTGGTAGTTCAGGCTCCACTTGACGTGGTCGGCGACCAGCGAGTCCAGGCCGAACTCATGGTTAATGCCGAAGCGCTCGCGGGTAATGGTGTCGTTGCCATTACGCGCCTTGTAGTAGCCCATGCCACCGAAGCCCGGAATGAACGGCCCACCCACCGCGCTGAGGATGTTCTGGTCGCGGTCATCCTTGTAGCGCTCGTAGGTGAACCCCAGGCGCGCGTCGTCGGCGTAGTTCCAGCCAAGCTTGGCCAGCACGTTGGTGGTGCGCACGTCCATCGGGTTGGCTTCGGTGCGCGACAGGCCGTCGCCACTATGGCTGCCGTGGGTTTCGGTCTCGTGGCCGTTGCGCTGGCTCAGGTGCAGCAGGCCGTCGAAATCACCCTGGCGGCCGGCGACGGTGGCGGAGGTCAGCCAGCTTTCGTCGGCCGAGCTGTAGCCGGTTTTCAGGCGTGCACCCACGTCTTTACCGGGCTTGATGATGTCGTCCGGGTCGAGGGTGAAGTAGCTCACCGCACCGCCGATGGCGTTGCTGCCATACAACACCGAGGCCGGGCCGCGGAGGATTTCCACACGCTTGACGATTTCCGGGTCGACATAGTTGCGCTGGGTCTGGGCGTAGGGGCCGTAGAAGAAGCTGTCGGGGATCGACACGCCGTCGACTTGGGTGAGGATCCGCTCGCCGTCGATACCACGGATGTTGTAGCCGTTCAGCCCGCTGCGCTGGCCGGTTCCGGATACCGAAACCCCCGGCTCGTAGCGCACCAGATCCTGGATATTGTTCACGTTCTGCCGGTCCAGTTGCTCACGGGTCTGCACGCTGACAGTGCTCGGCACCTGGCTGACGTCCTGTGCGCTGCGGGTGGCGCTGACGGTCACCTGCTGCAGGGCGATCACGTTGCTTGCGGTTTGGCGCTCCAGTACCACATTGCCGTTGCTGATCTTGCGAAAACTCAGCCCGGTACCCCGCAACAGGCGCTTGAGGGCAGCATCTGGCGGCAGCGAACCCTGTACGCCTGGCGAAGCCACGCCGTCGGCCAGCTCGGCGCTGAAGCCGACCTGCCAGCCGGTGACCTGGCTGAAGGCGTTGATCGCCGACACCAGTGGCTGCTGGCCGATGCTGAAGCGGTAGTCGCCCATGCGCGGGCTGCTGGCCTGGGCCGGCTCGGCGGCCAGCGCCGGCAGGCTGCAGGCGCCGCTGGCGAGCAGGGCAAGGGTCAACAGGGACAGTTGTCCTGTACGGCAGGGAAGGTTGGACGAGCGGGTAGGACCAGTGGACATCGGAAGCGCTCCCAGACGCGCGGGCTGTTATAGGTGATGGCTGTTCTCGTTCTCAAACAAGAATCAGTTGCATTGGCTATAACGAGACGGGCGGGCGAGTGCGATCGCGTAAAAATAATTCAGGGGTCAGTTCAGGATGACCAGCGCCGGGTACTCATGCAGTTGTGCCGAGGTGATGTGGGCCAGTGCGCGCAGGGTTTCCAGTGGCTGGTCGAGGCGGTAGTTACCGGTGACGGCAACGTGCTCCAACTGCGCATTGCGGTTGATGATCCAGCCCGGGTAGTAGCGCTGCACTTCGGCCAGCACCTGGCTCAACGGGCAGTTCTCGAACACCAGGCGGCCGTCGATCCAGGCCAGGTCCTTGTGCATGTCGGGGCGCTGGCGCTGGCCAAAGCCCTGGGGGCCGACGCTGATGCTGTCGCCGGCACTCAGGCGGATGCGCTGGTCGCGCTCGCCCTGCAGGTCGACATCGCCGCGTTGCACCCGTACCTGGGCCTCGCCGTCAAGGTAGCGCACGGCGAAGTCGGTGTCGCGCACCTGTGCGCGCAACGGCCCGGCTTCCACCTCCAGCGGCAGCTGCGCGCCCTCGGGGACCTGGAAGTAAGCTTCGCCCTGTAGCAGGCGGGCGACCTGGCGGCCGTCCTGGCGTTCGCTGGCGAATGCCGAATTGGTGTTGAGCAGCACTTTTGCGCCGTCTTCCAGTTGCAGGCGCTGGCGCTCGCCGACCACCGTAAGGTGGTCGGCCTGCAGGCGCATGGGCAGGTTACCGACGGTGAACAGCCCGACCAGCAGCAGCGCTGCGGTGGCCAGGGGTTTCCAGTGACTGCGCAGGCGCCCGCGCCATGAGCGGCGTTGCTGCTGGTGCATGTGCGTGGCCACCTTGTGCAACGGCGTACCGTTCCACAGCGCTTCGGCTTCGACATAGGCCTCGGCGTTTTCTGGCGCGGCGCTCAGCCAGGCTTCAAAGGCCTGGGTGTCTGCGGCATCTGCGCATTGCAGGCGCACCAGCCAGTCCAGCGCCTCGTCCATGGCACGAGCACGGGCATCAGGCCTGGCAGGTGACGGGCGAGGGGCAGGGCTGTCGGTCACGGTGAATCCTTGAATGGTTTTTTTGCGAATGATCAAGGCTAAGGCGGGGTGTGGCAAGGGCTTTGCGTTGCCGTTCGCCTGGGGTCAGTTACTTGAGTCGTTCGGCAACACCCATGCAGATTGCCATGATCAGTTTCAGTTCCTTTTGTACCGTGCTGGGCGAAACACTCAGTTGTTCGGCGATTTCCAGATAGGTGGCGCCATGCAGGCGGCTGAGGATGAAAATGCGTTGTTGGCGTTCGCTCAGTTGATTGAGGCTGACGCTGAGGTGCTTGAGCAACTGCTCGGCGTGGGCGGCATCCTCGCTGCTGGTGGCGGGCGCGGCGACACTGTGCAGCACTTCGTCGGGCACGTCGTCGACCAGCATGCGTGCCTGCACCCGGCGTGCACGCAGGTGGTCCAGCGCCAGGTTGCGCGCGGTCTGAAACACGAACGGCTCGATGTGCTCGATGGGCCGCTCGCCCAGCGCGCGAGACACCCGCAGGTAGGTTTCCTGCAGCAGGTCTTCGGCCGTGCTGGGGTTACCGACCATGCGCTGCAGGGTACGCAGCAGGGTGAGGCGCTGAACGAGGAAGACGGAATTGAACCGGGACTGACTCACGGGGGGACCTGGCCGACGAAAGGTTAATGATAATGCTTATCATCCGTGCGGCAGGTCAAGTGTGGAATTATCAGGAAAAGGTAAAGATTGTAGTCGCTGGATGTCGTTTGCTTTTTTGTGGGAGCGGCCTTGCGTCGCGAAAGGACCGCAAAGCGGTCCCAGCGATATGTGCAGCAAAGCTCAGATTCCGGGGCTGCTTTGCAGCCCTTTCGCGACGCAAGGCCGCTCCCACACGGGTCGCGTCAGCCAGCCCGGTGCAGCGCCAGGCAGTTATCCAGCATCCGGTTGCTGAACCCCCACTCGTTGTCATACCAGGCCAGCACCTTGAGCATCCGCCCGTTGGCCCGGGTATGGTTGGCATCGAAGATCGACGACAGCGGGTTGTGGTTGAAATCGCAGGAAACCAATGGCAGGGCGTTGTAGCCCAATACCTTGGAATGCTTGCTGGCCTCGAGAAACAGCTGGTTGACTTGCTCGGCCGTGGCCTCGCGCTTGAGGTTGACGGTGAGGTCCACCAACGACACGTTGATGACGGGCACCCGCACCGCCATGCCGGTCAGCTTGCCGGCCAGCTCCGGCAGCACCAGGCCCACGGCCTCGGCGGCACCGGTCTTGCTCGGGATCATCGACTGGGTGGCTGAACGCGCGCGGTACGGGTCGCTGTGGTAAACGTCAGTCAGCACCTGGTCGTTGGTGTAGGCGTGGATGGTGGTCATCAAGCCTTGCTCGATGCCGAACTCCCGGTGCAGCACCTGGGCGATCGGCGCCAGGCAGTTGGTGGTGCAGGAGGCATTGGAAATGACCTGGTGCGATGCGCGCAGGATGTCGTGGTTGACCCCGTATACCACGGTGGCATCGGCACCCTTGGCCGGCGCCGAGACAATCACCTTGCCCGCCCCGGCGGCCAGGTGCGCAGCGGCTTTGGCGCGGTCGGTGAACAGCCCGGTGCACTCGAACACCACGTCGATCGCCTCGGCCTTCCAGGGCAGTTCGGCCGGATTGCGAATGGCACTGACCGCGATACGGTCACCGTTGACCGTCAGGCTTTCGTGGTCGGCCTCGACGGTCGCGTCGAAGGTGCCGTGGACACTGTCGTACTTGAGCAGGTGGGCATTCATGGTGCTGTCGCCCAGGTCGTTGATGGCGACGACCTGCAGGTCCTGGCGGTAGCCTTGGGTATACAGTGCGCGCAGGACGTTGCGCCCGATTCGGCCGAATCCATTGATGGCGATGCGAAGGGTCATGGCAGTACCTCTGGCAGTTCGAGTGAAACCTGTGGCACAAAGGAGCTTCACTGAAACGGTTTTGTTGTTGGAATTACAAGATTATTCACTGGATGATAGAAAACAAGCCTTTTTAGTGGCAGTATTTTGTTTAAATATACAACGAGTGGTTGGGCGACGTGCCTCCACCGATGCAGCGGGCTCCTAACCATGAGCCTAGGCCGCAATCGTTTGGAGGGGAAATGCCCGGTAAACCGCCCTTACAATTAGCCTGGAGTCCAGTACATGCATCCGCGCATCCTTGAGGTCACCCAGCGGCTGGTCGAACGCAGCCGCGCCACCCGCGAACGCTACCTGCAACTGATTCGCGGCGCGGCCAGTGAAGGCCCCATGCGTGCCAGCCTGCAGTGCGCCAACTTCGCCCACGGCGTGGCCGGTTGCGGCAGCGAAGACAAGCAGACTCTGCGCCTGATGAACGCGGCCAACGTGGCCATCGTCTCGGCCTACAACGACATGTTGTCTGCCCACCAGCCTTACTTGCACTTCCCCGAGCAGATCAAGCAGGCCCTGCGCGAGGTCGGCTCGGTCGGCCAGTTCGCCGGTGGCGTGCCGGCCATGTGCGACGGGGTGACCCAGGGCGAGCCGGGCATGGAGCTGGCGATCGCCAGCCGTGAAGTGATCGCGATGTCCACGGCGGTAGCGCTGTCGCACAACATGTTCGACGCGGCACTCATGCTGGGCATCTGCGACAAGATCGTCCCCGGCCTGATGATGGGCGCGTTGCGCTTCGGCCACCTGCCGACCATCTTCGTCCCGGGTGGGCCAATGGTTTCCGGCATCTCCAACAAGCAGAAGGCCGACGTGCGCCAGCGCTATGCCGAAGGCAAGGCCAGCCGCGAAGAGCTGTTGGAGTCCGAGATGAATTCCTACCACAGCCCCGGCACCTGCACCTTCTACGGCACCGCCAACACCAACCAGTTGGTGATGGAGGTGATGGGGCTGCACCTGCCGGGCGCCTCGTTCGTCAACCCGTACACGCCGCTGCGTGATGCACTCACCGCCGAGGCTGCGCAGCAGGTGACGCGCATGACCAAGGCCAGCGGCAGTTTCATGCCGCTGGGCGAAATCGTCGACGAGAAGGCGCTGGTCAACTCCATCGTCGCGCTGCACGCTACCGGCGGCTCGACCAACCACACCCTGCACATCCCGGCGATCGCCCAGGCTGCGGGTATCCAGCTGACCTGGCAGGACATGGCCGACCTCTCCGAAGTGGTGCCGACCCTGTCGCACGTCTACCCCAACGGCAAGGCCGACATCAATCACTTCCAGGCTGCCGGCGGCATGGCTTTCCTGATTCGTGAACTGCTCGACGCCGGCCTGCTGCACGAAGATGTCAACACCGTGGCCGGCCATGGCCTGCGCCGCTACACCCAGGAACCCTTCCTCGACAATGGCAAGCTGGTGTGGCGCGAAGGGCCGCAACAAAGCCTGGACGAAAGCATCCTGCGCCCGGTGTCTCGACCATTCTCGGCCGAAGGCGGCCTGCGGGTGATGGAAGGCAACCTGGGCCGTGGCGTGATGAAAGTCTCTGCCGTCGCCCCCGAGCACCAAGTGGTCGAGGCCCCGGCGCGGGTGTTCCAGGACCAGCAGTCGCTGGCCGACGCGTTCAAGGCCGGTGAGCTGGAGCGTGACTTTGTCGCGGTGGTGCGCTTCCAGGGCCCGCGCTGCAATGGCATGCCGGAACTGCACAAGCTGACCCCGTTCCTCGGTGTATTGCAGGACCGTGGCTACAAGGTTGCGTTGGTCACCGACGGGCGCATGTCCGGTGCCTCGGGCAAGATCCCCGCGGCCATTCACGTTTGCCCGGAGGCATACGACGGCGGCCCGCTGGCGCGGGTGCGCGATGGTGATATCGTGCGGGTCGATGGAGTCGAAGGCACGTTGCGGATCATGGTGTCGGCCGAAGAACTGGCCAGCCGTGAGCTGCCGCCGGCCCCCCAGGGCAACGACCTGGGTTGTGGGCGCGAGCTGTTCGGCTTCATGCGCATGGCGTTCAGCCCGGCAGAGCAGGGCGCCAGTGCCTTTACTTCGGCCCTGGAGCACCTCAAATGAAGCACCTGCTGGTTGGTGATATTGGCGGCACCAATGCCCGTTTTGCGTTGTGGCGTGACAACCAGCTGCATGAGGTAAACGTTTTCGCCACTGCGGACTACACCAACCCGGAGCAGGCCATCGAGGCTTACCTGGAAACCCAAGGTATCGCCCGTGGTGGCCTGGCGGCGGTGTGCCTGGCGGTGGCCGGCCCGGTCGATGGCGATGAATTTCGCTTCACCAACAACCACTGGCGCCTGAGCCGCACGGCATTTTGCAAGACCTTGCAGGTCGAGCGACTGTTGCTGATCAATGATTTCACCGCAATGGCGCTGGGCATGACGCGTCTGCGCGAAGGCGAGTTCCGCGAGGTGTGCCCCGGCCAGGCCGACCCCTCGAGGCCGGCACTGGTGATCGGGCCAGGTACTGGCCTGGGTGTGGGCTCGCTGCTGCGCCTGGGCGAACAGCTCTGGAAGGCCCTGCCGGGTGAAGGCGGGCATGTTGACCTGCCGGTAGGCAATGCTCGCGAAGCGGCAATCCACCAGCAGATCCACAGTCAGATCGGCCATGTCAGCGCCGAGGCCGTGCTCAGTGGGGGTGGCCTGGTGCGGCTGTACCAGGCGATCTGTGCGCTGGACGGCGACACGCCCAGGCACAAGACCCCGGCGCATATCACCGATGCCGCACTGGGCGGTGAGCCTCGTGCGCTGGCGGTGGTCGAGCAATTCTGTCGTTTCCTTGGGCGAGTGGCGGGTAACAATGTGCTGACGCTGGGCGCGCGAGGCGGGGTTTACATTGTGGGCGGTGTGATTCCGCGCTTTGCCGAGCTGTTCCTGCGTAGCGGGTTTGCCGCGAGTTTTGCCGACAAGGGGTGTATGAGTGGCTATTTCAACGGGGTGCCGGTGTGGCTGGTGACGGCGGAATATTCCGGGTTGGAGGGGGCAGGGGTAGCGTTGCAGCAGGCGTTGGATCACTGAGGGGGCCGCTTTGCGGCCCCGATGGCAATACCCGACAGCAGGCAAAAAGACCTGTAATCAACAAGAGGAAGGACCACCTTGAGCACTGCCGGCAAATCGATCCTGATGGTCGACGACGACCAGGAAATTCGTGAACTGCTGCAAACCTACCTGAGCCGCTCCGGCTTCCAGGTGCATGCCGAGGCTGACGGCAAGGGCTTTCGCCACGCGCTGGAAACCACGCCCTGCGACCTGGTCATTCTTGACGTCATGTTGCCCGACGAGGACGGCTTCAGCTTGTGCCGCTGGGTACGCCAGCACCCACGCCAGGCGCGCGTACCTATCATCATGCTCACCGCCAGTTCGGACGAGGCCGACCGTGTCATCGGCCTGGAGCTGGGCGCTGACGACTATCTGGGCAAGCCGTTCAGCCCCCGCGAACTGCAAGCGCGAATCAAGGCTTTGTTGCGCCGCACCGAGTTCGGCCAGACGGCGCCGGGTAGCGCCGTGCTGGCCTTCGACGACTGGCGCCTGGACACGGTCAGCCACCGCCTGTTCCACCGTGATGGAGAGGAGGTGATCCTCTCTGGCGCCGACTTTGCCCTGCTCAAACTGTTCCTCGATCACCCGCAGCAAATCCTCGACCGCGACACCATCGGCAACGCTACCCGTGGCCGCGAACCGATGCCGCTGGACCGTATCGTCGACATGGCGGTCAGCCGTCTGCGCCAGCGCCTGCGCGATACCGACAAACCTCCCCGGCTGATCCGCACCGTGCGTGGCAGTGGCTACTTGTTGGCGGCGCATGTCTGCTGTGCGCCCTGAGCGGCCCTGGCGCCTGCTGCCGCGCTCCTTGCTGGGGCGCATGCTGCTGCTGACCTTGCTGGTTGTCCTGCTGGCCCAGGGCTTGTCCAGCATTATCTGGGTTTCCCAGCTGCGCGCCAGCCAGCTTCAGGGGCTGCGTGCCAGCGCCAGCAGCCTGGCCCATTCCATGAGTGCCAGCGTCAGTTACTTCCGCTCGCTGCCGGTGGCCTATCGGCCGCTGGTGCTCGACCAATTGCGCAGCATGGGCGGCACGCGTTTCTTTGTTTCGCTCAACGCCACGCCGCTAGAGATGCAGGCACTGCCCGTCACCCCTCGCAAGCAGGCGGTGATCGATGTGTTCCAGCAGGTGCTGCACGAGCGCCTGGGTTCACAGATGGAAATTTCCGTGGAGTTTGTCGGGCCTGACGATCTGCGCATCTTCAACAGCGGCCTCAAACTCGACGAACTACCGCGCTCGTGGGCCCATTATTCGCTGACCCTGGAACCGCTGAAACCCCCGGTACTGGTCACGCAGATCCGCTTGGGCGAGGGCGAGTGGTTGTACATCGCCTCGCTGTTGCCCGAACCGTACACGGGGCTGGAAGCCGAACGCCTGCCGCGCCAGCAGATCGGCTTCATCGTGCTGACCACGGCCTTGCTGTTGCTGTTCATCGGCTTGCTGGTGCATTGGCAAAGCTGGCCACTGAAGCGCCTGGCGCGGGCCGCCCGAGAGATGTCGCTGGGTGCCGATGTGGCGCCAGTGCCTGAAGCGGGCGGCAGTGAAGTGGTCGAGGTGAGCCGGGCATTCAACAGCATGCGCGAGCGTATCAGCCGTTACCTGACCGAACGCAGCCAGCTGTTCAGCGCCATTTCCCACGACCTGCGCACGCCTATCACCCGCCTGCGCCTGCGTGTCGAACTGCTGGAGGATGAGCGCCTGCAGGCCAAGTTCAGCCAGGACCTGGACGAACTGGAGTTGCTGGTCAAAGGCGCGTTGCAGTGCGTAAAGGACACCGACATCCACGAAAACATCGAGCCGGTCGACCTTAACCAGGTGCTGGAGATTCTGGCCGAGCCTTACCTGGGCGATGGTCGCATCACCGTCGAGGGCCAAGCGCTGGCGCCATACCCGGGCAAGCCGCTGGCGTTGCGTCGTTGCATCGGCAACCTGATCGACAACGCCATCAAGTACGGCGAACGGGCGCGGCTGCGCATCATCGACGGGGCAGAGGGTTTTGTGCTGCAGGTGGATGACCAGGGGCCCGGGGTGCCGCAACAGCAGCTGGAACAGGTGTTCGAGCCGCATTTCCGTCTGGCCGGGCAGCAGCAGGGGTATGGGCTGGGGTTGGGCATTGCGCGCAACATCGCCCATAGCCATGGGGGCGAGGTGAGCTTGCTTAACCTGCGGGAGGGAGGGCTGCGGGTGACCCTGTATTTGCCGCGGGGTATGGATTGAATTTTTGGGGGCCTGTGCGGGCCTCTTCGCGGGTGAACCCGCTGCTACGACGCAAATCTGACTCGGTCGTTGTAGGAGCGGGTTCACCCGCGAAGAGGCCCGCACAGGCACCCAAAATGTCACTGCCCGGTGACAATCCCGTCGTCCTTCGTGACATCCGCCATGACCCCGCTGGCTAGAATTTGCAAACGACTGGCAAGGATCAAGCTGGCCCATGATTTCCCTCAACCTGTCCGCTAACAGCTGGCTCAATGCCCCGGCCCACACCGCCTGGCGCCTGGCCGAAGCGCAGCGCCTGCTGGCATTCGCCAAAGCCGCGAAACTGCCCGACGGCTTTGGCAACCTGGATGCCAAAGGCCAGCTCACTCCCGGCGCCTGCGCCGAAACCTTGAATACCGCGCGAATGACCCACTGCTTCGCCCTGGCCCATCTGCAGGGCATTCCCGGCAGCCTGGCCTATGCCGAACACGGTGTGGCTGCCCTGCGCGGGGTTATGCAGGACGCCAGCTACGGTGGCTGGTTAGCCCACCCCGGCGGCCAGGAAGACAGCGGCAAGGCCGCCTACCTGCATGCCTTCGTCGCCCTGGCCGCCAGCTCGGCGGTGGTGGCGGGCGCTGTCAATGCCACCACGCTATTGGCAGACGCAATCCAGGTGATCGAAGCGCATTTCTGGAGCGAAGAAGAAGGTGCCCTGCGGGAAACCTTCTCCCGCGCCTGGCAGCTCCCTGAGCCGTACCGGGGCGCCAACAGCAACATGCACGCGACCGAGGCCTTCCTGGCCTTGGCAGATGCCACCGGCAACAGCCTGTGGCTGCAACGCGCCCTGCGCATCGCCGAACGCATCATCCGTACCCATGCCGCCGCCAATGGTTATCGGGTGATCGAACATTTCGATGCCCATTGGCAGCCGCTGCCGGATTACAACCTCGAACACCCCGCCGACCACTTCCGGCCTTATGGCACTACACCCGGGCATGCCCTGGAGTGGGCACGGTTGCTGTTGCATCTGGAGGCCGGTCTCGAGCAGGCCGGTCTGCATGCTCCGCAATGGCTGGAAGCGTGTGCCCGCGCATTGTTCGACACAGCCTGCCAACAGGCCTGGGGCGTCGATGGCGAACCGGGTTTCGTCTACACCCTGGACTGGGCTGATCGCCCGGTGGTGCATGCACGACTGCACTGGGTGCACGCCGAGGCCTGCGCCGCTGCGGCAGCCCTGTTGCAACGCACCGGCGAGGCGCATTACGAACAGTGGTACCGCTGCTGCTGGGGCTTTATCGCCAACCATTTCATCGACCCCGTCGGCGGCAGTTGGCACCACGAACTCGATGCGCACAACCAGCCGGCCGGCACCCTCTGGCCGGGCAAGCCCGACCTCTATCACGCCTACCAGGCGCTGCTGCTGCCAGGTTTGCCCCTGGCCCCCAGCCTGGCCAGCAACCTGGCCGGCAATGTAACCAAACGATGACATTCACGCATCGCTTCGTTACCTGACGAGGCGGGCGTGCTGTTTAGACTTCATGCAACGCAAGCGATCGACTTGCACGGCATAACAACAAGAAAGGTGCTCCGATGAATTCCACGCTCCGTCTCGCTGCCGCAATTTCCTTTGCCTCGTTAATCCCCTTGGGTGCCCAGGCTGCTGACGCCAAAGGCAGCGTCGAAGTGGTGCACTGGTGGACCTCCGGTGGTGAAAAAGCGGCGGTCGATGTGCTCAAGGCCCAGGTCGAAAAAGACGGCTTCATCTGGAAGGACGGCGCTGTTGCCGGAGGTGGTGGTGCCACGGCCATGACCGTGCTGAAAAGCCGCGCCGTCGCAGGCAACCCGCCCGGTGTCGCGCAGATCAAAGGCCCGGACATCCAGGACTGGGCGGCCACCGGCCTGCTCGACGCCGATGTGCTCAAGGATGTGGCCAAGGAAGAAAAGTGGGACTCGCTGCTGGACAAGAAAGTGGCCGACACCGTGAAGTACGACGGTGACTACGTTGCCGTACCGGTGAATATCCACCGCATCAACTGGCTGTGGATCAACCCCGAGGTGTTCAAAAAAGCCGGCATCGACAAGGCGCCCACCACCCTCGACGAATTCTACGCCGCCGCCGACAAGCTCAAGGCTGCCGGTTTCATCCCGCTCGCCCATGGTGGGCAACCCTGGCAGGACAGCACCGTGTTCGAAAGCGTGGTGCTGTCGGTGATGGGCGTCGATGGCTACAAGAAGGCCTTGGTCGACCTCGACAGCGCAACGCTGACCGGGCCGCAGATGGTCAAGGCGCTGACCGAGCTGAAGAAGGTCGCCACCTACATGGACCCGGACGGCAAGGGCCAGGACTGGAACCTGGAAGCCGCCAAGGTCATCAACGGCAAGGCCGGCATGCAGATCATGGGCGACTGGGCCAAGAGCGAATGGACCCTGGCGAAGAAAACCGCCGGCAAGGATTACCAGTGCGTGCCGTTCCCCGGTACTGACAAGGCCTTCCTGTACAACATCGACTCGTTGGTGGTGTTCAAGCAGAACAACGCCGGCACCTCTGCCGGGCAGCAGGACATTGCGCGCAAAGTGCTGGGGGAGGACTTCCAGAAACTCTTCAGCATCAACAAAGGGTCGATCCCTGTGCGTAACGACATGCTCGCCGACATGGGCAAGTATGGTTTCGATGCCTGTGCTCAAACCTCCGCCAAGGACTTCCTGGCCGACGCAAAAACGGGCGGCCTGCAACCGAGCATGGCGCACAACATGGCCACCACGCTGGCCGTGCAGGGCGCGTTCTTCGATGTGGTGACCAACTACATCAACGACCCCAAGGCCGACCCGGCCGATGCGGCGAAGAAGCTGGCGGCGGCTATCAAGGCTGCCCAGTAACGGCTGTTCGCGGGCACGCCCGCTCCCAGATGGGCCCTGCTCCCCACTGTTCCTGGTCATGACGCCGGACCTGTGGGAGCGAGCTTGCCCGCGAAGCGGTGCGTAGCACCGCCACTACCTCGGGATCCAATACATGACTACGACCACCGCCCAATTGCGGGCCTCACCCCTGGACGCGCTTCAGCGCTGGCTGCCCAAGCTGGTGCTGGCGCCCAGCATGTTCATCGTCCTGGTGGGCTTCTACGGCTACATCCTCTGGACCTTCGTGCTGTCCTTCACCACCTCGACCTTTCTGCCCACCTATAAGTGGGCGGGCCTTGCGCAATACGCCCGTCTGTTCGACAACGACCGCTGGTGGGTGGCGAGCAAGAACCTGCTTCTGTTCGGCGGCCTGTTCATCGCCATCAGCCTGGCCATCGGTGTGTTGCTGGCGGTGCTGCTGGACCAGCGTATCCGTCGCGAGGGCTTCATTCGCACCATTTACCTGTACCCCATGGCACTGTCGATGATCGTCACCGGCACGGCCTGGAAGTGGCTGCTCAACCCCGGCATGGGCCTGGACAAGCTGCTGCGCGACTGGGGCTGGGAGGGTTTTCGCCTGGACTGGCTGATCGACCCTGACCGGGTCGTGTACTGCCTGGTGATCGCCGCCGTGTGGCAGGCCTCGGGCTTTATCATGGCGATGTTCCTCGCCGGCCTGCGCGGCGTTGACCAGTCGATCATCCGCGCCGCACAGATCGACGGTGCCAGCTTGCCGCGCATCTACTGGACTGTAGTGCTGCCCAGCCTGCGCCCAGTGTTCTTCAGCGCGCTGATGATCCTTTCGCACATCGCCATCAAGAGCTTCGACCTGGTGGCGGCAATGACGGCCGGCGGCCCGGGTTACTCCTCCGACTTGCCGGCAATGTTCATGTACTCGTTCACCTTCAGCCGCGGCCAGATGGGCATGGGCTCGGCCAGCGCCATCCTGATGCTCGGGGCAATCCTGGCGATCCTCGTGCCTTACCTGTACTCGGAGCTGCGGAGCAAACGCCATGCATAGTCCTGTCGACAAGCCGGTGCTCAGCCTCAGCCGTATGGTCATCCATGGCGTATTGCTGATTGCCGTGCTGCTGTATCTGGTACCGCTGGTGGTGATGCTGCTGACCAGCTTCAAGACCCCCGAAGACATCACCACCGGCAACCTGCTGAGCTGGCCTGCAGTGATTACCGGCATAGGCTGGGTCAAGGCCTGGGGAGCGGTCAGCGGTTACTTCTGGAACTCGATCATGATCACCGTGCCCGCGGTACTGATCTCCACCGCTGTTGGTGCACTGAACGGCTATGTGCTGTCGATGTGGCGCTTCCGAGGTTCGCAACTGTTCTTCGGCCTGCTGCTGTTCGGCTGTTTCCTGCCGTTCCAGACCGTGCTGCTGCCGGCCTCGTTCACCCTCGGCAAGCTTGGCCTGGCCAGTACCACTGGCGGCCTGGTGCTGGTGCATGTGGTCTACGGCCTGGCCTTCACCACGCTGTTCTTCCGCAACTTTTACGTGAGCATCCCCGACGCATTGGTCAAGGCCGCGCGCTTGGACGGTGCCGGGTTCTTCACCATCTTCCGCCGCATCATCCTGCCGATGTCCACGCCGATCATCATGGTCTGCCTGATCTGGCAGTTCACCCAGATCTGGAACGATTTCCTGTTCGGCGTGGTGTTCTCCAGCGGCGACTCGCAACCGATTACCGTAGCCCTGAACAATCTGGTCAATACCAGCACCGGGGCCAAGGAATACAACGTCGACATGGCGGCAGCAATGATCGCTGGCCTGCCAACCCTGCTGGTCTACGTGGTGGCAGGCAAATATTTCGTGCGCGGGCTGACGGCCGGCGCGGTCAAGGGGTAAGCCATGGCAACGCTCGAACTTCGCAATGTGAACAAGACCTACGGCAGCGGCCTGCCGGACACCCTCAAGGACATCCAGCTGTCGATCAAGGACGGCGAGTTCCTGATCCTGGTGGGCCCGTCGGGCTGCGGCAAGTCGACCTTGATGAACTGTATCGCCGGCCTGGAGCAGATCACCGGCGGCGCCATCCTCATCGACGAGCAGGACGTCAGTGGCATGAGCCCCAAGGACCGCGATATCGCCATGGTGTTCCAGTCCTATGCGCTGTACCCCACCATGAGCGTGCGCGAGAACATCGAGTTCGGCCTGAAGATCCGCAAGCTGCCCCAGGCCGCCATCGACGAGGAAGTGGCGCGGGTAGCCAAGTTGCTGCAGATCGAACACTTGCTGGCGCGCAAGCCGGCGCAGCTGTCCGGCGGCCAGCAGCAGCGTGTGGCCATGGGCCGGGCGCTGGCGCGGCGACCCAAGATCTACCTGTTCGATGAACCCCTGTCCAACCTCGATGCCAAGCTGCGGGTCGAAATGCGCACTGAAATGAAGTTGATGCACCAGCGCCTGAAGACCACCACGGTGTACGTCACCCATGACCAGATCGAGGCCATGACCCTGGGCGACAAGGTGGCGGTGATGAAGGACGGCATCATCCAGCAGTTCGGCACCCCGCAGCAGATCTACAACGACCCGGCCAACCAGTTCGTGGCCAGCTTTATCGGTTCGCCGCCAATGAACTTCATTCCGGTGCGTCTGGCCAGGCAGGATGGCCGCTTGCTGGCGCTGCTCGACAGCGGCCAGGCGCGCTGCGAACTGCCCTTGGGGGAAGCTGCTGACGCGCTTGAGGGGCGCGAGATCATCCTCGGCATCCGCCCTGAGCAGATCGCCCTGGGCGCTGCTGACGGCAATGGTTTGCCGGCTATCCGCGCCGAGGTGCAGGTGACAGAGCCCACCGGGCCGGACCTGCTGGTGTTCGTCACGCTCAACCAGACCAAAGTGTGCTGCCGCCTGGCGCCAGATGTGGCGTGCCGGGTGGGTGACACCCTCAACCTGCAATTCGACCCGGCCCGGGTGCTGCTGTTCGACGCTGCCAATGGCGAGCGCCTGCACCTGGCCAGCACTGGCGCAACTACAAAGGACAACGTGGCTCACTTCAAAGGCCGTTGACTCGTCTACACCATCAATAAGAAAAAGAGGACGCAAAGGGATGGAACAGCGCAAACGCATCAAGACACTGGGATCGCTGGCCTTGCTTGCACTTGTAGGCAGCAGCGGTACACAGGCTGCCGAGGCTTTTTCCAGTGAATCCAAATGGATGACCGGCGACTGGGGCGGCACCCGGACCGAGCTGCTGGACAAGGGCTATGACTTCACGCTCGATTATGTGGGTGAGGTGGCTGGCAACCTGCACGGCGGCTACAACGACGACAAGACTGCACGCTACAGCGACCAGTTCGCCCTCGGCGCGCATCTGGACTTGCAGAAGATACTGGGCTGGCATGATGCCGAGTTCAAATTGGCGATCACCGAGCGAAGCGGCCGCAACCTGTCCAACGACCGCATCAGCGACCCGCGCGCGGGGCAGTTCAGCTCGGTGCAGGAGGTGTGGGGCCGTGGCCAGACCTGGCGCCTGACCCAGATGTGGATCAAGCAGAAGTACTTCGACGGCGCGCTGGACGTGAAATTTGGCCGTTTTGGCGAGGGCGAGGACTTCAACAGCTTCCCTTGCGACTTCCAGAACCTGGCCTTCTGCGGCTCGCAGGTGGGCAACTGGGTGGGCGGCATCTGGTACAACTGGCCGGTCAGCCAGTGGGCGCTGCGGGTGAAGTACAACATCACCCCGGCGTTCTTCGTGCAGGTCGGGGCCTTCGAGCAGAACCCTTCCAACCTGGAAACCGGCAACGGCTTCAAGCTCAGCGGCAGTGGTACCAAGGGTGCGATCTTGCCGGTGGAAGCGGTGTGGTCGCCCAAGGTCAATGGCCTGCCGGGCGAGTACCGCCTGGGTTACTACTACAGCACGGCCAAGGCTGACGATGTGTACGACGACGTCAACGGCAACCCGCAGGCGCTGACAGGTGAAGCCTTCAAGTCGCACTCCAGCAAGCACGGATGGTGGGTGGTGGCGCAGCAGCAGGTCACTGCCCACGGTGGCGACGTCAACCGGGGCCTCAGCCTGTTCGCCAACTTCACCGTGCACGACAAGGCCACCAACGTGGTCGACAACTACCAGCAGGTGGGGTTGGTCTACAAAGGCGCTTTCGACGCCCGGCCCAAGGATGACATCGGCTTCGGCGTGGCGCGTATTCATGTGAATGACGACGTGAAGAAGCGTGCCGAACTGCTTAACGCACAGAGCGGCATCAACGATTACGACAACCCTGGTTTCGTGCCGCTGCAGCGCACCGAATACAACGCAGAGCTCTACTATGGCTTCCACGTTACCAACTGGCTGACCGTGAGGCCCAACCTGCAGTACATCAAGAGCCCTGGCGGGGTGGACGAGGTGGATAACGCGCTGGTCGCTGGCTTGAAGATTCAGTCGTCATTCTGAGGCAACTTGTTGTAAATTTACGCCAATCCATTTTCGGTCCCCGGCACCCACTGGTCTGCAGTGGGTGTTGGGGATAGGCCGAGACAGCGCTATCTCAAACAACAAGAGCTCTGAACCATGCCCGAACATCCGCTACATCGCTTCTTCTCCTCGCAGCGGCCCCGGCCGACATTCGAGTGGGAGCGTTATCAGCAGCGCGATGTCCTGATCATCGATCACCCCCGTTGCCAGGCGGTGTTCAGCCGCCAGGGCGCGCAGTTGCTGCACTTTCAACCAGCGGGTGAACGGCCATGGCTGTGGTGCGCCGAACAGTGGCCGCAGGTGGGGGCGATCCGCGGTGGTGTGCCGGTGTGCTGGCCATGGTATGGCCGTCATCCCAGCGAAGACCTGTGGCCGGCACACGGTTGGGCGCGGTTGCTGGACTGGAAGCTGGTGGACAGCCGTGAGGACGAGGAGGGCGTGACTCTGAAATGGCGGCTGGACCTGTGCGACTGGCAGGTCGACCTGCATGCCCGGCTGGGTAGCCGCATGGAGCTGAGCCTGAGCACCGAACATCAGGACAGCGAACCCTGCCAGTTGAGCCATGCGCTGCTGGCGTACTGGCGCATCAGTGACGTGTCCGAGATAGCGCTGTCTGGGTTGGAAGATATTGAGGGCTACGACCGCCTCAACCGCCAGGCTTGCCGTGAAGATGGCGCGCTGAAGCTCAAGGGCGGCTGCCAGAAGGTCTACCCCGGTACGCCACGGGTGCAATTGCAGGACCCGGCCTGGCAGCGCGAGCTGTGCATCGACACCGGTGACAGCGACGACACCGTGGTCTGGCACCCTGGCAATCGCCCGCTGATGGGGGTGACTGGCCGCGAGTCGCAGCGTTTTGTCTGCGTCGAGGCGACCAGCGGCAGTGGCGAAGGCCTGAGCCTGGCGCCTGGGCAGCGTGCGCACCTGCGTTTGCAGGCGCACCGGCTCAGTTGAGTTCGTCGTCCTCGATCGGGTAGCGGCTGGCGTTGAGGCTTTCCTTGATCTTGCGCAGGTGGGGCTGGAAGTCCACGCCGCGGCGCAAGGTCATGCCGGTGGCCAGTACATCGAGCACGGTCAGCTGGATGATCCGCGAGGTCATTGGCATGTAGATGTCGGTATCTTCCGGCAGCGGAATGTGCAGGCTCAGGCTGCAGGCATTGGCCAGTGGCGAGCCTGCGGCGGTGAGGCCCAGCACCGAAGCGCCGTTTTCACGTGCCAGGCGCGCCACGTCGACCAGTTCGCGGGTACGCCCGGTGTAGGAAATGATCACAAACAGATCACCGGTGTGGGCGACCGAGGCCAGCATGCGCTGCATCAGCACATCGGCGTGGGCCGACACGGCCAGGTTGAAGCGGAAGAACTTGTGCTGCGCATCCAGGGCCACCGGGGCTGAGGCGCCGAGGCCGAAGAAGTGGATCTGCCGGGCCTGGATCATCATGTCCACGGCGCGGCTGACCTGCTGCGGGTCCAGTTGCTGGCAGGCGCTGTCAAGCGAGGCGATGGCGCTGGCGAAGATCTTCTGGGTGTAGGCGGCCGGGTCATCGTCGGCCTCTACCGCGCGGCTGACATAGGCGGCACCACTGGCCAGGCTCTGCGCCAGTTGCAGCTTGAGCTCGGGGTAGCCGCTGACGCCGAACGAGCGGCAGAAGCGGTTGACGGTCGGTTCGCTGACCTTGGCCGCCTGGGCCAGCGCAGCGATGCTGAAACGGGTGGCTTGTTGCGGGTTGAGCAGGATGACTTCGGCGACTTTGCGTTCGGCCTTGTTCAGCTCGTCGAGGCGGCCCTGGATCTGTTCCAGGAGGTTTCGCACGCGGTCCATGGGTGTGTCCTTGGGTCGGGAAGACAGCCGGCTGTGTGAGCAGCAGGCTTTTTGCACGGTCGTCTATCGTACTGTCGGTGCGGTTGGCGTACCACTTGTCTGTAACACTTGTGTGTAATGTTGTGGTTTTTACTACATTATCCCTTGAAAACCGTGTGTGAAAGCGGTATTCCTAGACCAACTTTAGGAAAGAACCAACATCATGGCCGCAATCAGTGTCGAACCTTGCACCTTTGCCCTGTTTGGCGCCCTCGGCGACCTGGCATTGCGCAAGCTGTTTCCTGCGCTCTACCAGCTCGACCGGGCCAACCTGCTGCACCCGGACACCCGCCTGCTGGCCCTCGCCCGTGAGGTCGGCAGTGTGCAGGAGCACCTGGACAGCATCGAAGCCCACCTGCGCCGGCACGTGCCCGAGGCAGATATCGAGCCTGCTGCGCTGGGGCGCTTCCTTGCCCGCCTGAATTACCAGCACCTGGACTTCCTTCAGCCCGAGGGCTATCAGGCCCTGGCCGAGCAACTGCCGGGCGAGCTGCCGCTGATCGCCTACTTCGCCACGGCGGCGGCGGTGTATGGGGCCATCTGCGAAAACCTCGACAAGGTCGGGCTGGCTGCGCGCACCCGGGTAGTGCTCGAGAAACCTATTGGCCACGACCTGGAATCCTCGCGCCGGGTCAACGATGCCGTGGCGCGGTTCTTCCCTGAAAGCCGGGTCTACCGCATTGACCACTACCTGGGCAAAGAGACGGTGCAGAACCTGATTGCCCTGCGCTTTGCCAATAGCCTGTTCGAAACCCAGTGGAACCAGAACTCCATCTCCCATGTGGAGATTACCGTCGCGGAAAAGGTCGGTATCGAGGGCCGTTGGGGTTATTTCGACAAGGCCGGCCAACTGCGCGACATGATCCAGAATCACCTGCTGCAGTTGCTGTGCCTGATCGCCATGGACCCGCCCAGCGAACTGTCCGCCGATGCCATCCGCGACGAGAAGGTGAAAGTGCTCAAGGCCCTGGCACCGATCACTGGTGACGGTTTGAGCACCAGTGTGGTGCGCGGCCAGTACATTGCCGGCTACAGCGAAGGCAAACCGGTGCCGGGTTACCTGGAAGAAGACAACGCCAACGCCCAGAGTGACACCGAAACCTTCGTCGCCCTGCGCGCCGACATCCGTAACTGGCGCTGGTCGGGCGTGCCGTTCTACCTGCGAACCGGCAAGCGCATGCCGCAAAAACTGTCGCAGATCGTCATTCACTTCAAGGAAACGCCGCACTACATCTTCGCCCCGGAACAGCGTTTGCAGATCGGTAACAAGCTGATCATCCGCCTGCAACCGGACGAAGGCATTTCTTTACGGGTGATGACCAAGGAGCAGGGCCTGGACAAGGGCATGCAACTGCGCAGTGGCCCATTGCAGCTGAATTTTTCC
The DNA here is from genome assembly GCF_030418155.1 of Pseudomonas sp. 2,4-D. Classification (NCBI taxonomy): domain Bacteria; kingdom Pseudomonadati; phylum Pseudomonadota; class Gammaproteobacteria; order Pseudomonadales; family Pseudomonadaceae; genus Pseudomonas; species Pseudomonas sp. 2,4-D. Next base: position 52,112 of record NZ_JAUHUI010000033.1, read on the forward strand.
GATGCCTGGCGCAGTGCACGAATTCCGGATGCCTACGAGCGGCTGTTGCTCGAAGTGATGCGCGGCAACCAGAACCTGTTCGTGCGCAAGGACGAAATCGAGTACGCCTGGAAGTGGTGCGACCAGTTGATCGCCGGCTGGCGTAATGCGGGCGATGCGCCCAAGCCATACGCGGCGGGCTCCTGGGGGCCGATGAGCTCGATTGCACTGATCACACGCGATGGGAGGGCGTGGTATGGGGATATCTGAATTGAAACTGCCAGCGGCCGTGAAGGCTCATGAACTGGCGGATGCCAAGGCACTGTCCGTGTCCTTGGCTCATGATGTGGCTGAGCGCCTGCGCGCCGCGATTGCTGCCAAGGGGCAGGCCTGTGTGGTGTTGTCTGGCGGCCGCAGCCCGGTGCCGTTCCTGGAGAAGCTGGCCAGCGAGCAGCTGGACTGGGCCAAGGTCATCGTCAGCCTGGCTGATGAGCGCTGGGTGCCGGTGGAGCACGCCGACAGCAATGCCGGCCTGCTGGCCCGCCACCTGTTGAAGGGCGAAGCGGCCAAGGCCCGTTTCGTTGGCCTGTACCAGCAGGCGGAGAACCTTGATGCAGCTGCGCTCAAAGCTGACCAGGCCTTGGCCGAGCTACCGCTGATCGACGTGCTGGTGCTGGGCATGGGCGATGATGGCCATACCGCCTCGCTGTTCCCCGCCAGTCCCAACCTGGAAGCAGGCCTGGACCCGGCCGGCCCGCGCCGCTGTCTGCCACTACTGGCACCGAGCGTGCCGCACCAGCGCCTGTCGATGACCCGTTCGCTGCTGGCCAGCGCGGCCTTCATCGCGCTGGCCGTGCAAGGCCAGGGCAAACTCGCTACCCTGCGCGCCGCGCTGGCGGGCAACGACCTTACTGAAATGCCGATTCGCGCTTTTCTTCACGACCCCCTGGACATCTACTGGTGCCCATGAGCCAAGGATCCACAGTCATGACCACCCTTGAACGCCCACAGCCCAAGCTCTCGATGGCTGATAAAGCCGCGCGGATCGACGCCATTTGCAAAAAGGCGCGCATCCTGCCGGTAATCACCATTGCTCGTGAGGAAGACATTCTGCCGCTGGCTGACGCCCTGGCCGCTGGCGGTATCCGTACCCTGGAAGTGACCCTGCGCTCACAGCATGGCCTCAAGGCCATTCAGGTGCTGCGTGAGCAGCGCCCGGAGCTGTGTGTCGGCGCCGGTACCGTGCTCGACCGCAGCATGTTCGCGGCGGTTGAAGCTGCGGGCGCGCAGTTCGTCGTTACCCCTGGCATTACCCAGGACATTCTCGAGGCTGGCGTGGACAGTGAAATTCCGCTGTTGCCGGGTATCAGCACGCCGTCCGAAATCATGATGGGCTATGCCCTGGGCTACCGCCGGTTCAAGTTGTTCCCGGCGGAAATCAGCGGCGGCGTAGCGGCGATCAAGGCCTTTGGTGGCCCGTTCGGCGATATTCGTTTTTGTCCCACCGGCGGTGTGAACCCGGCCAACGTGCGCAACTACATGGCTCTGCCAAACGTGATGTGCGTGGGGGGAACCTGGATGCTCGATAGCAGCTGGATCAAGAACGGTGACTGGGCGCGTATCGAAGCGTGCAGTGCCGAGGCGATGGCGCTGCTGGACGCCATCTGAAACAGTTGTGTGCTTTACGGCTTGTGGGGCGCTTGGTCGGCGCCCCTTTTTTTTGCCTGGGGTATTTGCAGTGGTTGTGCTGGCCTTTTCGCGGGTAAACCCGCTCCTACGCACCGATCTGCGGTGGACATACACCGGAGGTTGGACACAGGCCGTCGTAGGAGCGGTGGTGGACACACACATTGGTGATTGGGCGAAGGCCGTTGTAGGAGCGGGTTTACCCGCGAAAAGGCCAGTCCAGGCCCACAAAAAAGCCCGCATCAAACGATGCAGGCTTTCTCATCCCTCATTCCAGGCTTCAGGCCGCCTTGGCTTCCTGCTGGCTCAGCGAGCGGTTCAGCGCACTGAACAGGGCCTTGAAGCTGGCCGTGGTGATGTTCTCATCGATACCCACGCCATGTACCGGGCGGCCACCGGCCACGCGCAGCTCGATGTAGGCAGCTGCCTTGGCGTTGGTGCCGGCGCCAATCGCATGCTCGTTGTAGTCCATGATCTCCACGGCAATCGGCAGGCCGGCCACCAGTGCTTCCAGGGCGCCGTTGCCCTTGCCGCGCCAGTGCAGGGTGGTTTCGCCTTCCCCGGCAACCTCAACTTCCACGGCGCTGTGGCCGTTTTCTTCCTGCAGGCGATGGCTGACCAGTGCGTATGGCGCGTTGGCCTGGAGGTATTCCTTGTGCAACAGGCTGTAGATTTGCTGGGCGGTCATTTCCAGGCCCAGACGGTCGGTTTCACCCTGCACCACCTGGCTGAATTCGATCTGCATGCGGCGCGGCAGGCTGATGCCGTATTCCTGCTCGAGCAGGTAGGTAATGCCGCCTTTGCCCGACTGGCTGTTGACGCGGATCACCGCCTCGTAGCTACGGCCGATGTCGGCCGGGTCGATCGGCAGGTATGGCACTTCCCACAATTCGCCTTCCTGCTGCTTGGCGAAGCCCTTGCGGATGGCGTCCTGGTGCGAGCCGGAGAACGCGGTATGGACCAGGTCGCCCACATACGGGTGACGTGGATGTACCGGCAACTGGTTGCATTCTTCGACCACCTTGCGCACGCCGTCGATGTCGGAGAAGTCCAGCAACGGGTCGATGCCTTGGGTGTAGAGGTTCAGTGCCAAGGTCACCAGGTCGACGTTACCGGTACGCTCGCCGTTGCCGAACAGGCAGCCTTCGGCACGGTCGGCGCCGGCCATGAGGCCCAGTTCGGTGGCAGCGATGCCGGTGCCACGGTCGTTGTGGCAGTGCAGGCTGATGATCACGCTGTCGCGGCGGCTGACATTGCGGCAGAACCACTCGATCTGGTCGGCGTAGATATTTGGCGTGGACACTTCCACGGTGGCCGGCAGGTTGAGGATGATCTTGTGTTCAGGGGTAGGGTTCCACACCTCGATGACCGCGTCGCAGACCTCCTTGGCGAACTCCATTTCAGTGGCGCTGAAGGTTTCTGGCGAGTACTGGAAGGTCCACTGGGTTTCTGGCTGCTGGGCGGCGTACTTGACGAACAGCTTGGCCGCGTTCACCGCGATTTCCTTCACGCCTTGCTTGTCCTGATTGAAGACGATGCGGCGGAACGACGGGCTGGTGGCGTTGTACAGGTGGACGATGGCCTTCTTTGCACCGCGCAGCGATTCGAAAGTACGGGCAATCAGGTCTTCACGTGCCTGGGTGAGCACCTGGATGGTGGTGTCATCCGGGATGTGGCCGTCCTCGATCAGGGTGCGCACGAAGTCGAAATCGGTTTGTGAGGCAGACGGGAACGAGGCTTCGATCTCCTTCACGCCAACCTGCACCAAGGTCTTCCAGAAGCGCAGTTTCTTCTCCGAGTCCATCGGCTCTATCAGCGACTGGTTGCCGTCACGCAGGTCGGAACTGCACCAGATAGGTGCCTGGGTGATGGTCTTCGACGGCCAGGTACGGTCAGGCAGGTCGATGGTCGGGAAAGCGCGGTATTTCTTCGAAGGGTCTTTGAGCATGGTCATGGAAGCAATCCTTTTGTGTGCGGCCGAGATCGGGCCTGCCGAGCGATAACGATATAAAGAGGCGAGGCGACGCGATTCAGTCTGGTAGTCGGGCGCTGACCAGGCAGAGGCTGCGATGTTGTCGGAGCAGGATGAGGGTGCTGAAGGTTTTCATGCCTTCAAACTTAACCAGTGGGGTGGGGGATGGCAAGCGTTCGGGAAAAATTGAGAGGAATGCTTAAAAAAAGTGATTAGGCGAGATTTTATGGCTTGGATCTGCTGGGCGCTTATTGATGTTTGCGCAGTATTTTTCGATGGCGCAACACAGTTGAACTGCTGTCGACTGTGCTGGCCTCTTCGCGGGCATGCCCGCTCCCACAAGTATTGTGCTGTGTCTGAAGGCTTCGCTGTACCTGTGGGAGCGGGCGTGCCCGCGAAGCAGGCGCCGCAGTTTCAGGGCTGGAACGCGCCAATGAAAATCGCCGGGTCCACCCGCGCATCGTTCAGGCTGACGTTCCAGTGCATGTGCGGCCCGGTAGCCCGCCCGGTCGAGCCCACGCGTCCGACCACCTCGCCACGACGCAGTTGCTGGCCGACCTGCACATCGATTTTCGACATGTGGCAGAACATGCTGATAAAGCCCTGCCCATGGTCGACGAACACCGTGCGGCCGTTGAAGAAATAATCCCCCACCAGAATCACTTTGCCATTGGCGGGTGTCTTGATCGGCGTGCCTGCCGGCACCGCAAAATCCAGCCCTGCATGCGGGTTGCGTTCTTCGCCGTTGAAGAAGCGGCGCACGCCGAACTTGCTCGAAAGCGGGCCGTTGACTGGCTTATCGAGAATCAGGTTGCTCGGCAGGTTCGGGCTGAAGCTGCGGTAGGCCTTGATCTGCTCGGCCAGTTCGCGGTCGATGCGTTTGAGGTCGGCGGGGTTCGGGTTGACCTGGCGCGTGTTCTTCAGGGTGATGCGCTGCTCAGGGTACTTCTTGCTGCCTACGCTGAAAGGCAGGGTGCGCCCGCCCTGGTTCAGCACTGCGGTGCCGGGCTTCTGGGTCAGCGGGATGCCGACGATGGCCAGCCAGTTGTCCTGCTCCTTCACCACCAGCACCGGTTTGCCGTCGAAACGGGCGCTGGGTGCGCTGGTGGCGGGGCCCAGGTCGACGACTGCCACACCGCCGGGTACCGGTTTGTTCAGTGTGCGGGTGATGTAGCTGGCCTGGGCGCCGCCGGCCAACAGCAGCAGGGAAAGGGCAAGCAGGGGCGCGAGCACGCGGGGCATGTGTCAGTCCAGTAGTGAGAGGGTGACCGGGGTCAGGTGGTTGTCTTCGACCCGCACCAGCAGCTCGCCTTCGTTCAGGCGGGCGGTCAGGCGTTGGCCGTTGCGGGTCTGTTCGGCGCTGCGAATGGCCTGGCCTTGTTCATCCAGCAAAATGCTGTATCCGCGGGCCAGGGTGGCCAGCGGACTGACCACCTGCAGTGTCTGCAACTGGGCCTGGAACCGCTGGCGACGGTCCTTTAGCACCTCGCGCATGGCCCGTGGCAGGCGCTCGGCCAGGCTGTCCAGGCGCTGGTTCAGCAGTTTCAGGTTACGCCCTGGATGCTGTGCGGCCAGGCGGGCGTCCAGGCGTGCCAGTCGTTCGCGGCGCTGATTGAGGTTGAGCATGAACGCACGACGCAGGCGCATGTCCAGGTCGTCCAGGCGTTGAGCCTGCTGGCGCAAACGCTCGCCTGGGTGGCGCAGGCGCCGGGTGAGTGACTCCAGGCGCAGGCGGTCGTGGGTCAGGCGGTTCTGGATGCGCAGCAGAAGGCGCCGTTGCAGGCCATCCAGGCGTTGCCGAAGGCCGCTGTTGTCAGGGGCCAGCAGCTCGGCGGCAGCAGACGGTGTGGGCGCGCGCACGTCAGCCACGAAGTCGCTGATCGACACGTCGGTTTCATGGCCCACGGCGCTGACAATCGGCGTGACGCAGGCGGCCACGGCACGCGCCACGGCTTCCTCGTTGAAACACCACAGGTCTTCCAGCGAACCCCCACCCCGCGCCAGAATCAGCGCATCGAAGCCGAGGCTGTCGGCCAGGCGGATGGCGCGTACGATCTGCGCGATGGCTTCGCGGCCCTGTACCGCCGTAGGTATCAGGTTCAGCTCCACCTGCGGGGCACGGCGGCCGAACACGCTGATGATGTCGCGGATCACCGCGCCAGTGGGCGAGGTGATGATGCCGATGCGCTGCGGGTGAGCCGGCAGTGGCTTCTTTCGTTCGGCGCTGAACAGCCCCTCGGCACCGAGCTTTTCCTTCAGGGCCTCGAAAGCCAGGCGCAGCGCGCCATCACCGGCTGGCTCGACGGTGTCGAGAATCAGTTGGTAGTCGCCACGTCCCTCGAACAGCGAAACCTTGCCACGCACCCGCACCGCCAGGCCGTCGCGCAGCGCCTGGCGTACCCGCGTGGCGTTCTGCCGGAACAACGCACAACGCACCTGGGCGCCGCTGTCCTTGAGGGTGAAGTACATGTGGCCGGACGCCGGGCGGGCGAGGTTGGAGATTTCGCCTTCCACCCACACGCTGCGGAAAACGTCTTCCAGCAGCACGCGGGCGCGGCCGTTGAGTTGGCTGACGGTAAGGACCTCGCGGTCCAGCCCGAGTCGTTCGAAAGGGTCTTTGATCATGGCAGGCATCATAAATGACATCGGCCCCGGTTGTCTGTCCCAGGCCCCGTTGGAGCAGGTGTGCCGGCAAAGAACAAGGTTCAGGCCTGCAGGGCCGTTACGAACTGCCGGGCTATCTGCCCCGCATCGCGGCGACAGGCCAGCGCCACTGTGCTCTGGCAATCTCCTTCCAGTGCCACGAAGCTGACCGAAGCGGGTGCGATCTGCCTCATGCACTCTGGCAACAACGCAACCCCAAACCCCGCCTGTATCAGCTGCAACTGCGTAGTCTTGCGTGACAGCACCTGCGCCGCCTGCGGGAAGAACCCTGCCCCCATGCACAACGAGGCAGACAGGTAGCTCAAGCCACCGCGATCCCGGTGCGGGATGGAAATGAAGCGTTCTTCCTTCAATTGCTCCAGTTGCACGTACTGAGTACCCGCCAAGGGGTGCCCAGCGGCGACCGCTAGCAACAAGGGTTCGTCGAACAATTCATGCAGCACCACGCCTTCATGCTGGCGCAGCACCGGCAAGCGCAACAGGCCGATATCCAGCCGTCCGGCAGCAATGTCTTCCAGCTGTGCCTCCGATGACTGCTGCGCAATCTCCAGCGAAACCCCCGGGTTGTGCTTCAGGTAGTTCCCCAGGCGAGCCAGAAGCCCGCCGGTCAGCGGCACGGTGCTGGAATGGTTCAGGCGCAAGCTGCCTTGCAACCCTTGGCCAATGTCACGGGTAACCCGCTCAGCCTGTGCCAGGTCAGCCAGCAAGCGTCGCGCCCGTTCAAGAAAGGCCTGACCGGCCAGCGTCAGGCGAGGCAGGCGCGCCGTGCGTTCGAACAGCGGCGTGCCCAGTTGCTGCTCCAGTTCCTTGATCTGCCGGCTGAGGGCCGACTGGGCGACGTACAGTCGCTCGGCTGCACTGCTGAAACTGCCACACTCGGCGATTTCCACGAAGTAACGCAATTGTCGGATCGACGTCATGTCATGCCTTTTCGAGATGGCTTTTGGGCTAAAGGCATATTAGTCGGCATGGCTCATGGCTGGCTAACCTTTGCCTGTCTTCCCAGGAACTGCTGCCATGCTTGCCCAACTGTCGTTTTCCGGCCTTGACTGGCTGCCGATCCTGTTCGCCATTGCCGCGGCCTACATCGTCTTCGGCATCGCCGGCTTCGGTACTGCACTCGTGGCGGGGCCGGTGCTGATTCACTTCATGCCGTTGTCACGCATCATCCCGTTGCTGGTGCTGCTGGATTTCGTGGCCGCGTTCGGCAACCTGCTGCCGTCGCGCCGGGATGTGGTCCGCAGTGAATTGCTGCGGCTGCTGCCCTTCATGGCCTTGGGTTGTACGTTGGGCGTGGTGTTCCTGCTGCAACTGAAGTCCGACCTGTTGCTGCTGTTGATGGGGGTATTCGTGACTGCCTATGCAGTTTACGGGCTGGCAGTGAAAGTGAGGCCAGCCAGCCTGTCCGGCTTCTGGGCGATGCCGATGGGCACGGCAGGCGGGTTGTTCGGGGCTTTGTTCGGCAGCGGCGGGTTTCTATATGCCCTTTACCTGAGCGCACGGCTGGAGGTGAAGGAACAGGTACGCGCCACCCAGAGCGCGCTGATCAGCTGCAGTACGATAGTGCGTCTGTCACTGTTCCTGATTGCCGGTGTCTATGCCGACCAAAGCCTGCTGCTGCTCGCCGTCTCCCTGCTGCCTGTCATGTTCATTGGCCTTTGGGTAGGGCGTCGGTTGACCAACCGGTTGTCCCGCGAAGCGTTCGTACGGCTGGTGACCTGGCTGGTGCTGGCCAGTGGGCTGGCGTTGATTGGTCGCTACCTGAGCGCCTGAGCGGTAGAATTGCGTCATTACCGGCGTTTCTCAGGCTTGTCCCGTTCATGAACACCCAGAGCATCATCGTTCCAAAGCTGTCTACCGTCCCGGTGCATGAAGCCCGTGCCCGTGCCATCCTGCGCTGGCTGGTGCGCGAAAAGGTCGTCGAGGAGCAGCTGACCACCTGTGGCCGCACCGGCAACCGCATGGGCCACGCCCTGGCGGCAGGGGCGCGCAAAGTGGCCCTGCACCCGGAAAAACTGCCCTTCGACGAACCGGTCAACGGCCTGGAAGTGATGCTCAAACGCTGCATCTATACCCCCACCGAAGGCTTCCTCGAAGAAGCCGGTTGCCCGGAGTGCCGGCGCGAGGTAGGTGAGCCGTTGTTCGAAAGCCTGGAAGAGTGGATGCCGGCAGTGAGCGACAACTTCACCTGCCCACTGTGCGGCTTCGAAGATGACATCAATGGCTTCATTTACCTGCAGCCATGTGCCTTTTCCAACCTGGGGTTCATCTTCAACAACTGGGGCGAGGCCGGGTTCACCCAGGCCTTTCTCGACAGCTTCGCCGACTGGCTCGACCAGCCGGTGGCCGTGGTGCAGGTAAAACTGCCACAAGCCTGACCGAAGGCCCTTATTTTGCATTGAGCGGCGCGCCATGCATGAGTATAATGGCGCGCTTCCATTTTTCCCGCCCGGGAGCCCCCGCGATGCTGCGTATCAGCCAAGAAGCCCTGACCTTCGACGATATCCTCCTTGTACCTGGCTATTCCGAGGTACTGCCCAATGAAGTCAGTCTCAAGACCCGTTTGACCCGTGGCATCGAGCTGAACATTCCGCTGGTTTCCGCTGCCATGGATACCGTGACCGAAGCGCGTCTGGCCATTGCCATGGCTCAGGAAGGCGGTATCGGCATCATCCACAAGAACATGACCATCGAACAACAGGCCGGCGAAGTGCGCAAGGTCAAGAAGTTCGAGGCTGGCGTGGTCAAGGACCCGATCACCATCGACGCCGATGCCACTGTGCGCGACCTGTTCGAGCTGACCCGCCTGAACAACATCTCCGGCGTGCCAGTATTGGCCAACGGCGACCTGGTCGGCATCGTCACCTCCCGTGACGTGCGCTTCGAAAATCGCCTGGACGCCAAGGTTCGCGACGTGATGACGCCGAAAGAGCGCCTGGTCACCGTCCGCGAAGGCGCCGACAAGAACGAAGTTCGCGAGCTGCTGCACAAGCATCGCCTGGAAAAAGTCCTGATCGTTGACGACAAGTTCAACCTCAAGGGCATGATGACCGTCAAGGACATCGAAAAGGCCAAGGCTTACCCGCTGGCCAGCAAGGACGACCAAGGTCGCCTGCGCGTCGGGGCCGCCGTCGGCACCGGCAAGGACACCGGCGAGCGCGTTGCTGCCCTGGTGGCGGCTGGCGTTGATGTCGTCGTCGTCGACACTGCCCACGGCCACTCCAAAGGTGTGATCGACCGCGTACGCTGGGTGAAGGAAACCTACCCGCAAGTGCAGGTGATCGGCGGCAACATCGCCACCGGCGCTGCCGCCAAGGCCCTGGCCGAAGCGGGTGCCGATGCGGTCAAGGTCGGTATCGGCCCTGGCTCTATCTGCACCACTCGTATCGTTGCCGGTGTCGGCGTGCCGCAAATCAGCGCCATCGCCAACGTCGCCGCAGCACTGGAAGGCACTGGCGTGCCACTGATCGCTGACGGCGGTATCCGCTTCTCCGGTGACCTGTCCAAGGCCATCGTTGCCGGTGCTTCCTGCGTGATGATGGGTTCGATGTTCGCCGGTACCGAAGAGGCCCCGGGTGAAGTCGAGCTGTTCCAGGGCCGTTCCTACAAGGCCTACCGCGGCATGGGCTCGCTGGGTGCCATGGCACAGGCGCAAGGCTCGTCCGACCGTTACTTCCAGGACTCCTCGGCCGGCGCCGAGAAGCTGGTACCGGAAGGCATCGAAGGCCGCGTTCCTTACAAAGGCGCCCTGGCCGCGATCATCCACCAGCTGATGGGCGGCCTGCGTTCGTCCATGGGCTACACCGGCAGCGCAACCATCGAAGAAATGCGCACCAAGCCGGAGTTCGTGCGCATCACCGGTGCCGGCATGGCCGAGTCCCACGTGCACGACGTGCAAATCACCAAAGAAGCCCCTAACTACCGCGTAGGCTGAGGCTTCCAGCTACAACATAAAGCGGGGCTGTCATGACAGCCCCGCGTCGTTTCCGATTTCCACTGACGAGATTGAGTCATGGCCCTCGACATTCACGCTCACCGCATCCTGATCCTCGATTTCGGTTCCCAGTACACCCAGCTGATCGCCCGCCGCGTGCGCGAAATCGGCGTGTACTGCGAACTGCACCCGTTCGACATGGACGATGAAGCGATCCGCGAATTCAACCCGCGCGGCATCATCCTCGCCGGCGGCCCCGAGTCGGTCCACGAAGCCAACAGCCCGCGCGCTCCGCAGGCCGTGTTTGACCTGAATGTGCCTGTGCTGGGTATCTGCTACGGCATGCAGACCATGGCCGAGCAGATGGGCGGCAAGGTAGAAGGTTCCGACCTGCGTGAGTTCGGTTATGCCCGCGTGGACGTTGTCGGCAAGAGCCGCCTGCTCGACGGCATCGAAGACCACGTTGACGACGACGGCGTGCTGGGCCTGGACGTGTGGATGAGCCACGGTGACAAGGTCACCCAGATGCCTGGCAACTTCAACATTCTGGCCAGCACCCCAAGCTGCCCGATCGCCGGCATGTACGACGACGTCCGCGGCTACTACGGCGTGCAGTTCCACCCCGAAGTGACCCACACCAAGCAAGGTGGTCGCATCCTGTCCCGCTTCGTGCAGGACATCTGCGGCTGTGAAGCCCTGTGGACGGCGTCCAACATCGTCGAAGACGCCATCGCCCAGGTGCGTGCGCAAGTCGGTTCGGCCAACGTTCTGCTGGGCCTGTCCGGCGGCGTTGACAGCTCGGTGGTTGCCGCGCTGCTGCACCGCGCCATCGGCGACCAGCTGACCTGCGTATTCGTCGACAACGGCCTGCTGCGCCTGCACGAAGGCGACCAGGTGATGGCCATGTTCAAAGAGAACATGGGCGTCAAGGTGATCCGCGCCGACGCTGAAAAGCAGTTCCTCGACAACCTGGAAGGCGAAGCCGACCCTGAGAAGAAGCGCAAGATCATCGGCCGCACCTTCATCGATGTGTTCGATGCCGAAGCCAGCAAGCTGGAGAACATCCAGTTCCTCGCCCAGGGCACCATCTACCCGGACGTGATCGAGTCGGCTGGCGCCAAGAGCGGCAAGGCCCACGTGATCAAGTCGCACCACAACGTAGGCGGCCTGCCGGAGGAAATGAACCTCAAGCTGGTCGAGCCGCTGCGTGAACTGTTCAAGGACGAAGTGCGCAAGATCGGCCTGGAGCTGGGCCTGCCATACGACATGGTCTACCGCCACCCGTTCCCGGGCCCGGGCCTGGGCGTGCGTATCCTCGGTGAAGTGAAGAAGGAATACGCCGACATCCTGCGTCGCGCCGACCACATCTTCATCGAAGAGCTGCGCAAGGCCGACTGGTACCACAAGACCAGCCAGGCGTTCGTGGTGTTCCAGCCGGTCAAGTCGGTCGGCGTCGTCGGCGACGGCCGTCGCTACGCCTGGGTCGTGGCCCTGCGTGCCGTCGAGACCGTGGACTTCATGACCGCGCGTTGGGCACACCTGCCGTACGAGCTGCTGGAAACTGTCAGCGGTCGTATCATCAACGAAATCGACGGTATCTCGCGCGTTACCTACGACGTGTCGAGCAAGCCGCCTGCCACTATCGAGTGGGAATGATCGGGTAGCCAGCCCAGGCTGGTACCCGCAGGCACGGATACACCAGAAAGCCCGCATAATTGCGGGCTTTCTGGTTCTTGTTCGTTCAGATTGCTTATCCTTCTGGCTTTCTGGCAAATAGCGCTTTCTGGTAGGCATTATAGGAAAGCAGCCTGCTTCTCACTGCGATGAACTCATCACCCTCCACGCGTTGCGGGTGCTTTTCCTGCGGGTCATCCTCGATATTGTATTTAGTCAGGGTGTCCGAACTGAATTCGTATATGTATTTGTAAGGGTGCTCCACCAAGGCTGACGCCAGTTGGTCAAAGAACGTGGACATGAAGAATGTGCGTTTCCCATGTTCCCTCAACAAGCTGATGCCTTGTACAGAGAGGGGGGAATCGGTCACACCAAAAAAATCGGCAACCGTGGGCGCAATATCGATCTGGTGACTGATCGTTGAGGCGGGTTTGGGCAGTGACTTTCCCTTGCCCCAGAAAATCAGGGGTACGCTCACTTCTTCTTCGTACATGGAAGCGTTGTGGATGAACAGACCGTGCTCACCAAACGACTCACCGTGGTCACCCACGAGCACGAATAATGTCGAGTCCAGAAGGCCTTGCTTGTCGAAGGATGTCAGCATTTCACTCAGTACGCTGTCTGTTTTGGCTATGCAGTCTTCATACTTTTCCAGCTCGCTCCGTAATGGGGGCCCTTGGCTGCATTGGTAGGGGTAGTGGGCTGCGCTTGGGAAGTAGAGCGCGATGAAACCCTTGCCATTCTTTTTGATGTTTTCCAGGTAAGAGATGCTGGACGAAAACAGCTGTTCATCACTCTCACCGAAGCTACTGGCGTTTTTTGAGCGATTCTCGGCGAGCTCCGAAACTGCGTAAGCATTCGACACACCGATGGATTTCAGGAAGCCCTCCATGTTTTCGAACTGCAGGTACAGCGAGCTGAAGGCGACGGCTTCCATGTTTTTCCTGTTCTTCAGCTCATGGATGACACTGGGTTGTAGCAGGTGCATGGCCTCTTTGACTTCAATATCAGGGTAGGCATGCAGCCCCGTCAGGATCGCGTGGTAGCCTTTGGACGAGTGAGGCACTGAGACGTACGATTTGAAGAGCATGCCCTCCCGAGCGAGCTTATCGAAGGTGGGGTACCGCTCGGCGGTTTTGATGTCGGGAGCAAACACGCTGTTCCAGCGCACTGACTCCAGAACGATGAAGACCAGGTTCTTGAAGTCTGGCGTGGGGTGAGATTGAAGTTTTCGGATTTCGTTGACGCTGGTCAGCGGGTAGGCGGGTTGTTCGAATGGCAGCGATGGTCTATGCGGCGCTGCGGTCAAGGAAGTGGTGTTTCTGAGTGTTGTGACCAGCGGGCTGATGACAATGTTTTCGTTCAGGTGATAGCGCGCGTCTTTGGCATGGATGGAGCCGAAGAGCAGGGCGCCTATCACCAGCAGTGATGCCCAGAGGTGCTGTCTTTTCTTTACTGTGCGGGTGCGCTGTTCTTTATAAGCGATGCAGGTTGCCAGCCCAGCGAAAGACCAGGTCGCCAGGTAAGCCAGAAAAAGCACAAAGACAATGAACCTGAATGTGTGCCCGAAACCGGCAGCTTGCGTGAGAAACACCTCGGCCCCGGAGGTCAGGTTGCTTGCGTTTTGCAGGCTGTAGCTTATCAGTTGCCAGTCCAGTGGCTTCAGCCATAGCTCCCGAACACGCATGTCCACCAGCAGGAACAGCAGCAAGGCGCCTGAGGCGATGCTCAACAGATAGAAGTTGAATTTGTTTCTGGTAATGGTGTTGGCGGCAATCACATAGAGGGCGACCACTAACAGCACGTCTTGAAGCAAGTACAGGGCAATATCGAAAATACCGGTCTCCACCCATCGATGGGAGAAAAACTCGATCAGGATGATCTTCGGTGCCAGCAGCAGGCCTGCAGCGAGCAGGAGCGAGATATGCAGTAATGAATTCCTGAGCCACATGGTGTCTACCTTCGCATTCACAGAGCTGGCGTCTTGTCTGACGCGATAGGCGGGCAAAAGGCCAGCACCTGCGCACCCCGTTTTTAGACTTAAGCAGCCCACCCTGAATTCGGCAAGCCAGCCCCGGGGCGTTGGTTGGGTACCGAGGGGGGAGCGGGTTGCCACTGGCGATCGCGGCCGCTAACCGGTCGTGCGACAAGACTTCACTTAATATTTCGCAAATGCAGGTGTATCGTATTCGCCCTTCATCGCCAGCCCCTGCTGGCAGACTGATTGCGCAGAAACGAGGTACCCGCACCGATGTCCTTTACCCGTCGACAAATGCTCAAAGGCCTTACTGGTCTGGTTGTGGTAGGCCTGGGCGCCGGGGGCGCGGCGCGCTACTGGCTGGGCAAGGTCGAGGACGAGAATGCCGGGCACGACTACGAGCTGATTGCCGCCCCACTGGAAGTGGAGCTGGTGCCGGGTTTCAAGACCGAAGCCTGGGCCTTCGGCCCATCGGCACCTGGCACCGAACTGCGGGTACGCCAAGGCACCTGGTTGCGGGTGCGTTTCATCAATCACCTGCCGGTCGAAACCACCATCCACTGGCACGGCATCCGCCTGCCGCTGGAGATGGATGGTGTGCCATACGTTTCGCAACTGCCGGTCAAGCCTGGTGAGTACTTCGATTACAAATTCCGCGTGCCGGACGCCGGCAGCTATTGGTATCACCCCCATGTCAGCAGCTCCGAGGAGCTAGGCCGCGGTCTGGTCGGGCCGCTGATCGTCGAGGAGCGTGAACCCACCGGGTTCCTGCATGAGCGTACGCTGAGCCTGAAGAACTGGCATGTGGACGAGCAGGGCGCATGGCTGCCTTTCAGCATCCCGCGCGAGGCCGCGCGCAACGGCACTGCCGGGCGGTTGATCACCATCAACGGCCAGGCCGACTCGATCACCGAGCTACCGGCCGGCCAGGTGGTGCGGGTGCGCCTGCTGAACCTGGACAACACCTGGACCTACCGCCTCAACCTCAAGGGCAACTGCGAGGCGAGAATCTATGCCCTTGACGGCAACCCGGTGACCCCGCGAGCGCTGGATGAGTACTGGCTAGGCCCGGGCATGCGTATCTGCCTCGCCATCCGCATTCCCGAGGCGGGTGAGGAAATTTCCCTGCGCGACGGTTTCGTGCGCCTGGGCACCCTGCGTTCGGTGGCCAGCAACGACGTGCCGAGTGACTGGCCGCCAGCGCTGCCGCCCAATCCGATCGCCGAGCCGGACCTGGAGAATGCCGAAAAGCTGAACTTCAATTTCGAGTGGGCGGCCAACGTCTCTGTCACCCCTGATCCGGCCAAGCCGTCGAGCATGTGGCAGATCAACGGCCAGGCCTGGGATATTACCGACAAGACCTGCGCCGACCGCCCCATCGCCACGTTGCAGAAAGGCAAGAGCTACATCTTCGAGCTTAAGAACATGACCCAGTATCAGCACCCGATCCACTTGCATGGCATGAGCTTCAAGGTGATCGCCTCCAACCGTCACGACATCAAGGAACCGTGGTTCACCGACACCTACTTGCTGGGCAAGAACGAGCGCGCCCAGGTAGCACTGGTGGCGGATAACCCTGGGACCTGGATGTTTCACTGCCACGTCATCGACCACATGGAAACCGGCCTGATGGCCGCGATCGCGGTGGTCTGATGCGCCCGCAGATCATCGATCGCAGTCGCGATCAGGAATTCATGCGTCTGGCGCTGGCCTTGGCCGCCGAAGGCGCGGCGCTGGGCGAGGTGCCGGTGGGGGCGGTGCTGGTGCAGCATGGCCAGGTGATCGGCCAGGGTTTCAACCGACCGATCATCGACAGTGACCCCAGCGCGCATGCCGAGATGGTGGCGATCAGGGCGGCAGCCAGGTCGGCCAGCAACTACCGGCTACCCGGCAGCACACTGTATGTGACCCTGGAGCCGTGCAGCATGTGTGCAGGGTTGATCGTGCATTCGCGGGTGATGCGCGTGGTGTTTGGCGCGCTGGAGCCCAAGGCCGGGATCGTGCAGAGCCAGGGGCAGTTCTTTGGCCAAGGCTTTCTCAACCACCGGGTGATGGTGGAGGGTGGGGTGCTGGCGCAAGAGTGCGGGCAGATCCTCAGCGACTTCTTCAAGGCCCGCCGGGCCAAGGCTTGAGCTGCACCGGGCTCTTCGCGGGCAAGTCCGCTCCTGCAGGCTCTGCGCAAATCTTGTAGGCGCGGGTTTACCCGCGAAGAGGCCTGCTGACTTACATCGGCGACGACTTATCCGCTGGCTTGTCCTTGTTGACCCCGGGCACATGCAGGTTGCCCTCGGCCACCTGGCCTTCGAGCTGCGGCTGGGTCACCCAGGTGAGGATGTCGTAGTAACGGCGGATGTTGGCCACGAAATGCACCGGTTCGCCCCCACGGGCATAGCCGTACTTGGTCTGCCGATACCACTGCTTCTGAGCCAGCCGCGGCAGCATCTTCTTCACGTCCAGCCACTTGTTCGGGTTGAGCTTTTCGCGCTTGGCCAAGGTGCGGGCGTCTTCCAGGTGGCCGCCACCCACATTGTAGGCGGCAAGGGCGAACCAGGTGCGGTCCGGCTCCTTGATGCTGTCGTCAAGCTCTTCTTTGATCTTCATGAAGTACTTGGCGCCGCCCTGGATGCTCTGCCTCGGGTCCAGTCGGTTCGACACACCCATGGCCTGGGCGGTGCGCTGGGTCAGCATCATCAGGCCGCGCACGCCGGTCTTGGAGGTGACTTCCGGCTGCCACATCGATTCCTGGTAGCCGATGGCTGCCAACAGGCGCCAGTCGACCTGCTCGACCTTGGCGTAGCTCTTGAAGTGCTTCTCGTACTTGGGCAGGCGCTGTTGCAGATGCTGGGCGAAGGTGTAGGCGCCGACATAGCCAAGTACGTCGACATGACCGTAGTAGCGGTCCTTCAAGCGTTGAAGGGTGCCGTTTTTCTGCGCCTTGTCGAGAAATTCGTTGATTTCGTTGAGCAGGCTGTTGTCTTCGCCTGCGGCCACTGCCCAGCGTTGGTCACGGGTTTCGCCCAAATCGAAGGCGACCCGCACGTTGGGGAAATACACCTGGTTCATCGCCAGTTCGTTGGAGTCCACCAGGGTCAAGTCGATCTGACCTTCGTCCACCATGCGCAGCAGGTCGACCACTTCGACGGCGTCGGATTCCTCGTATTGCAAGGCCGGGTACTGCTTTTTCAGCTCGGCCAGCTGGTCAGCATGGCTGCTGCCCTTGAGTACCATGATCTTCTTGCCGACCAAACCCTTGGCGCCGGTGGGGCGCGGGCGGCCGTTGCGGTAGATGACCTGCGGGGTCACCTCCAGATAGGGATGGGAGTATCTCACCTGGGTTTTGCGCCGCTCACTGCTGACCAGGCCGGCGGCAGCCAGTACAGGGCCGGAGGGTTTGCCGAGGGCGTCGTACAGCTCGTCCAGGTTGTCGGCGGTCTCGATCTGCAGCTTTACGCCGAGATCGTCGGCGAAATGCTGGACCAGTTCGTATTCGAAGCCGGTTTCGCCGTTACGGTCCTGGAAGTAGGTTGCCGGGCTGTTGCGTGTGATCACGCGCAGCACGCCGTCCTCCTTCACGCGCTCGAGGGTGCTGGGTTTTTCAACGCAGGCACCTAGCAGCAGAAAGAGTCCGGTTGCGAGAAGCCATTTGGCGCAACGCTGGCGCAAAGCAGTGTGGGCGAACATAGGTTGCAGTATACGCAAAGGACTGGCCCAACCATATCTCGACAACTGTTAGCTTGTCTGGTAGCGGGTTGTGTGGTTGGGGGAGGGGGGATTGCATCAGGGCTGCCAGGTGGCCGGCTTGAGATATTCAGCGCCTGTGAGATCGAGCGCCGCCCGCGCGGCGCTTCGCGGGTAAACCCGCTCCTACGTTTGTTTCGGGCCAG